>SICG01000187.1 GCA_009691525.1 Candidatus Latescibacterota bacterium | reverse complement strand
GCCGACATATCCGGCAAAGAGTTCGTCGGCCCCTTCCCCGGTGAGGACGACCTTCAGCCCGCTCTGGTGGACCATGGCTGAAAGAGCCAAAGAACAGGTGTTGTAGGAATCTTTCAGCGGAGACTCCGCCCGCTCTACGGCTTGCCAGAGCCGTTCGCCAATATCAGCCGCGCGAAAGACATACTCATGATGCGTCGACCCCAGATGGGAAGCCATCAACTGCTGATAGACACGTTCGTCGATCTGAGGGTCGTCAAAGCCTATCGAAAAAGAGTGACGCTGCTCTGCGCTGAGACTCTTGATTAGGCCAGCGATGAGGGACGAGTCCAGCCCGCCGCTTAGGTAGAAGCCCACTGGCACATCGGCCTGGAGCCGGTACGCCACTGCCTGGCGAAGTTTCTCCTCCAGTTCCTCAACGCAATCTTCCTCCTCAGCCCGAGCCCCCAACTCACTGCTGGGCGGGTAGACCAGGTCCCAGTACTCAACCAGCTGGCTGCCATCTTGGTCTACCAGCAGGTAGTGACCGGGCTTCAGGGACCGGATGCCGGCGAAAAGCGTACGGGGACTGACCAGTCCAGGAAAGCAGAGCATCTGGTCCAAGCCCGTCAGGTCGACCTTGGGCTCCACCCCGGGGTGTTTAAGAAGAGCTCTGATCTCAGAGGCAAACAGCCACTGCCCCTGGGTCTCGGTGTAAAACAGTGGAGCAATGCCGACATGGTCACGAGCCAGCAGAAGGCGATCCTGCCTTCGGTCGTACAGGGCCAGGGCGAATTGCCCGTTCAGGCCGGCCAGGAATTCGCAGCCCTGCTCCTCGTACAGGTGAACCAGCACCTCCACGTCACAGGCTGATCTGAACCGGTGCCCTCGGGCCAGCAGGCCCCGCTGCAATTCTCGGTAATTGTAGATTTCCCCATTACAGATGAGGACGATGGAACCGTCCTCGCTGAAGAAGGGCTGGTTGGCTTGGGCGGAGAGATCCATGATGGAGAGTCGGCGGAACCCGAAGCCGAGGCTTTCCTCGAGGTGGAGGCCGTGGTCATCCGGGCCGCGCAAAGCCAAGGCCGCGCTCATCGAGGCCAGAGCGCCTGCATCGATGCGTCCATGTCCGCCCGGAGCGAAGATACCGGTGATCCCGCACATCGCCTTAGAAATCTCCGCTCAGCTTCTGCAGCGACTGGTCGAATTCTCGTTGCTCCTGCCGTCCCTCGGCGCCAAGCAACTGCTCCCGTAGCCCTGCCAGTGTCTGGGCTGGAGCCGTGGCCAGTATTTCCAGAACCTGACGCAGCTCAGCTGCGCGCCTGGCCATGGTCTGCGCGGTGAACAAGGCTTCGTCGTACTCGACGAGGATCTCCAGGGTGCCCTTGTCGTGATCCTCCAGGAACTCCACGTTCAGATCGAGCTTACAGCCGGTCCGGCAATCAGCAAATTTTGAAACGCGCAGACCATCCAGACCCAGAAGGCCCTGATCGGTGTTGTGCAGGATGAGCATGGCCCCAAAGACAGGATGGCGGCTCTCGTCTCTGGGCAGGCCCAGGTCCTCGACCAGCCGATCAAAGGGATACTCTTGGTGTTCAAAGGCCTCAGTGACTCCTTGGCGCAATTGCGCCAGCATCTCCGCTAAAGAATCAGTTGGTCGCAGGGCAGAACGCAGGGGCAGCATATTGATGTAGCAGCCGATCTGCTGTTCTAGTTCCGGATGAGTGCGGCCAGCTACTGGAGTGCCCACGATCAGCTCGTCCTGCCCTGACCAATTCCACAGCCAGCTCTTCACTGCTCCCAGCAGCGCTATAAACAGAGTGACTCTCTGCGCCCGGCACTGTTCCTGCAGAGCGGCTGTGGTCGCCGGTTCTAGAATAATGAGACTCGTTGCGCCTCTTCCTCCCTGGACTGGCGGTCGCGGTTGGTCCGTGGGCAGGTTCAGCACCGGCAATTCACCGGCGAGTCTGGTCTGCCAATACGCCCGAGCCTCTTCCCCGCCCGCCTGATTCTGCCAGGCAGCCCAATCCCGGCACTGAAGCCCCAGGTCGGGCAACGGGCTGGGCTCTGCGCGCAGCTGGGCACGGTAGACAGCCTCCAGCTCCCTGAACATCACGGCCATCGACCAGCCATCAAAGATGATGTGGTGGGCATTGAAAAAGAGCACGTGGCGGTCGGCTGCCAGGCATAGCAGCTCGGCCCTGACGAGCGGCCCCTGCGCCAAGTCAAAGGGCTCTTGGGCCGCCTGCTGTATCCAGGCGCGAGCGGTGGTGTCCGGGTCCGGCTCTGTGCTCAGATCGGTCCTCGTCAGAACCGGCGCCCAGGCGCCTCCCACACGCTGGCGCGGTGTCCCATAAACCAATGCGAAGGTGGTCCGCAGGGATTCATGGCGCTCGACCACGAGGGCGATGGCCCCCTCCAGGGCTGCCACCACCAGTTCTCCCTCGAGTAGCAGGGCGCCGGCGATGTTGTACGCCTGGGAGGCGCCTCGCACCTGGTCAATGATCCACAGTCGTTTTTGGGCGTGTGAGAGTTCGTGGTCTTGCTGGTCAGGCAGCCTGGGGACGGGCCCCGCCGAGCGCTTGTTTCTACCAACCAATGCTTTGGCCAAGCCGGCCACAGTGGGCGCGTTAAACAACGCACTCAGACCCAGATCCACGCCAAGGCGCTGGCGAATCCGGTTGACCACTTGGACAGCCTTCAAACTGTGCCCGCCAAGAGAGAAGAAATCATCGTGGACACCGATTCCCCCTCGGTTCAGGACTTCGTGCCAGATCTCCAGCACTTCGGCCTCTACCAGGCTGGGCGGCTCCGGGGCTGCCGCACGTGCCACTGGAATCGACGGCGCCGGCAGGGCACGGCGGTCAAGTTTGCCATTGGCGCTCAGGGGCAAAGCGGGGAGCAAGGTCAGATGAGCGGGGATCATGTGGCTCGGAAGATACTCGGCCAGGTGCCGGCGCACAGCATCGAGTTCCACGTTTTCCCCGGCCACTACATACGCGACGAGGACGGCCTCACCACTCAACTGTCTAAGCGTAACAGCCGCCTCACGCACCCCGGGGCAGCCAAGCAGGCACTGCTCCACCTCGCCCAATTCGATGCGATAGCCGCGCACTTTGACCTGCTCGTCCGCTCGTCCCAGATATTCCACGCTGCCGTCCGGGAGCCAGCGGCCACGGTCACCACTGCGGTAGAGCCGGCTGCTCGTGCACCGGGGATCGGTGACAAACCGCTCGGCGTTCAGCACTGGATTGCCGTGATACCCGCGGGCTAATCCTGCGCCGCCGATGTACAACTCCCCGACCACACCGATCGGGGCAAGACCCCCGTCCCGGTTCAGAATTGCGATCCGAGTATTGGCAATGGGCTTCCCGATGAGTATGCGACGCCCCCCTGGCTCCAACCGGCAGGCGGCGCAGCCCACTGTGGCCTCGGTGGGGCCGTACTCGTTGTAGACCTCCATCTTGGGATTCAACTGATGCAGGAATTCCACATGCTCAGGCAGCACCGCTTCCCCCCCCAGAATGGCCACCTGCACATTGGTCAGCTGCAGACCCAGCTCACGCGCTAGCAACAGGTGCGACGGGGTGATCTTCACGGCATCCACTTCGGTCTGCGGATCAAAGACCTGGCGCAATACCTCGTCTGGTCCCAGCCCCGATGAGAAGACCCGCAGGCTTTGTCCACGGGTCAGGGGACAGAAGATACTGGTCACGGTCAGGTCAAAAGACAGCGGCGTATGCAGAGCGAAGTTACCAATCGGCCTCTCGCCGAAATAATGGCGGTCAGCCCACTGCACGTAATTGGCCAGGCTGCCTGTGCTGATCGCGCAGCCCTTGGGCTTTCCGGTGGACCCCGACGTGTAGAGCAGGTAGGCCAGGTCTTCGGGCGCACCAGTGCTTTGGAGATCAGCGCTGCGGCGGCTGGTTGCCCGGCTGATCTCCACCACGTCAAAATCCTCCAGCGCTGGCACCTTCCCGTCCGCCAGGACCAGTCGGCAGCCGCTGTCGGCGGCCATATACCGCAGTCTCTCGACGGGATAGGCGGGGTCGAGCGGCACATACGCGCCACCAGCCTTGAGCACTCCGAGAAGGGCGACCGGCACCCAGGCCGATGGCTCCAGGTGTAAACCCACTAACATCTCGCGGTCGACCCCATACTGATCGCGCAGGAAGTGGGCAAGGCGATTGGCCTTCCGGTTCAGTTCTGCGTAGCTCAGTTCACCTTCAGGGCCAACCACAGCCACGGCCTCTGGACAGCGCGCCACTTGCGCAGCGAAAAGCTCCAGCACTGAGGCAGCGGGGAAATCCACGCAGGTGTCGTTAAATTCCGCCAGTAGGCGATGGCGTTCCTCGGCCGGGAGCATCTCCACCTCGGCCAGTGTCTGTTGGGGGTCAGCGACCAGCGCGTCGAGGATCTCCGCAAGGTATCTGGCGAAACGGGCGATGGTCTGCGGAGCAAACAATTCGGTCCGGTACTCAAAATTGAGGCACAGGACGCCCTCCTGCTCGACAATATCGAGGTTCAGATCGAACTGGCACGCCTTCTTGTTCGGTGCACAGGGCGAGATGGCCAGGCCGCCGAGGCGCAGCACCCGGGCGTCCGCCTGCTCATAGGTGAAGAGTGTGTCGAAGAGCGGCTGGCGGCCCATGTCCCTGGCCACGCCTAGCTTTTCCACCAGCAGCTCAAAGGGATAGTCGGCCCGGGCATAGGCCTCCAGGCAGACCTGCTTGACCTGGTTCAGATACTCGGCAAACCGTAATGTCCCCTTCGGCTGCAGCCAGAGGGGAAGGGTATTGGCTGTCATGCCCAGCAGACGGGAGAACTCCCCGTGGTGCCGCCCGGAAGTGACCGTGCCCACTATCAGATCGTCCTGACCACTGAGCTTGTGGAGCAGGACTCCGTAGGCCGACAGCAGCACCATGTAAGGAGAAGCTTGTAACCGGCGGGACAGCTCGCGGATGCCCTCGGCCGGATGGCGAGCCGCATGGCTGGCCCCGGCGAAAATGGTCTGCTTCGGCCGGTGAAAGTCGAGGGGCAATTCGAGGCGTGGCAGCTCGCCTCCCAGCTTCGCCAGCCAGTGGGATTGCTGGGCCGCACAGTCAGGGCTTTGGAGAAATCCCTGCTGCCAGCGCACGTACTCCCGGTACTGGACCCCGGCGGGCGGCAATTCCGCTCCCTGATAGAGGGCCATCAGCTCCTGGAAAAGGACATTGAGCGAGGTGCCGTCAAGCGCGATGTGATGGGTGTCCATCAACAACAGATGTCGCGCTGGTCCCAACCCCACGACCTCGGCCCTGACCAGAGGCGGCTGGTGAAGGGCAAAGGGCCGAATGAAGGCGCTCAGTAATTCGGCCTCCTCCCCTTCGCGTCCCGACCGGCGGGTGAGCTCAAAGGCCGCCTCCGCGTGGACTCGCTGTATCAATTGGTCTTCGTGGAGTTCAAAGCCGGTGCGCAGGCTCTCGTGGCGCTCGACAACGTGCTGACCGCACGCTTTCAGTCGCGCCACGTCCAGTGGCCCCTCTACCAGCCAAGCCCCGGATAAATGGCAACTCAATTCCCCGCCCTCCAGCTGGCTGAGCAGGTACATGCGCTGCTGAGCCGAGGACATGGGGAAGGCGGCCGCCGGGGTCAGAGGTTTTCCGCCCTCCCAAAAACCGGCGGCCAGCATCTGCTGCACGCTCTCCCGTACGGCCACGACAATCAGCTCAACGTCGGCATCGGTGTGCGCCGTGGATAAAAAGCAGATGCGCCGTTCCCAGGTGTACACGCCCTTTTCCATCAGCAGATAGAAAAACAGGTCCAGCTCCAGAGGTTTGAGCACGCTGCTGTACTGGCCGTAGGACTCGAAGCGGAACTGCGAGCCAAAGTACACCACGCGCATGGGGATACCCACCTCGGCGAAGAACGAGTCGAGGGTATTGGCCAGACGTTCCATGCGCAGGTTGACCTGCTGCTGGAGCGCTGGCCCCTGGTCGCGCAGATGCTGCAGGGCCGCCCGCGCGCTGGCCATCGTCAAGGGATGCTTACAGAAGGTGCCGCCAAAGAAGGTGGTCTGGACCGAGGGTCCGGAATCATCCCCGTACTGCCACCAACCTCCGTCGATGCCATCGAGGTATCTGGCCTGGCCCGCCACAATGCCGATGGGCAGGCCTCCCCCGGCGATTTTGCCGTAGACCACCAGGTCCGCGTGAATTCCAAAATGGGCTTGGGCCCCGCCGGGATGAATACGGAAACCAGTGATCATCTCGTCGAAAATCAGGGCCACTCCCAGTTCCTGGGTCAGGGCGCGCAACTGATGCAAGAACTCGCGGGGCTGCAGATCGGGCCGGCGGCTCTGCACTGGTTCCACCAGAACTGCTGCCAACTCTCCGGCGTGTGCCCTGATAGTACTCAGGGCCTCTGGCATCCCGTAGTTAAGCACCAACAGGTCGTTGACCATGCCTTGGGTGATGCCCGGGGCAAGAGGGTAGACCCCGTCGGCATCAGCCACCCCCAGCACCACTTCCGAGTTGCCGTGATAGGCGCCGGCAAAGATGGCGACCTTCAGGCGTCCGCTGACGGTGCGTGCCAGGCGCAGGGCCGTACTCACCGCCTCTGAACCCGTGTTGCAGAAGGCCACCCGCTCGGTGCCAGTCATTTCGATGACCAGCGAGGCCACCTCGCCGGCCAGATCATTCTGCGGCGCCAGTTCGAACCCCTCCTGTAATTGTGCC
>SICG01000186.1 GCA_009691525.1 Candidatus Latescibacterota bacterium | reverse complement strand
CGTCGGCGTTTTGTACTGTCTGGCCGGAGACCTGCTGAACAACTACCGGCTGGGTGTCGACGCTGGCCACGGCCCACTGCAGGGCAGCCACTGCGAACACCACGGCGAAAGCGAAGCCGATCTTCTTCCTCATAATTAATCTCCTTTTGCACAAAAAGACGCGCTGTACCGCGCAGGGGTTCCAACGACAGTTGCAATAAAATATACACGTGGGGTTCAGTCGCCGCCAGAGGGTCTGCCGAAGGCGTCGGCAAAGAGGAAGAAGTCGGCGAAACCGACTTGGCCGCTGCCGTCGAAATCCTCGCGCTGCTTTGGCGCAGCGACTGCTCTCACGACATTCAGAGCGCCGGCCCCGGCCAGTTCCAGGTGCAGGAACCCGTTGCGGACCGGGAGCGCGACCTGGCGCAGGGTGCCCCCAAAACGCACCGAATCCACCTCGCCCTCCCAGGCCAGGTCGAGGCCATAGCCGGTCTCCGGGCCGCGCGCAAAACCGGCCATTCCAGCATCGCTGAAATCCAGGCTCACATCCACACTGTCCGTGGCGCTGAGCACCAGCCTGCCGTCTGCCCGCAGGTAGCGCGCGCCCTGCAGAGTATAGCCGCGCAGCTCGCCCTCGGCGTAACGCGCACAGCCAAAACGGGTGTCGCTGCTCAACTGGCCTTCGTGCCCCGTGACCACCGCCGAATCTGCTCCCGCCTCGGGCAACCAGACCACGTCTAGTGTCCCCTCCCCCCAAAGCTCCACTGCCTGGGCGCCGGTGGCGGTCGCGTTGGCGATAACGGGGGTGGTCTCGTGCAGGTTGTGCGGGTAGAGCACCGCCAGGAACTCGGCGTTCTGGCCGCGCTGCTGCACCTGCAAGGTGGTGTGGGTCAATTCTTGCAGGTAATCAAAGGAGTGGAGGGTGTCGATTTCGGCAAAGATCCGGCCGGGCAGGAGGGGTAGATAGGCCAGCAACTCGGCCTGGGGCCGGGTCCACCGGGCCAGGTTCTCGGTCCGCAGGTAGGTTCCCCCGCTGCTACCTCCGCCATTGCCGTGCAGGCGCCACTCGTAGGTATGCACTGCATCGCCGCGCAACTGGTCGGCGATGACGAAGTAGCGCTTGCCTAGGAACATCACCCGGCGCCGCACCTGCACGCCCTGGTACGCGGCGCGCATCTCGGCGTAATCGACCCCCTCGCTGGTGAAGTAGTTTTCGATGTAGGCGTCCTCGCCCCCGTCCACCGGCTGGCCCAGCAGGGTCTTGAGCGGCGGCCCTTTTCCGTCCACCAGCACCACGTTGTGGTTGCGGCCCTCGTTGACTTTCTGATGGAATTCGAAGTCGATGTACCCGGCGTCCAGGGCCAGCATTTCCCCCCCCGGCATAGAGGATGAAACTGGTTTCGTCCGGGTGTTCGTGGCCCAGGCCTCGGGATCGGGTGATGCCGTGTTCGCCGCGCAAGAGCAGGTAGGTGGCCGCCTTTGACCAGTCACTGCGGAAGACCGCGTCGCCGGCTTCGGGCATAAAGATTGTGGGGCTTCGGGTCGGCGCTTTGGCCGGGATGTGATCGTCGTACAGGGCGATGGCATCCAGCTCCGAGAACTCGCGCACGTACCGCCCGGCCTCGTCCTGTTCCCAGTCCCAGCGGTGTTCGCCGCCGTCTTCGTAGAGGCCGGCCAGGTAGTGGCCGTAGAAATCGTCGAGGTGGCCGTCGTCGATGTTGGGCCGGCGGCCATTGGGTAGGCGCAGGTTGAGGGACCAGTCGTGGAGTTTGTGTAGCTTGGGGGTGGAGAAGAGGTCCGTGCCGGTCAGGTTTTTGAGCGCCTACATATAGGGCAGGTACACGTCGGCGGCGTAGCGCAGGTAGAAGGCCCCTTCGGCATAGCCTCCGTCCGTGCCCTCCACCTGATAGTTGATGGTGCGGGTGACCAGGTCGTAGGCGCGTTCGGCCCATTGCTGTGGGGTGCTGCCCGCCAGACCTGGGTGGTCGGCCAGGGCAAAGGCCGCCAGGCCCAGACCGGCGTAGGCCCGCAGATGCCAGTTGTCGAGATGGACCGTGGACAGGTCGCGCGGATCGGGGGTCTGGTGCAGGCGGATGGAGAGAAACCCGCACTTGATGCGGATGCCGGCGTACAGGCGCTGGGCCTCTTCGGCCAGGAGGGTGCGGATCAACTCCAGGTTGGTGCTATCACTTTGCAGGTAGGGGTGGAGCAGATCGTAGGCTTCGGCGTACTGGGCGACGATCTCGCCTTCGAGGTGGGGCTGGCCCATATCCCCGCCGCGCGGGGGAAACTTGGTGTCGGCCAGCAGCGCGGCACCCCGGCGGGCGTAGGTGGTGTCGCCGGTGATCACATAGGCGAAGGCCAGGCTCTTGGCGCTGCGCACCTTGGCGCGTTCTTCCACATAAGTGGCAGCAGCGGCATTGGCCCGCTGGAGGGTGGTGGCCCACCAAGTGGAATAGGGCGCCCGCTGGATGCGCTCCCTGAGCAAGGGGATTTCGTCGGCGGTGAAGAGCAGCGAGGGATGCTGCTCGGCGGGTAGTTCCAGGCTTTGGCCGGGCAGGGCGCATAGGAGCAGCAGGGTCAGCAGTTCGAGAAAGCGCAGCGAGAAGCTCCTCTCTTCAGGGCCTGTGGTCGGGGGCCGGCAACAGGTCGATGCCCGAACCATCGGGGCGCCCCCGCAGGTGGATGCACCAGATGCCGTTGCCCCTGGCGTCTTCGCTGCGGTGCCCGCCCGTGCTCAGACGAGACGGCTAGGGTGAAGAAGCCGCACAAGAGCGGCCGCCGGCCGGGGTGTCGATGAGGGTCTGGGGCCGGCTCCAGGTGCGGCCCTGGTCCCAGGAGCGGATGGACATGCAGCGACCGCCAGTGGGGGCGTCGACGTGGGGCATGCCCATCTTCAGCCACTCCTCGCGTTCGGCGGCGGGCCGGGCCGTCGACTCGCCGCCTTTGACTACTTTCACGGAGATTTTCATTTTTTCCTCCAGCGAAGGAAGATACCGCAGCGCTCTTTTGCTGTCCATCAGTCCCCTCACCCCCCGCGCACCGGTCCCCAAGACTCAATTCGTTCGCGGTTGGGCACCGGTGAGCCCAGCCGCTATCTTTGTGCCACACTCTCAGCCCAACCCTGCCCATGAACGGCCTGGAACTCAAGTCCATCCTGCCCGTCCTCGTCCTGGCCATCCTAGCTGTCTATGCAGGTCTGGGCGCGTTGCTCTACTTCGTTCAGGATCGCCTGGTCTACGTCCCCACCACCGGCCACATCGACACCCCGGCCAGTCTGGGCCTGCCCTACCGCGAAGTATCTTTCGTCAGCACCGATGGCCTGCGGCTCTCTGCCTGGCTGGTCAGGACATCCAAGCCGCGGGGCACGGTGCTCTTTTGCCACGGCAACTACGGCAATATCTCGCACCTGCTCGACCCCATCCGGGTCTTCACCGGCCTGGGCTTCGACATCCTGGTTTTTGACTATCGGGGGTATGGGCAGAGCGAGGGAAAACCGAGCGAAGCGGGCACCTATCTGGATGCGGAAGCAGCGTGGACTTTCCTGGTGCAGGAAGAGGGAGTAGACCCGGCGCGCCTGGTGATCTGCGGCCGTTCCCTGGGCGGACCCATCGCCGCCCGGTTGGCCCGGCAGCATCCGCCCGGCGCCCTGCTGCTGGAATCCACCTTCACTTCGCTGCCGGCGCTGGGCAGCCGGCGCTACCCCTTTTTTCCGGTGCGCCGGCTGGCCCGCTACACCTACGACACCCTGGGCCAGTTGTCCGGGATCAACTGCCCCATATTGGTGGTACACAGCCGGGAGGACGGCCTCATCCCCTTTGAGCAGGGCCAGGAACTGTACGCCGCCGCCAACCTTCCCAAGGAGTTTCTCGAAATTTCAGGCGGCCACGGCAACGCTTTTGCCGTCTCCGAACCCCAGTACCGCGCCGGTCTGGAGCGTTTCTTCGCCACCTACTTGCCATAGTGCAGCGACGGGGAGAAGGCCCTGGAGGCCTTTCTCGGGGAGTGGCTGGGCAGGGAAAGTCCGCATGGCGCAACGCCATTTATATGGCGTTGCGGGGGCAGGGTTTTGGGGAAGAGCTGCGAGTATTACGCAGCACCCCATACGTTGGGGTGCTGCGGGACGCGCCTTGAGAAAGGCCGGAATGGGCCTCTCCCCGGCGCGTCTCATCAATTCGCTAGTTCCCGATCCCCACCTTCTTCAGATGTGCCACGCAGCGGGCCACCTTCTCGGCCAACTCGTCTGGCTTGCTGGGGTCAAAGGTGCCACCTTCCAACTCCATCGCATAGGCTCCGGTGTATCCTCCCTCGCGCAGCACCTTGTCCGCCGCCGCAAAGTCGACGATGCCCTCGCCGAAGACCGGGAATTTGCCGTCGCGGAACCCGCCGAAGGTGTCCTTGAGATGCACGCCCCGCACGTAGGAAACTGCCTTCTTTAATTCTTCGATGGTGTCCACCTTCTCGTTGTAATAATAGATATTGGCCGTGTCGTAGTTGATCCCCACCCAGGGGTGGCTGACCCCCTTCATGGTCTCGGCCATCTGGTCCCCGTTCTGGCACAGATCCGGATGGGTCTCCATGGCCAGGAAAACCTCGTGGCCGCCCACCGCGTCTCCCACCCGGCGCAACCGGTCGTAGGCCTCGGCCTTGGCCATCTTCTCGCCGGCATGTGCACTGACAAACATATAGCGCGCGCCCAGCTCGGCAGCCTGGGCGGCCTGAGCCCCGATGGTCTTGGGCAGGTTGTCGTCTTCCAGGGGACAGGGTACTTGAATCGAGGTGACCGACAGCTTGCAGGAACCCAGCGCGGCTTTGACCTGGGCTGCGGTGGTGTCCTCATCCCACACCAGTTCGAGCCCTTCGATGCCCATCTCGGCCACCTGGGCAAAAGGCAGGTAGAGTTTCTTCAGCGAGCCGATGCGGTAGGAAAGGATATTCGACATGGAACCACTCCTCAGATATAGGTGACAATAACAAGTCCAGTGGCTGATCCTGCGTTGAATGAATTTTCACCATAAACCCGCCATGGCGCAAGGGCGCATCCCCCGTCTCACTGGCCACCCCTGTCGCAGGTTTTAGGTGATGTTGACCCGCCTGCATGGGCTTCCAGAGAAAAAGATCCGGAGGCATAACCCTTGCTATTTTGTCGTTATCCTGCCCTCCTCACCAGAGTGTGCCCATGCCCAGTCCCGACGGCACCTATAACATCCCCTCGGGCACGTCCATGGAGGCCTGGTGCGCCAGGTTGGTGGAGGAACCGCAGCAGGTCAAGGACGAAGCGGCGAGGATGGTGGACAACGTCAACTGCGGCCTGCTGGATTCGGGGACCGACGAGCAGTGCGTCGCGTCGGCCCGCTACGCCCTGCACAGCGGCATGCCCCTGCGCCGCTACGAGCTGATCCTGGACCTGTGGCGGCGCGAGGGCAACTACTGAGGTGAATCCCAACCCGCAAGGCCCCGGAGGAGCGACGCCTTGAAAATCAACCCGGCAGCCAACGGCACAAGTTCTGGACTTGTTCCGAACTGGAGAAGGGGGTTTATTTGGGGTGCCCTGTCCTGTGAGGCCCCCTATGCGTTTCACCCGTGTGCTGCTGTTCTCCCTGCTCCTGATCGGCGCCCTTGGGGCTCAGGAGAAGCCCGCCTCGACCCGGCTCTACGCCGCCTTCGGGCTGGGCGTCGTCAACCTGGACCAAAAAGGGGTGGGCGTGGATGTGCCTCTGGGTTTTCAGCTGATCATCCCCCGCTACCGATTGGTCGCCGCGGTCCAGGCGCTGGACCTGGCCCTCTTGCAGCAGCAGGACCGGACCGACGCGCGTTTTGTGCGCACCTTCTTCGCCTACGGGCCGGCCTGCTTGGACACCCTGACCGGGTACCTGGTTTCCTCCTTTCGCTGCGGGGGGGATACCAAAGTGCTCTTCTCCCTGGGGGCGGACCTGAGCTTTATCCCGGTGGAGACTTCCTTTTTTGGCGGCAAACCCGGCAAGCTGGCCCTGGGCGTGGGCTACCGTGGATTGAACCCCCGCACCGTTTACGGCACCCTTGGCCTGCTCTTCAACGGCCCCAACGGTTCTGGCACTGGCATCCGGGTGGCCCTGGGGCGGCGCTTTGTGTACGTGGGCGCCAATTGGGTGCTCCCGCCAAAGAGACTGCTGGGCAAACACTGACCCCCCCCAATGCCGGTAGTTTGTTCGCTAGTCGGGCCACTACCTCATCCGCAAAAGCTTCCTTCAAGAGCTCCAGGTCGTTGAGGACCTGCAGGCCATCTGCACCTCCGGTCGGGGAATCTGCTTATTGAATTTTATTCAATGATTTAAGTAAATTTTGAATTTGTCGCTCCCCTGCCGGCGCGGGATGCTCCGAGGATGGGACCAACACAAGGGTGTAATGAAAATACTGTTGGCCGATGATACTCCTGCCATAAGGAACTTCATCTCGACCGTTCTTAGGCAGATGGGGTACCGCGATATCGTGGAGGCCGAGGACGGCGGTCAGGCCTGGGCAACCCTGGGCTCCACCAAGATCGATTTGTTGCTGACCGACTGGAACATGCCGGTCATGAACGGCCTGGAGTTGCTCACCAAGGTGCGCCACCAGCCCGGTTACGAGCATCTGCCAGTGCTCCTCTTCACCGGGCGCAATACCAAAGACGATGTGGTCAACGCGGCCAGGTCAGGAGCGAGCGGTTATCTGATCAAACCCTTCACCGCGCAGCAGTTCATGGGCAAGGTGCGCGAACT
>SICG01000185.1 GCA_009691525.1 Candidatus Latescibacterota bacterium | reverse complement strand
ACAGTTGCCGCGTGAGCGCGCCTTCCCGCCAAACGCCCACTGCGCCATGTTTGGTGGAGGTGTCAATGATCAGGTACATGTGGCTAACGGCTCTTGGCGAAGGTGCGAAGCCGGGCGATGAGCCGCTGATAATGCTCCCCTCGGGCCTCAAGGCGTAGCCGGCGATGGGTGGGGGCCAAGGCAAAGAGCTCGATAAGTAGGAACTCGCTGGGGAGCAAGGCAAGTGCCCTCTCGGCCCACTCGACGATGCATACGCCGTCGGTCAGCATCTCCTCGATACCCAGCTCCGCCATCTCGCCGGGGTCATCCAAACGGTAGAGGTCTATGTGGTAGAGGGTGAGGCGGCCCTTGTATTCGTTGACCAGTACAAAGGTGGGGCTATGGGCATAGCCCTTAATGTCCAGTCCTCTGGCAACCCCCTGGGCCAAGGTGGTCTTGCCACTGCCCAGCTCGCCGCTGAGCAGGATTAGGTCGCCAGGCATAGCCTCGGCGCCCAGACGGTGTCCCAAGGCCTGGGTCTCCTCAGGCGAGTTGGTGGTCAGCTCCAGCGTGGTGGCCATCAACGCAAGTGCTCCCAGCCGTGGGTGGCGACCGCCAGCTCCCGGCCCTGGTGGTCGAGCACGGTGACCTTGCCCGGCGGCCCGCTGGTGACCTCGCCGATCACAGCGCCTCGTGGCATGGCGGCGGTTATCAGCTCCCTCACCAGCGCTGGGCGTCCCGTGAAGATCAGCTCGTACTCTTCTCCACCATTGAGCGCCAGCTGGAGGGCTTCGGTCGGGATGAGTTGGGCTAGAGGGGGGTCAACGGGCACCTGGGCGGCGTAGACCCTTGCCGATAACCCGCTGGCTCGGCACAGCTTGGCCAGGTCGGTTACCAGGCCGTCGGACACGTCCATGGCGCACCTGATGCCGGCCTGAACGAGCCGCTGGGCCTCATCGAGCCTAGGCTCCGGCCACCGGTGGGCGCGGACCAGGTGGTGGAAAGCTTCGCTGTGGGGCGGCTGTGTGTCCGATAGGAGCAGCTGCAGCCCGCCAGCGGACCCGCCCAGAGGGCCGGTGACTGCGACTGCGTCGCCGGGCTGTGCGGAGGCCCGGGTCAGCGGGTGCTTGGGGCACAAGCCGGTGAGCGCGACGGTCACGAAACTGCGGGGCGAGCTGACGATGTCACCCCCCACCAACAGGAACCGGTAACGGTGGCACGCCTCCAACATTCCAGCGTACAGGGCCTCGACGGCGGAAACTGGGAGGCTGCCGGGGATCCCCAGCGTGACCACTGCGCATAGGGGCAGCGCCCCCATGGCGGCGATATCGCTCAGGTTCGCGGCCATCACTTTCCAGCCCACGTCAAGCCAGGGTGTCGTCGTTTGGGTAAAGTGGACATCCTCCACCATGGTGTCGGTGGTGGTCACCAGCAAGCCTGCGCCGACGTGCCAGGCTGCGGCATCGTCGCCGATGCCAAGCAAGAGGTGAAAGCCGCCAACTGCGGGTGGTTCCAGCCCTGCTGCTTCCACCAGCTGCGACAAACGGTCGATCAGGCGGAACTCGCCTAGGTCGTGCACGGTAGCCATGGGCCTATTATCGCTACTAACGACGTGATGGGGAACCCGTTACCGTGGAGCGTGAGCCTCACTGGCTGCATGTGCCTGCAGCAACTCGCTTTCCAGGTTGCGCAGGCGTTTGCTGAGCAGCGCAGGGCCGATGGCGAAGATGGCCACCGCCAGCCCACCGATGGCCACAGCAGCCGGAGCGCCGATAAAGTTGGCCAGGAACGCCGCCTGCATGCCGCCCAGGGGCGTGATGCTCCACATCATGCTGTAGAAGCCCATGACCCTGCCCAGCATGTGGCGGGGAACGAGAACCAGCAGCAGGGTACGGATGGCGGTCATGTAGGCTGTGGAGCTGAGCCCAAGGATAAACATGAGCGCCATGGCCAGCGGGAACGAGCCGATGAGCTCGGCGGTGGTGGCGAAGGCTGCCAGGGACAGTCCGGTGACGACAGCGCCACCGACGATCAGCAGTCTCGGGCGGGGGAACCGCCCTGCGGTGCTGAGGAGCACTGAGACCAGTAGCCCACCAATCCCAGTCATGGCGAGCAACAGGCCCTGACCGCCTGCGCCCACATGCAAGATGTCCATTGCAAAGATGGGCATCAGCCAGGCGAAGGAGATGGCGAAGAAGCTGTTGAAGAAGGTCATCCCGATGAGGAAAGAGAAGATGGGACTTGTCTTAATGAACTTCAGGCCGTCCGCTATTTCCCGGGCGGCGCTACCATGATGGGCAACCGGGGCCTTGGGTACTCGAAGGCGGACCATTACCACCATCATAACTAGGAAACCGGCCCCAGCCACGTAGATGGAGGTGGCGGTACCGATCCAGACAAGGATCAGGCCTGCGATGGCTGGCGAGGCGATCCGAGTCCCCTGCCAGATGATGCCAGTCAAGGCCGACGCGCTCATCAAGGACTTCTGGTCCACCAGATCAGGGACGATGGCTTGCCGGGTGGCCTGGTCAAAAGCGTTCACCGCGCCGGTGAGAAAGGCGATGGTGAGCAGGTGCCATGGTTGCAACAGTTGAAGTAGCACTAAGGTAGCCAATAGAAAGAGCAGTAGCCCGGAGATGGCCTGGGTGACAATCATCAAACGGCGCTTGTCCAGCCGGTCGGCGAAGACGCCGCCGTAGAGGTTGAGCAGAATGGAGGGAATGGCGTTGGCCAGGCCCACGTAGCCCAGGAACAGGGGTGACTTGACCAACTCGTGAGCCAGTACCACCTGGATAAAGATGAACATCTGGGAGCCGCTCACTGAGGCGAGCATGCCTCCCCAATAGGCACGGAAAGCGGGAAACTGGAAGGCGGGCGGCAGGAGCTTTCTCCGAGCCTGGGGGAAAGGGGCGATGGTGGGTTGCTGAAGTCGGTACATGGCTTGGGTTGCGGCCCGAGAACGAGCCTAGCGTTTGCCGAGCATAGCATTTCAGCCGTATAGGGTGCAACGCGGCGAGGTGAGGGAAGGTTGACGGCCGTTGGGCGACCTCCATATACTCATTCCCACCTCGTTTTCTGCCTAGGAGGCTCCTGGGAGGCAGGTGGTGAAGAGCTGAGGAGGACTGACAACAAGATGAGCAGCACAGCCATTGGTTCTGCTATCGCCAGCCAGTTCCAGTTTCTCTCTGTGCTGAAGATAAGGGACTTTCGCCTGTTCTGGCTTGGCCTTCTGGCCGAGGTGAGCGGCCAGTCGATGATGACATTTACCATCGGATGGCTAGCCTTCGACCTGACCGGCTCTCCTCTTGCTTTGGGTTATGTTCAGCTGGCCAGCGCTGGGCCGCGCATCCTCCTCTCCCAGTTCGGGGGCGTCCTAGCTGACCGGCTGGACCAGCGCCAGGTGGTGACTGTTACTCAGACCGTGGCCGCCTTGACGGTGGGGCTCCTGGCCTACTTGGTGCTCACCGGCCAGGTCCGGTTCTGGCATCTGATTGTGTTGCCCATGGTCAATGGCATGGCGCTGGCCTTCGATAACCCCGCCCGGCAGGCGCTTTATCCTCAACTGTTGCCTGACCGCGCCAGAATCCTCGACGCCGTGCCCCTGGTCGCCAGCACCTGGCAGCTCGCCCGCGTGATAGCTCCCGCTGTGGCAGGGTATATCATCGCCTTCCTGGGAGCGGGTAACAGCTTCCTGCTGGCGGCCTTTGGTTTTGCCACCATGGGGTTTGTGGTTCGGTTTGTCAGAGTCAGCAGGGTCAGAAGCACCAGCCGGGGCAACGTGCTCCAGAATCTGGCAGAGGGCGCACGATATGCCTGGGGCAACCCCACCTTCCGTCTGGTGATCGGGATGACCTACCTCAGCAGTATCTTCGGCATGGGCTATTTATTGATGATGCCTATCTTTGCGAAAGGGGTGCTGGGCGTCGGTCCCGACGGGCTGGGGCTGATGCTCTCCGCCGGGGGAATTGGCGCCGTCATGGGGTCGCTGGCTGGCCCTCGGCTCATCCGCAGAGTACCTGTAGGGAAAATGCTGGTGGTGATGTTGTTCCTGTTCGGGCTGCTGCTGGCTGTTTTCGCCTTCAATCGCTCCTTTGCCTTCTCCCTGCCGCTGCTATCGCTTTTGGGCCTGACCTCCCTCATGTTCCTCATCTCGGCGGAGTCGATGGTGCAGGCGCTGGTGGAAGACCACGTGCGAGGTCGGGTCATGGCTTTTGTCACCCTTACTTGGACTCTCAACCCGCTAGGCGCAGCACTCTTGAGTGCAGTGGCCAACTTCACCAGCGCTCCCACGGCCCTGGCTGCGGGGGCGACGGTGGTGATGCTCAGCGCCGTGGTGGTGGGCCTTTCCAGCAAGGTCATCCGCAACTTGGGCCCCATTGTAGTCCGGCCCGCCCAGCGTCCCGCCGAGACGGGCACCAGCGCCCGATAGGCAGGCAGAGCATTCGCCTTGAGCTTTCTTCCCCAAACAAGCTGGCTTTGGTGCTACGCTTAGCCCGATCTCGTGGTAGGGCTGGCCTGGAGTGGGCCATGCCTCTCAAAGGAGTTTGCCGTGGACGCAAAAGCAGCAGCACGGGAGACGATCGAAAAGGCAAGGAAGGAGCTGGTGGACCTGAGCCACCGGATCCACGCTCACCCTGAGCTGGGGTTTGAGGAGGAGCGAGCCTCGGCGTGGCTGGCTGAGGCACTGGCCGACGCAGGGTTCAAGGTCGAAGCGGCGATATGTGGCCTGCCCACCGCTTTCCGGGCCCAGGCCGGCAGTGGGCCGCTGCATCTGGCCATCTGCGCCGAATACGACAGCTTGCCCAACATGGGCCATGCTTGCGGACACAACATCATCGCCGCCATGGCGGTCGGGGCTGCTTTGGGGGCGGCCCGGGTGGCTGACGAGGTTGGACTTACCATCACCGTGGTGGGCACGCCGGCGGAAGAGGTGGGCGACGAGGGCGGCAAGATCTTGCTGCTGGAGCGGGGTGGCTTTCAGGGGTGCCACGCCGCCATGATGGTCCATCCCGCGCCCCTGGACCTGGCGGAGCCGGCCATCATCGCCGCATCCACCTTCGACGTTTACTACACTGGAAAGGCGGCGCACGCCTCCGGATTCCCAGAGCTCGGCGTCAACGCTGCGGATGCGCTGACCATCGCTCAGACGGCCATCGGGCTGCTCCGGCAGCACATCCGGCCCACCGACCGGGTCCACGGCATCATCACCAAGGGTGGCGATGCACCCAACGTGGTGCCTGCCCACACGTCGGCGCGCTACATGGTCAGGGCGGCCACGGTGCAGGAGCTGGGGGAGATTCAGGCTAAGGTGATGCGTTGCTTTGAGGCAGGGGCGACAGCTACGGGGTCGAAGCTGGAGGTGGTCGGTGGGCAGAAGTACTATGCCCACATGGTCCACGACCACGCCATGGCCGCTCTCTACAGGCGCAACGCGGAGTCGCTGGGGCGCGTGTTTCCGGAGCTTGGCCTCGCCGCCCAGCGATTTGCGGTGTCCACGGATATGGGGAATGTGTCGCTGGCCATGCCGGCGATCCATCCGTCCATCGGGATTGGATCGTTGCCCGCGGTGAACCACCAGCCTGAATTCGCAGCGCACTGCGTCACGCCAGAGGCGGACCGGGCGCTTATGGATGGTGCGATGGCTATGGCCTGGACCGCCATTGACCTGGCTACCGACCCATCGGAACGCGGCAGGCTGCTGGGCTAAGGGGAAAGAAAAGAGGCTGGGGGATACCCCCAGGCCCCCGCAGAGGGGCGAGGCCCCTCTGCACTCCCATGCAGGCGACCTGCCGGTCAGTGGTAAGATGGGCCAGGCCGTAGACGTCAGCGGTGCGAGGTGTGCATGGCGGTTGAGCGCCGGCTTCCTGAATGGTTGAAGGTCAAGATGCCGGGGGGGGCGACCTATTTGGAGCTCCGCCAGCAGCTCAGGTCGGCCGAGCTGCATACGGTGTGCGAGGAAGCCCACTGCCCGAACATCGGCGAATGCTGGGAGCGACGCAGCGCCACGTTCATGGTGCTGGGCGAGGTGTGCACTCGCGCGTGCCGCTATTGCGCCGTCACCAGTGGCCGTCCTGCCGGCCTGGACCTGGAAGAGCCAGCGCGACTGGCCCGTACCGTGGCAGGCCTGAACCTCCGGTACTGCGTCATCACTTCCGTGGACCGGGACGACTTGCCAGATGGGGGTGCCTTCATCTTCAGCCAGTGCATCACGGAGATTCACCGGCTGTTGCCCAGCTGCCAGGTCGAGGTGCTGATTCCCGATTTCCAGGGGAACTGGCCGGCCCTCCGCCGTGTGCTGGAGGCTGGCCCCGCGGTGCTGAACCACAACATCGAGACGGTGCGCCGGGTGTTCCGCAGCGTGCGCGCCAAGGGCGACTACGACCTGTCGCTGGAGCTGCTGCGCCGGTCCAAGGAGATCGCTCCCCACATTCCGACCAAGTCAGGGATCATGGTGGGCTTGGGTGAGACTGCTGACGAACTGAAAGAGACGATGGCGGACCTACGGGAGGCCGGGTGCGAGCTGCTGACCATCGGCCAGTACCTTCGCCCATCGGCCAAGCACGTTGCCATGGAGCGGTTCTACCATCCCGACGAGTTCGCGGAGCTGGCGCGGGCCGGTCGAGCCATGGGCTTCCGCCACGTGGCATCTGGGCCGCTGGTCCGCTCGTCGTACCACGCGGACGAGCAGGCAGCCTCGGCTCAGGCCGTCCCGGCGTAGGGCCGGGCTACTTGGCCCTAC
>SICG01000184.1 GCA_009691525.1 Candidatus Latescibacterota bacterium | reverse complement strand
GGCCGGGCGTCGGCGGCAGGTCCGGGAGTCGGGAAAGGCCGGAGTGGGTCACTCCCCGACGCTTTGCTACGCTTCTTTCACATACTCACACAACATCCCCACTAAATTTTCAAACACACTCAGCCGGCTCACCTCGTACCCGTGAGAGTAGAGGCGCGGGTAGCCCACGGTGGCCGCCCTGGGCGCCAGCCCGGTCTCCAGCACCCCGGTGGCATCTGAAAACGCCGCCCCATACACCGCATACTGCAACTCGGTGCCGGCCCGCGCTGCCGCCCGCCCCATATCCCCGATCAGGGCCTGGTCGAAGTGGGCGCCCGCGTCTTTGGACCAGGTCGCCGGCCGGCCATCGAGGGTCAACTGCGAACCCGTGGGCATGGGCGAGGAATCCACCGCGATGAAAATCTCCACCGGATTGCGCGCTGCCCAGCCCCTGGCCCCCAGGGTCCCAGTCTCCTCCTGCACCATGAAACACAAGTCCAGAGTGCGGCGCGGCTTCAGTCCTTCCTCTCGCAGGCGACGGAGCAATCCCAGCAGGGCCACGGTGCCGCCCCGGTTGTCGAGAATCCAGGCCGAGACCAGCGGGTCACTGGCCGGCCCAAAAACATGAGGCCCTCGCACCGAGAGGGCCGGCACCGCGCAGGAGCCCACCCGCACCCCGGCCTGTTTCAGCTCCTGAGGACTCAGGCCGGTGTAGAGCCGGCAGTCGGCCCAGGTGAGGCCCTTGCTGCCGGCCATGAATTGGGCGATGGGGTCCTGGGGGTCGTTGGTGTGGCCCGAACCGAAGCCCAGATGCGCGGCGACCAACTGCTCGTCCTCGCCGACGATCACCATCGGACCCTCGCCCAGCTTCCACGGGTAGAGCCCGCCGCTGCGCTGCACCCGCAGTTGTCCATCGGGCTCGATGGCGGTGATCACCGCGGCGATCTCGTCCAGATGGCTGGCCAGGGCTACCCGTCCCAGCTCGGGTTGGCGGCCCGCCACCTCCACCCACACATTGCCCTGGGCGTCCAGTTGGGGCACTCCTCCCAGGGTCTCAATGTGCTGCATGACCCGGGCAGCCATGCGCTCCTCGCGGCCCGAGGGGGCGGGAATCTGCAATAACTCGCCCAGCAAAAGCAGATGGGGATCGCGGTCAGCGGCAGGCATCTTTCTCTCCCGGTGGGGTTGCTCCATGGGTAGTTATGATCTTCTTTAATATCGAGTTTCCCCAGACCACAAACCAGGACACAGACCATGGCCGTCACCATACTGCGCACCGTACGCCCCAGCTCCCAGTGGCAGGACACCCTCATCCGCCTGCAGCCAGGACAGCGGGTGGTCATCGATACCGAGGAGACCTGGTCTCCGGACATGCAGAACCAGATCGTCTGGTGCGGCGCCGACGGGGTGTACAATCTCCAGGCCGGCGAAGGCTACCTGCTGCCGGGGGCCAATGTGGGCGCCCTCATCGCCCGCGTCGGCGACGGCCAAGTCTTTGCCGTGGGCAGCCGCTGCGACTTCCGCGCCGACTGCGAAGGGGTTGTCTTCTTTGCCATGAACGAACACCCCCAGCGCAACAACCAGGCCGGCAAGCTCTTGGCCCAGGTCATCGTCTTTGGCGATTTCACCGCCTGATCTGGTCCAGGCAGCCCAATATCTGCGAGCACATCTGCCCCTGGTAATTCCCGGGGCCGCGGTCACCAGCGTCGCCTCCCTGACCTCGGAAGTATGGGAAGTCGCTCTCGCCGACGGGCGCCTGTTGGTCGCCAAGCACCAGCTTTTTGGCTTCCTGACCCAGGGCCAGCCGCACGACCTGCTCGCCGTGGAAACCGAGGTGCTGGCCCTGCTCGGCCAGGCCGGTTGCCCTGTTCCCCAGATTTTGGGCAGCGATGCCCAGGCCCAGTTTATTTTTTTTGAGCACTGCGGCACGCACACCCTCGAAGAAGCCTATCACCCCGTCTACCTGCCCCAGGTGATCGCCGGCTGGGGCCACATCGAAGAGGTCCTACGCCAGCACCAGGATCACCTGCTCCTCCGGGTGATGCCCCAGGCCCAGCCCTCCTGCCTGCAAGCGGCCTGGACCCAGGCCACCTCCAGGGCCCTGCAGGGACTCGAATGGCTGGCCCGGCAGCGCCGCACCGATCCGGTTCTCCTGGGACCGGCCCGCCAGGCCCTCACCCAGGCTTGCGCCCTCCTATCAGCCCGCCCCCCCACCCTGGGAACCATCGACTACAACCCGCGCAATATCGTTGTTGATCCGGCCCGGGGACAGGTGTGCTTCATCGAGTTCGCCAAGATTGGTTGGGACTGGACTGAACGCCGCCTGGTGCAGTATACTAATACCATCAAGCCAGGCTTTGGCTGCCTGCTCGACCAGGATCAGGTGGAGTGTTATGCCGGCCAGGTGAATCGAGAAGGGGCCCGCGCCCTGGCCTATCACCATCTCGTTTTCTGGCTGAACGCCGCGGCCATGCTGGGCCAGGCCCTCGACGCGCCCGAGGAACACGCAGCCCTAGTGCGGGCCTGGGCGCCCCTATCGCCGCGCTTGGGGCAATTGGTTCAATGCCTGAGAACGCCGCTGGGTGCCGACCCCTGGGCGGACACGATCAGAGAGGTATGCAGATGAAGGAAGAACAGACACTCGATTTCAAACCCCGGGCCCGGGGCCTGGTCATCGGCAACATCCCCTGGCTGGCGCGCGCCACCGACAAGGCGCGGGCCTTTGCCGCCGACCGGATCGGCGATTATATCTACCCCTGCCCGGCGGACCAGCAGTTTCTGCGCGAGATGCAGATCTCCGCCGAGGATTTCACCGCGCTGGTGATGGCCTCCGCCGACGATGACGAGGTCATCGAGAGGATGAAGGCGCACCTGGCCGTGAAAGGCATGTAACCATGGCCGAGCCCACCCCGGCCACCGAGAAGCGCGAACGGCGGCGCGTCCGGGAATTAGAGGTTGTGGTAGCCAGGGTGCGGCGCGAGACCACGGACACCACCTCGCTTTTCTTCGCCGCCGATCAGCCCTTTGAATACGAGGCCGGGCACTTTTGCACCATCGATCCCCACCAGTTCCCGGTGCTCAAACATTTCGTCGCCCATCTAGAGGACCTGAAGGGCCACCAGGAGAAGCCACGCGCTTATTCCCTGGGATCTGCCCCGCACGAAGAACACGTGGTCGTCACCGTCAAGGAAGAAACCTACAGCAGCGGCGAGACCCCCTATCCGCCCGTGCTCTCCCCCCTGCTGGCCCACCACACCCCGGTGGGCACCCGCCTGGTCATCAGCGGCTTCACCGGCGCCTACACCCTCCCTCACGATGCGGCCGAGCGCATCGATCAGGTAGTACACGTGTGTGCCGGCAGCGGCATCGTTCCCAGCCTCGGCCTGATCAAGTCCAGTCTGCACCGCAACGAGCCTTTCCGCCACATCCTGCTCTACAGCAGCAAAACCCGCCACGATATCATCTACTACCAGGACTTCGAGGAATTACAGCGCCAGCACCCGGACAAATTCGAGGTGATCCACTGCCTCACCCGCGAGGAGCCAGCCGGCCTGCGCGGCGGCCGCCGGGGCCGGATCACCAAGGAATTGCTCCAGGAGACGATCGCCGATCCGGGCCGCGCCCTGGCCTTCACCTGCGGCCCGGGCATCACCCCCTACGAGCGCAAAGCCGCCCGCGAAAAGGGCGAGGAACCCACACCGCGCTTCGTCGAGCACATGGTGGCCCTGTTACACGAGGTGGGCCTCGACCGCAAGCAGGTCAAGCAGGAGAGTTGGGGCTAACGTGAAGCTGATTGTCCAGATCCCCTGCCTCAACGAAGAGGACACCCTGCCGGCCACCGTGCAGGATATCCCCCGCCAGATCGAGGGCATCGACACGGTCGAGATCCTGGTCATCGACGACGGCTCCACCGACCGCACCAGCGCCGTAGCGCGCGAGTTGGGCGTGGACCACGTGGTGCGTTTCCCCCGCAACCGCGGGCTGGGCCATGCCTTCAAGGCCGGCTTCGATACCTGCCTGAAGCTGGGGGCCGACATCATCGTCAACACCGACGGGGATAACCAGTATTTTGGCGGCGACATCCCCCAGCTGGTGAAACCCATCCTCGAAGGCCGGGCCGACCTGGTCATCGGCGACCGGCAGACCGGCGCCATCGGCCACTTCTCGCCCATCAAACGTTTTTTGCAAGGGGCCGGCAGCCGGGTGATCAGCCGTATGGCCGGCCTGCAAGTGCCCGATGTAGCCAGCGGCTTCCGCGCCTACAGCCGGCAGGCGGCCCTGAGCCTGTCCACCTTCACCAACTTCGACCACACCGCCGAACACGTGGTCAAGGCCGGCCAGGATCGCCTGGCCGTGGTCTGCCTGCCCATTCGCACCAACCCCAAGGCCCGCGAGTCCCGCCTCTTTTCCAACATCGGCGAGTTCGTCTTCAAGTCGGGCCTGATCAGTCTGCGCACCTACGCCCGCTACCAGGCCCTGCGCATCTTTGCTCTCTTCGGCACCCTGGCCTTTGCCGGGGGCCTGCTGCTGGGCCTGCGCTTCCTCTGCTACTTCTTTTTGACCGACCAGGGCTTCACCCACATCCAGTCCCTGATCCTGGCGGCCATTCTGCTTTTGGCCGGTTTTCAGATGTTTCTCACCGGCATCGTCGCCGACCTGATCGCCACCAACCGCAGCATGCTAGAAGACACCCTGGCCCGCGTCAAGAAGCTGGAATTCGACCACCACGACCAGCAGTAGTCCAGGTCGCGGATTCTCGCCGGCACATCGTTGCGCCAGGGAGATGGCCCCGTAGGCTTTTACTGGGGGAGTGGTGCCGGGAAAGGACCTGGGGGCAGAGCGGGGCGTCGGTGGCAGGCCCGGGACTCGGGAAAAGCCGGAGTGGGTCATTCCCTGGCGCTATTTGCACACTCTACTTCCCGAACTCCACCTTCGGCGCTTTCGAGATCTCGGCTTCGTTCTCCACCGCAAAGGTGGGCTTGAGGGAATGGCCGAAGAGTTTGGCCGTCAGGTTGGAGGGAAAACTGCGCACCGCGATATTGTATTCCTTCACCGCCTCGATGTAGCGCCGCCTGGCGGTGGTGATGCGGTTTTCGGTGCCCTCCAACTGGGTCTGCAGATCCTGGAAAAGCCCGTCGGCCTTGAGTTCGGGATAGTTCTTGGCCACCACCAGCAGGCGCGAGAGCGCCGAACTCAGACCGTTCTGGGCCTGCTGGAAACGGGCGCGGCCTCGTCGTTGAGCAACTCCGGGGTGGCGGCGATGGAGCCGGCCCGGGATCTGGCCTGGGCCACGCCCTCCAGCACCTCCTGCTCGTGGGTAGCGTAGCCCTTGACCACGCTCACCAAATTGGGGACCAGGTCGGCGCGGCGCTAGTACTGGTTGAGCACCTCGGCCCAGGTGGCCTTGATCTCCTCGTCGAGGGACTGGAAGCGGTTGTAGCCGCAGGCGGACAAGCCGCACAGGGCGCAGAGCAGGGCGATGGTTCTCCAGTTCTTCACGTGTGCTCTCCTTGTTCGCTGTATGTAATTCGCACCTACCACCGACCCGAAGCCCCACCGCCAGAGAAACTGCCGCCCCCGCCCGAGAACCCGCCTGAGCTCCGACCACTCCCACTTGCCAGGGCGCCCCAGAATATCGGCCCCAAACCCCCGCGCCGGCCAGACGACCGACCGGACGACCACCGCCGGCCCAGGCCCGTGAGGGAGAACACCAGGCGCAGCAAGCCCAGGCCGACGATCAGCAGGCCGGCCAAGCCTATGCCCACCACACCACCCGCAAACACGGCCACCCCCACACCCACCATCACCCACACCGGCACCAGAATCAGATAGACCAGCCAGCCAGGCCGGGCGTGAAGAGAGCGGATTTCACCAGCTTGGCAAAAACCACCAGGCCGGCCACCACCAGCCACCACATATCGCCGCTCCAGCCCCCACCGGCGGACCCGCCTTCCCCTGCAGGCGCCTCGGCCGGGTAAACCCCGCCGATGGCCGCCAGGATCGCCCCGGTCCCGCGCAGGATGCCCCCCTCGTAATCTCCATCGCGAAAGCGGGGCACGATCTCGTTGCGGATGATGCGGCCGCAGGTGATGTCGGGCAACAGGCCCTCCAGGCCGCCGCCCACCTCGATGCGCACCTCGGGGTCGTCGCGGGCCACCAGCAGCAACACCCCGTTGTCCTTCTTGGCCTGCCCCAACTGCCATTGCTCCACCACCCGCATGCGGAAACTTTCGAGACCCTCGCCCTCCAGCGAGGGGATAGTGAGCAGGGTCACCTGGTTGGAGGTGGAATCCTCGTGGGCCTTGAGCAGGGATTCGAGCAGGACTGCGGTACCCGGCGAGAGCAGGGCGGCGGTGTCGTTGACCCGGGCCCTCAGGGGTGGGACCTCCAGCGCTGGAGCCGCCAGGGGCAGGAGGCATAGAACCAGCGCCAGCAGCGTTTTCATACCTCGCCCTCCCCCCCAGTGCGCGGGGTATTGCCCAACTCATCGGTGTCGTCGGCCCGGCGCTGCACCCCAAAGCGCTCCAGCAGTACCCCGCAACGGCCCACGGCCTCGACCAGGCCCTCGGCCGGCCGCCCCTGGCGCAGGCACTCAGCCAGTCGCCGCACCACCTCCTCCCACTCCTCCTGGGCCACCCGGGCGTTGATCCCGGCATCGCCCAGCACCCGCACCTCGTGCTCCAGCAGACTGAGAAAGATCAGGATGCCGGTGCGCTCGCGGGTGGCGAAGACCTCTTCC
>SICG01000183.1 GCA_009691525.1 Candidatus Latescibacterota bacterium | reverse complement strand
CTCACCGAATGGGTGGGGTAGTACATGGGCGGGACACCGGCCACCTGGCGCCATTGTTCGCCCCCTGTGCGTTGGAAGGCCTCGTAGAAGCCGTGGGACAGGTCGTGGTAATAGGCGGCCTCGCCGTAGACGAAACGGCCAAAGGCCCCCTGCTCAAAGCGCTGCCGGCAGTAGAGGGTGTTGGGGTAATAATAACTGGTCTCCCCGGTCATATAGATCAGCCGGCGCTCCTCCACCTCGCGGACAATGGCGGCAATGTCGTCCATGGAGGAGGCCAGGGGCACTGCGCAGTACACGTGTTTGCCGGCGCGCAGGGCCTCTAACACGTGGGGCCCATGCAAATGGCGCTGGGTGTAGATGGCGATGGCGTCTACATCGGAGGCGCACAGCTCGGTGAGAGAGGAAAAAGTGCGGGTGATGCCGAATTCGTGCGCGGTGTCCCGCAGGCGGTCGGGGAGACGCTCGGCCAGCACCACTTCCTCGACCAGAGGATGGGCTTGGAAGAGAGGGATAAAAGAACGGGCGAACCAGGTGCCCACCACGCCGACTTTGAGGGCCATCAGAGGCTGCTCCTGAGAGAAGGTTGTAGTATATTAGGCGCCGATAGCGGTGGGAATATAGGCAGATATTCACTAGGAGGATAGCGATGGCAGACAGGATCAGCGTGGCGGTAATCGGCTGCGGCGGCATGGGCCGGCATCACGTGGAGGTGGTGCAGGGCATGGAGGGATTCGAGGTAGCGGCCCTCTGCGACGTATCGGCCGAAGCACTGGCCAAGATGGGGGATCAGTACCAGATCCCCGCCCGGTACCAGGACTGCGAGCGCATGTTTGCCGAGGTGAAGCCGGATATCGCCGCAGTGGTCACCCAGACCCGTGGCCATGTCGGCCCGGTGGTGGCGGCCCTGGAACGGGGGGTTTCGGTGCTCTGTGAAAAACCCATCGCCATCGACCTGGCCGAGGCCGACCGCATGGTCGAGGCGGCCCGGGCCTCGGGGGCCAAACTGGCCATCAACCAGCAGAACCACCTGCACCCAGGGATCACTAGGGCCTGCCAGTTGGTGGGCGAAGGGCTGATCGGCCAGGTGGTGCTGGTGCGGGGCCGCAACAAGGCCGGGCGCAAGAGCGGCAACGAGTTCATGGAGATGGGCACCCATGTCACCGACATGATGCTGCGCTTCGGCGGCACGCCTCAGTGGTGTGCGGGGACGGTGTACGCCCAGGGCCAGCTCGCGGGCTTAGCAGACATCATGGAAGCCAAAGAGATGTCGCCCCGCGACCGGGATTCGGGCCTGGTGATGGGGGAGCGGACCCTGGCGCAATACGGCTTTGCCGGCGGGGTACTGGGGGAGATCCATTTCTTTGATCACCCCGCGAACAATAACCTCAACTACGGGGTGGATGTGCTGGGCGCCGAAGGACAGTTGGCCGTGCGCGTGTCTGGCAGCAATAACCAGCACCTGTGGCATCTGCCCCGCCCCATGGAGGGTGCGCCCGGTGCGCAGGGAGACTGGCAGCCGGTGGACCTGGGGGTAGCGGCTGGGGAGCAGCCCATGGCGCTCATGTACCGCGGACTGGCCGAGGCAGCGGCCAAGGGTACCGAGCCCCCCGGCAGCGGGGCGGAGGGGCGCTGGGCCTTTGAGATGATCATGGCCATCTACCAGTCCCATCGCGAGGGGGGGCGGCGGGTGGCGTTGCCCCTGCCGGATCGCCGGCATCCGCTGGAGGTGTGGCGGCAGGAGGCGGGGAACTGAGGGCGGTCGGACCTCGAGAGACAGACCGCACCAGACCATGCTGTCGACACCAAATAGGCCGCCAAGGGCCAAGGAGACTACCGTGAAAGAGATTTCGGACCATGAGCTTCATTCCGCCCGGCACTTGCGGCTGACGATGCTGGCAGATCCTTATCGGCCTGCTTTTCATTTTGTCTCACCGGAAGGCCATGCCATGCCTTTTGATCCCAACGGCAATATCTATTGGCGCGGACGGCATCACCTGGGCTATATCTACCAGGAACGCGGCACGCACTACTGGGGGCACGCGTCGAGCAGAGATCTGTTGCACTGGCGGCATCACCAGCCCGGTCTCTTTCCCACGCTGGACAGTCCGGAGACCGGCATCTTCAGCGGCAACAGTTTTTTGGATAAAAGCGGAAAACGCGTGATCTGCCTCTATCACGGTGTTGGTGCTGGAAACTGCATCGCTTGGAGCGACGACCGGGCTCTGGAAACCTGGCACAAACAGGAAGGCAACCCGATCGTACCCAACCCGGCCGACCCGGAGAAGGCGGACTATACCTCCTGGGACCCCTGCGGCTGGATCGACAAAGGCATCTACTACGCCGTGTTCGGTGGCCAGAAGAACACGGTATGGAAATCAAAGGATTTGCGGCGATGGACCAGGTGCGGCCCTTTCCTGGCGCACGCCTACCCGGGAATCGACCTCGCTGAGGATATCTCCTGCCCAGACTTCTTCAAACTGGGTGAGAAGTGGGTCATGGTCTGCATCAGCCATCGCCTGGGCACCCGCTACTACGTCGGGCAGTGGAGGAATGAGCAGTTCCATCCCGAATACCACGAGATGATGTCCCATGGCGACAACCAGTTCTTCGCCCCGGAGAGTCATACCGACGACCAGGGCCGCCGCATTCTCTTCGCCTGGGTGCTCGACGGGCGGAACGACGCGGCGCGGTTGCCCTCCGGCTGGAGCGGCATGATGTCGCTGCCGCGGGTGATGCAGCTCGGGGCGGACAATCGCCTGCTCATGACTCCAGTGGCAGAGGTCGAGGCGCTCCGCTACAACCTGGTCGAAAGGAAGGAGGTCAAGGTGCCGGCAGACGGCGAAACGGGCATCCCCTTTGATGCCGTCGCGGACAACGTGCTGGAACTCGAGGTGGAATTGACCGGCAATGCGGCGGAATTCGGCGTCAAGGTGTGCTGCTCCCCCGATGGCCGGCAGGAGACGGTCATCGGCTTCAATGCCGCCGAGGGCAAGCTGTTCATCGATACCAGCAGGACAGGCCCGAATCAGCAGCTGGGAAAGATGATCGCCGGTTCCCAGCGCCAGTTGGTCGAGTCTGCGGCGATGAAACTCGGCAAGAAGGAGTTCCTGAAGCTCAGGGTGTTTGTCGATCGCTGTATGGTCGAGGTTTTCGCCAACGAGGGCCGGCAGGCCCTGTCCAGGGTGGTCTACCCCACCAAGGGATCGACCGGTATCAAGCTCTACGCCAAGGGCGGGCGGGCCAAGGCCTCGGGGGTCCGGGTGTGGGACATGATGCCGACGAATCCGTACTGATTCGCGGCCAGGAAACCAGCCAGCGCCATCACCTCCCGCCTGAGAACATGAAGGTCGTCGAGGCGCTCTTCGCCTCGATGAAGATCGGGTAGCCGGCGAGGCCCTAGGGCAGGCGGCCCAGGTCGAAGAAGGCCAGGTCGTGGGGGCTGCCGCCGTCTATGGCCAGGTCAGCCATGATCTCGCCGACCACGCTGCAAAATTTGAAGCCGTGGCCCGAGAAGCCGGCCGCGATGGCCACCTGGGGGTGGTCCGGGTGCAGGCCCAGGACAAAGTGCTCGTCGGCGGTGTTGGTAAAGATGCAGGCGCGCATGGACATCAAGGGGCCGGCCCCAGCGGGGAAGTAGCGCTCGACAAAGCGCCGCAACAGGGCCTCGTCGCGGGCATGGCATTCGCGGTCCATGGCATCGGGATCGACTTTTTCACCGAGGTGATGATAACAGCCCACCTTGAAACCGGGGATATGAAATACCGGCATGCCGTAGAAGCGGCCCTCCTCCACCTTGAGATTGAAGACCGGGAAAGCCCCGAGCTTGAACAGGGGAGGCTGGAGGGGTTGGAACCAGGCCAGCACCTGGCGTTCGGGCTGCAGCTTGCCGGCCAGGGGGATGATGAAGCGGCTGGCCCAGGGGCCGGCGCTGATCACCAGTTTTTCGGCGGTGTACACCCCCCGGTCGGTGCGCACCCGCACCCCGTCGGCCAGGGGTTCCCAATCCAGCACCGCCTCGCGGGCGTGTACCTCGGCGCCGCAGGCCTGGGCCTGGATCACGTGCTGGACAATGCAGCGCTCGGAGAGCAGAAAGCCCCCTTCGGGCTGTAAGAGGGCCAGGTGCCCGGCGGGCAGGGCGTACCCTGGGTAGCGTGCGCTCAGTTCGGCGCTGGTGAGCAGTTGATGGGGGAGCTGGTGCAGCTGGCAGGCCCGCAGCGCCCCCTGGACCACGTCGCTGTCGCGAGGGCCGGCGTCCACTGAGCCGGTGATATGGAGCAGTTGTTCGCCGGCCTCCTGCTCCAGGGCGCGCCACAACTCGTAGGAGCGGCAGAGCAGCGGTACGTACGAGGGGTGCTCATAATAGGCCAGCCGGATGATGCGGGTCAGGCCGTGTGAGGACCCCATCTGGTGCGGGATGTCGTAGCGCTCCAGGCCCAGCACCTTTTTGCCGCGCCGGGCCAAGTGGTAGAGCGCGGCGCTGCCCATGCCGCCCACGCCGATAACGATGGCGTCGTAGGTGGACGAAGTCTTGGTCATTTAGATCGCACCCTCTGTTTTGTCTCTAATCTCGACTAGGTCCCTCGCTCGATCAAGACAAGGAGAACCCCATGCTCTTCAACCAGTCCCGCGCCCGTGCGTACATGCAGCGGCATGGCCTCGATGCCCTGGTGGCCACCTCACCCTTCAACCTCACCTATTTCACCGACGCTTATTGCTGGTTGGACCGGCTCTTCAAGGAGTACATGGTCAGACCGGGGGCTTCCAGCAACTTGTTTCAGAGTTATGCCGTGTTTCCCCTCGAAGGGGAACCGGCCCTGGTGGTCTCCTCGCTGATGGCGGTTAATGCCCGGGGTCTATGGGTGAAGGATGTGCGGGGGTACGGAGATCCGGGTTTCGACCGCTCGCTGCCGGCCCAGCCAGTGGCAGGAGAGCTAGATTATTTTGCGCGTCTCTTTTCCCAACCGGTCAGGGAACAGGCCGTGCAGGTGCTGCTGGATATCCTTGCCGAACGGGGTCTGACGCGGGAGCGCATCGGCTTGGAGTTGGAGGGCTTGCCGGCCGGGGCCGTGCAGGCGCTGCGGGCCGGGCTGCCCGATGCCGAGGTGGTCGATTGCACCAACCTGATCCGGCTGGTGCGCATGGTAAAAAGCCCGGAGGAACTGGCGCGCCTGGAACAGGCAGCACAGGTGGCCGAGGACGCAGCCCTGGCGAGCTTGGCCCAGGCCAGGGTGGGGGGCTCTTTTCTGGACCTGACCCGCCATTTTCGCAGCCAGATCGCCCAGGGTGAGGCCGATCTGGATCACTTTGCCTACGGGCCGCGCGGGCTGGGCATCGCCACCGAGCCCGAGTACCTGCTGGCCGAGGACGACGTGATGTATGTGGACTTTGGCTGCGTGTACCGCAATTACTGCTCGGACAGCGGTCTGACCCTGGCACTGCGGCCTCTGAGCCCGGAGCTGGGCCGGCGCTACGCGGCCCTGCACCAGTGCCTGGAGGCGGGGGTGGAGGCCATGCGTCCGGGGACGCGGGCCTCGCAGGTGCAGCGGGCCATGATGGATCATCTCAAGGGGGAGGGGATCACCGCCTCCTTCCCCCACGGGCACGGGGTGGGCCTGGAGGTGCGCGACTATCCGGTGCTGGTCCCAGACACCGGCCTGCGCATCGCCGACCAGTGTGTGGACGAACCAGCGGACCTACCCCTTGAGGAAGGCATGATGCTCAATCTGGAGGCCATGATCTTCATGCCGGCGGTGGGATCGCTTCATGTGGAAAAGTCTTTTGTCATAGAAGCGGCCCGGACCCGCCCGCTGGTGCCCCAGGACCGCCGGCAGGCCCTGGTGCCCGGCTGAGGAGATGCGGCGATGGCTCAGATAAAACTGCGAGTTGATCACACCTTCATCCCCGAGGATCTGGAGCACTTTCCCTTGCTGGTGGAGGTGGAGGATGCGGCCTTGCGCGGGGTCGAAGAACTGGCCTTTGTCGGAGGGGATGGCCAGCCCTTGCCCTCTCAGGTGGAAGAGCTCGACCTGCAGGCCGGGCGGGTGCGGGCCTGGGTGGGTATGCCCAGCTTGTCCAGTAGTGCCGACACCTTGCTGAATTTGGTCTGGGGCGAGGAGCTGCCGGTCTGCCCGCCGATGTGGGACGAGCGCTGGGAGTTGGTCGCGGTAGCGGGGGCGATCCAGGTGCAGCGAGAGGGGCAGGCTGCGGGCGGGGAGCTGACCGTCGAGGCGTGGGCAGAGAGCACCGAGGCCCGCGCCGAGGTCTGGCAGGTGCTGGCCGCCCAGTGGCCGCTGCGGGCAAAGATGGGGGGCTTTGCCACCTGGGACGCCGGGGAAACGGGCGGGCTGCGGACCAAAGGTTTTTTTGGGGCGGTGCGGGCTGGGCGCTATATCTACTTTGTCCCCCAGTACGACGGAGAAGAGCGCCACGGCAAGGTGCTGCGGTACGACACCCACGGCGAGTTCGCCGACGCACAGAGCTGGGCGGCGTACGACGCGGGTCATACCAGCGGCCTGAATACCAAGGGGTATTACGGCGGGGTGTACGATGGGTGTTATGTGTACTTCGTCCCTCGCCTGGACGGGGTGAGCCATCACAGCCGGGTGTTGCGCCACGATCCGCGCCTCAGCTTCACTGATCCAGCCAGTTGGCAGGCTTTCGACGCTGGCCTGCCAGTCGCCTACCAGGGTGCGGCCTTTGACGGGCGTTATATCTACTTTGTGCCCGGATACGAAGCCGGCCAGCCCAGCGCCAAGGT
>SICG01000028.1 GCA_009691525.1 Candidatus Latescibacterota bacterium | reverse complement strand
ACTTGGGAGCCCACACTAAATGGTACTGGGTATCGTAAACCGCATGACTGGTTCTTCGGATGACCATCGCATACCTCCAACACGGACGGGAACGGTATACGATAAAAAGCTTTTGCTTGCCTGTGGCAAGCAGAACTTTTCCTCCCCTTTCAAAGGAAGGGGCTTCCAAGTTCTAAGGGATAGTGAAAAAGGCTCAGGGCAACTGGGTCTGGCCCATCAGGTAACGGTCGCACTCCCGCGCCGCGCCGCGCCCCTCGTTGATGGCCCACACCACCAGGCTTTGCCCGCGCCGCATGTCCCCGGCGGCGAATACCCCCTCGATGTTGGTGGAAAATCTCCCGTACTGGGCCTTGGCATTGGAGCGCTCGTCGCGCTCCACCGCCAGCTGCTCGAGGATGGCGTCCTCGGGACCCAGGAAACCCATGGCCAGCAGCACCAGGTCGGCCGGCCACACCTTGTCGGTGCCGGGGATTTCCTTGGGAAATGGCCGCCCATTATCGCCCTTGACCCATTCCACCTGTACGGTGTGCAACTCCTTGACCTTGCCCTGTGCGTCGCCCACAAACTTCTTGGTGTTGATCAGGTACTGGCGCGGGTCGTCACCAAAACGCGCCTTGGCCTCCTGCTGCCCGTAGTCGAGCAGATAGACCTTGGGCCACTCGGGCCAGGGATTGTTGGGCTGGCGGGTGTCGGGCGGGCGGGCCATGATCTCGAACTGGGTGAGACTCTTGCAGCCGTGGCGCATCGAGGTGCCCACGCAGTCGGTGCCGGTGTCGCCGCCGCCGATGACGATGACGTGTTTGTCCTTGGCCGAAAGGTACTGATCATCGGCGAGGTTGGAGTCGAGCACGCTTTTGGTGTTGAGATGCAGGAAGCGCACCGCCATGTGGATACCCTCGAGCTGGCGGCCCTCGATGTTCAGGTCGCGGCCCTTGGTCGCCCCGCAGCACATCGCGATCGCATCGAATTCCCCGCGCAGCTGGGTGGCTGGCATGTCTTTGCCGATCTCGACCCCGGTGACAAAGCGCACCCCTTCGGCGGCCATGAGATCGACGCGGCGCTGCACCACCTTCTGCTTGTCCAGCTTCATGTTGGGAATCCCGTACATCAGCAGCCCGCCAATGCGATCAGAGCGCTCGAAGACCGTCACCCAGTGGCCAGCCCGGTTGAGCTGGTCGGCGCAAGCCAGGCCCGAGGGCCCAGACCCCACCACTGCCACCTTCTTGCCGGTGCGCTTCTCGGGGGGCCGCGGCGTCATCCAGCCCTCATCGAAGGCCTTGTCGATGATGGTGCACTCGATGTTCTTGATGGTGACCGGCTTCTCGTTGAGCCCCAGCACGCAGGAGCCCTCGCAGGGGGCCGGGCACACCCGCCCGGTGAATTCGGGAAAGTTGTTGGTCTTGAGCAGCCGCTCCAGCGCCTCGCGCCACAGCCCCCGGTACACCAGGTCGTTCCATTCGGGAATCAGGTTGTTGACCGGACAGCCCGAGGCCATGCCGCTGATCAGCGTGCCGGTGTGACAGAAGGGCACGCCGCAGTCCATGCAGCGCGATCCCTGGTCGCGGAGCCCTTCTTCGGGCATGTGCAGATGAAACTCCTGCCAGTCGCGCACCCGCTCCAGGGGATCGCGATCCTGGGGCAGCTCGCGCTGGTACTCCATGAATCCGGTAGGTTTGCCCATTTGTTCTCTCCCCTCTGCTCAACGCACTGAAGCGGGTTCGCCGACACTCTCGCGGAAGGCGGCCATCATCGCCTCCTCCCCTTCCAGGCCCTGCGCCTGGATCTTTTTGAGGGTCAGGAGGATCTTCTGATAATCGCGGGGCATGACCTTGACAAACCTGGGCACCATCTCCTCCCACAAGGCCAGCATCCTCCAGCCCAGCTTGCTGTGGGTGTATTCGGCGTGGCGCCTGACCATCGCCTCAACTTCATCGATCTCCTCCTGGTCCTCCAGCCGCACCAGGTCTACCATCTCCTGATTGCAGTGGCTGGCGAAATCGCCCGCTTCGTCCAGCACATAGGCGATGCCGCCCGACATGCCGGCGGCAAAGTTGCGCCCGGTCCGGCCCAGCACCACCACCCGGCCACCGGTCATGTACTCACAGCCGTGGTCCCCCACCGCCTCGATCACCGCGCGCACCCCGCTGTTGCGCACCCCGAAACGTTCGCCGGCCATGCCGCTGATGAAGGCCTCGCCGCTGGTGGCCCCATAGAAGGCCACGTTGCCGATGATGATATTCTCCTCCGGCGCAAAGGTGGCGCCCTCGGGCGGGTAGAGGATAAGGCGTCCCCCCGAGAGGCCCTTGCCGAAGTAGTCGTTGGCGTCGCCCTCCAGCTCCAGGGTGAGACCGGGCGGAATGAAGGCCCCGAAACTCTGGCCCGCCGACCCCTGGAAGTGAAGGTGGATAGTGTCGGCCGGCAACCCCTTGGGCCCGTGGCGCCGAGTCAGCTCGCTGCCCAGGATGGTGCCCACCGTGCGGTTGACGTTGCGGATGGGCAGGGTGGCCTTGACCCGCTTGCCTTCGGCCAGGGCCGGCTCACACAGGTCGAGGAGTATCTGGTTGTCGAGGGCATTTTCCAGGCCGTGATTCTGGGGCACCTGGCAGTAGCGGCCCACCTCGGGACCACCCTGGGCCGGGTAGAGAATCTTGGAAAAGTCTAGCCCCCGGGCCTTCCAATGGTCGATGGCCTTCTTGGGCTCCACCTTGTCCACCCGGCCCACCATCTCGTTGATGGTGCGGAAGCCGAGCTTGGCCATGTGCTCGCGCAGGTCCTGGGCGATGAAACGCATGAAGTTGACCACATGCTGGGGATCGCCGGTGAATTTCTTGCGCAACTCCGGATTCTGGGTGGCCACCCCCACCGGGCAGGTGTCGAGGTGGCAGACCCGCATCATGATACAACCCAGGCTCACCAGCGCGGTGGTGGCAAAACCGAACTCCTCGGCGCCCAGCAGCGCGGCAATGGCCACGTCGCGGCCGGTCTTGAGCTGGCCGTCGGCCTCCACGGCGATGCGGTTGCGCAGCTTGTTGAGCACCAGCACCTGGTGGGTCTCGGCCAGGCCCAGTTCCCAGGGCAGGCCGGCGTGTTTGATGCTGGTCTGGGGCGAGGCCCCGGTGCCCCCGTCGTAGCCGCTGATCAGCACCACGTCGGCATGGCCCTTGGCCACCCCGGCGGCAATCACCCCCACCCCCACCTCGGAGACCAGCTTGACGCTGATGCGGGCGTGATGGTTGGCGTTTTTCAGGTCGTGGATGAGCTGGGCCAGATCCTCGATGGAGTAGATGTCGTGGTGGGGCGGCGGCGAGATCAGCTCTACCCCCGGGGTGGCGTAGCGCACCTTGGCGATCCAGGGATAGACCTTGCGCCCTGGCAGCTCCCCCCCCTCGCCGGGTTTGGCACCCTGGGCCATCTTGATCTGCAATTCCCGGGCGTTGACCAGGTAATTGCTGGTCACCCCGAAGCGGGCCGAGGCCACCTGCTTGATGGCGCTGTTGCGGGAGTCGCCGTTGGCGTCTAACACGTAGCGGGCCGGATCCTCGCCGCCCTCGCCGGTATTGCTCTTGCCGCCGAGGCGGTTCATGGCGATGGCCAGGGTCTCGTGGGCTTCCTGGCTGATGGACCCATAGGACATGGCCCCGCTCTTGAAACGCTTGCAGATCTCCTCGACCGAATCGACCTCGTCGATGGGGACGGGTTCTGCCGCGTACTGCAGTTCCAGCAGCCCGCGCAAGGTGGCCATCTGCCGCGATTGGTCGTCGATCAGCGCGGTGAATTCCTTAAAGGTCGCATAGTTGTTGGTGCGGCAGGCCAGCTGCAGCTTATGGATGGTCTGCGGGTTGAACAGATGGTGCTCGCCGTCCTGACGCCACTGGTAATGGCCACCCGCCTCGAGGGTATGGCCATCCACCGGGATCTGGGGGAAGGCGCGGTCGTGCCTGGCCTGGGCTTCCCAGGCGATGACGTCGAGTCCCACCCCGCTGACACGCGAGTCGGTCCAGGTAAAATAGCGGTCGATCACCTCCTGGTTGAGCCCCAGGGCCTCAAAGATCTGCGCACCCCGGTAGGACTTGAAGGTGGAGATGCCCATCTTGGACATCACCTTGACCACCCCCTTGACCGCGGACTTGTTGTAGGTCTTCACCGCCTCTTCATAGGAGAGATCCTCCAGCATGCCTTCGCGGATCATGTCGGCCAATCCCTGGTAGACCATATAGGGATTGATGGCCTGGGCCCCGTAGCCGATGAGCAGGCAAAAGTGGTGCACCTCGCGCGGCTCGCCCGACTCGACCACCAGCCCCACCCGGGTGCGGGTGCCCTGGCGGATGAGGTGGTGGTGCAAGCCGGCCACGGCCAGGAGCGCCGGGATGGGCACCTGGTGGCTGGCTACACCCCGGTCCGAAAGGATGAGGATGGTCATGCCCTCCTCGATGGCCCGGTCCGCCGCCTGAAACAGCTCAGCCATGCCCTGCTCCAGGCCCTGGGCGCCGGAGTCGGACTTGAAAAACATCGGCAGGGTGCGGCACCTGAACCCGGGACGCTCGAAGCGGCGCAGCTTTTCCAACTCATGATCCCTGATGATGGGACTCTTGAGGCGGATCTGCCGGCAGCTCTCCGGCCCCGGATCGAGCAGATTGCGCTCGGCACCCAGGGTGGTTTCGGTGGCGGTGATCAATTCCTCGCGAATGGGGTCGATAGGCGGATTGGTCACCTGGGCGAAGAGTTGTTTGAAATAGTTGTAGAGCAACTGGGGCCGGTCGGAGAGCACCGCCAGCGCCGCGTCGTTGCCCATCGAGCCTACCGGGTCGCGGCCCAGCCTGGCCATGGGTCCCAGGAAGACCCGCAGGTCCTCGAAGGTATAACCGAAGGCCTGCTGCTGCACGAGCACCTCTTCGTGGGACAGTTGGTGTTCCTCGTGGGGCACCTCGGGCAGGGACTCAAAGGGAACCAGATGTTGGCCCAGCCACTGCCGGTAGGGCCGCTGGGCGGCGATCTGCTCCTTGAGCTCCTCGTCGCTGATGATCCGCCCCTCCTCGGTGTCGATGAGGAACATACGGCCCGGCTGCAGCCGGCCCTTGCTCTCCACCTGCTCAGGGGGCAGGTCGAGCACCCCCACCTCGGAGGCCATGACCACCAGGTCGTCCTTGGTCACGTAGTACCGCGAGGGCCGCAGACCATTGCGGTCCAGCACCGCCCCCACCCGCACCCCGTCGGTGAAGGCGATGGAGGCCGGCCCGTCCCATGGCTCCATCAGGCAGCTGTGGTACTCATAAAAGGCCCGCTTGCCCTCACTCATGTGCTCGTGGTTCTCCCAGGGCTCGGGGATCATCATCATCGCCGCGTGCGGCAGGGAGCGGCCCGAGAGGGTGAGGAACTCGAGGCAGTTGTCGAACTTGGCCGAATCGCTCCCGTCCGGGTAGATGATGGGAAAGAGCTTTTTCAGGTCGTCCCCGAAAAGATCCGACTGGAGCATGGACTGGCGGGCCAGCATCCAGTTTTGGTTGCCGCGCAGGGTGTTGATCTCGCCGTTGTGGATCATGTAGCGGTAGGGATGGGCGCGCTCCCAGCTGGGAAAGGTGTTGGTGCTGAAACGCGAATGCACCAGGGCCAGCCCGCTCTCCATCAGCGGATCGTCCAGGTCTGGATAGAAGGTCTCCAACTGGGTGGCGGTGAGCATGCCCTTGTAGATAATGGTCTTGTAGGAGAGGCTGGGCACGTAGAACCACTCGCCCCCCGGCATGCCGCTGTAGCGGAGCTCGCGGGTGACCCGCCGGCGGATGACGTAGAGCTTGCGCTCGAAGTCCATATCGTCGGTCAGGTCTGGGCTGCGCCCGATGAAGATCTGGCGCACGAAGGGCTCTGAGGCCTTGGCCGTGGGCCCTAAATAGATGTTGTCGGTGGGCACCGTGCGCCACCCCAGCACCTGCTGGCCCTCGTCCAGAACCACCTGCTCGAAGTGTTTCTCGCAGGCCCGGCGCACCTCCCGGTCGTGGGGCAGATAGACCATGCCTACCCCAAACTCCCCGGCTTTGGGCAGATGGATCTCCAGGCCGTCGCAGGCGTGGCGCAGGAATTCGTCGGGGACTTGGAGCAGGATGCCGGCCCCGTCGCCGGTATTGTCCTCGCAACCGCAGGCGCCGCGGTGATCCAGATTGACCAGCACACTGAGGGCCTGATGTACGATCTGGTGAGATTTCTCGCCCTTGACATTCACCACAAAGCCGATGCCGCAGGCCTCGTGCTCATGGTCGGGGTTATAGAGACCTTGGGCCGGGGGTAAACCGGGGTTGCTCATGGTGCGCCCTTTCTGCTCTTGCTCGGCCGACTGCCGGCTGCCGCACCTTGGGATACAAATAAAAAAGACCGCCAGACGTCGGCGCTTGGCGGCGCGACCTCTGGTCTGCCTCAAACAACAGTGACTGGATTACCTGCAGGATCTGCGGAGGGAATTAGGACTGGGGATCGGATCCCCGGGCCATTCTCTGCGGGCTGCCGGGCTTGACTGCGCCCCACGGGCAAAGCTGCAAGGTGGGGTATAATATAATTGCATCGGGTGATTTGTCAATCAAATTTTTGCCATCATTTTGCGGGGTTGTGCAATATTTTCCCTTTCAAAGAGAAAAATTTGGCCTAAATTTATCACCATCACCTCAAAAATATGAAAGTTTATGCCATGAGGAAGCTGGACGAGCAGGAACAGCAGATCATCCGCGCCCTGATCCGTAACCCCCGCTTCTCGGATAACAAGATCGGTGCACTGACCGGTGTGCCGGTGCGCACCGTCAGCCGCAAGCGGGGCCGCCTGGAGCAGGAAGGCATCCTCTCCTACTACACCGCCGTGGAGATGCAGACCAAGGGCACCGCCCGCTACAACACCCAGCACATGATTATCATCAAATTCAAGCTGGGGGTCACCCGCAGCCAGCTGGTCCAGGAAATACGCAGCGAGCCCAATGTGGCCAATATCTTCAGCGAACTGATCCGCGACAGCTACATGGCCGAAACCGACGGCCACATCGCCCTGGTGATGGTGCTGGAGGGCGAATCGGACAGCGACGTGGCCGAGAATCTTCAAGGGAAGATCATCCCCTCCCTCAAGAAGAACCACGGCGAGGATTCTATCGTCGAACTGCGCACCATCCGCCTGCTGGGCCCCATCCGGCGCGAGCACAATTATCTGCCGATGGTCAATATGCAGAACGGGGTGCTCAGGGACGATTGGCCAGATGAGGCGATCTTTGTGGAATAAGGGCGAAGGGTCCTTCGCCCTTAGAGCGATTCGGCCGGAGAGGTGATGCGGATCTTGAGGGTTGCTTGGGCATCCTGGAAGAGGGCTTTGATCTCTCCCTGATTCTGCGGGGTGGCCCTGGGCGAGGCCTGGAAGATCACCCAGTTCTCGTACACGCTGGCCACTCCCACCGCAGCGCTGTCGGCGGTGCCGGCAAAAGCCACCACCAGTTGCTGGGGGGCCAGCGCGCCGTTGTTGACCAGGAGTTTGAGGGTGTCCACCAGGCTGTGCTCCAGCGGACCGGCCAGACTCTCCACCCGCACGCGCATCGACAGGATCTCACCGGGGTGCAGCCAGTTCTTCTCGACCTCCAGCGACAGGGCAAAGCGGTGGTCCTCGGTAGCGCGGGTCACGGCTTTGTCCGGTTCGGCACAGCCGGCCAGCAGCAGGGTGGCCAGCAGCCAACACCTCGTTTTCATCATTTTCAATTCCCCCTCCGGCCCAGCACTTTATCCACCTCTCTCAGGCTCAGGTTGAAGTTCCGCTCAAAGGCCGGATAGTACTGGTTGGGCGCGGTCTCGTAGAAGAGCTGAGCCACCTCCCGGTCCACCAGATGATAGCGGGCGCGCATGTCCTCGCGGCTGGGGAAGAGGATCTGCAGGCCGGGATGGAAGGCCTGCAGGCTCAGGGGCAGTTTGCCGTTCAATTCGAGCAGGCGCTTGAGAACCAGCACCTGCCGCAGGTGGCGCACATCGTCCTGATTGGCCAGCAGAATGGTCCACTGCCGGGGCCGGCCCTCCCCATCCACCGGATTGAGGTTCCGCAGCAGAGTCGTCCGCTCCTGTTCCCCGGCGGAAAGAAGGGTGTCGCGCAGCGCCGCCACCGGGTAAGTGAAGGGACGCCCGGGGCGCGGCGCGGTCTGCGCCTCAAAACTGAGCAGTAGGGCGCGGTCAGGGGTCTTGAATATCGGCTCCAGCACTTCCGCCAGGGTCCGGTCCTCCTGGGTATCCTGCTGGGAGGCATCGCCGGCGGGCACAAAAAAGAAGACCTTGTTCAGATCGACCTCCTCATCGAACTCCAGCTTGCCCACAATGTCCCCCAGCATGCGCCGGACCAAGACATCCTCGCCGGGAATGCGGCCCTCCAGCAGCGGGCTGATCCGCTCGTCCTGCCGCAGCATCAGATCTTCCTGGCAGGCCTGGCGCACCCGCCGCGTCAGCTCTTGGAGAGCCGGACTCTCCTGGATGAACTTGAGGTCCCAGATTTCGTCGTCGCGCACCCGGTAGGCGTTGCGGAAGAGCTGGGTGTCGAAACGGTCGAAGAGCTTCGAATCCTTGGGAATCAGGTAGCTGAAACTGTTGTCCTCGAGGGGCACGATGTGGGGGGTGATGACCACGATTACCTCGCGCCGGCCCTGCTCGAAATGCTGGCGCGAGAACAACGCGCCCAGGATAGGGATGTCGGAAATCAGCGGCAGGCCCACCTTGCGGCCCTGCTGATCGGTGGAGAACAGGCCGCCGATGATGAAGGGCGTGCCGTCGGCCACCCGCACGAAGGTCTCCACTTGGCGGTTGTCCACCACCGGGGCAAAAGCCACCTGCGAGCTGCTGCCGCTCTGGGCGTTGGACTGGGAGATGGAGCTGATGATGGTCTCGATCTGCATGGTCACCTCCGAGCCCTCTGGGTTGATGCGGGGACGGAGATTGAGGACAATGCCGATGGGGAAGTACTCCACCGAGCTGGTGGTGGTCGAGACCGTGGTGGTGGAACGCACCACCGGGATCTGCTGGCCCACCTGGATGCGGGCCTGACGGTCGTTGAGCACCAGCACCGAGGGGCTGGACAGGATCTTGGCGTTGCCGGTTTCGGCCAGCGCCTCCAGTCGGCCCTTGAAGGAGAGGAAGTCGGAGAAGGTGTCGCGGGAGAACAGGAAGGTGAAGGGCAGATCCAGGCCCTTGTCTGAGGTCTCAAAGGTGGTCTTGATATTCTTCTGCGAGGTGTTCAGCCCCACTCCCAGATCCCGGAGCTGGTTGGTATTGACCTCGATTACCAGCGCCTCGATGACGATCTGCTGGGCCGCGACATCGATCTGGCTCTGCAACAGATTTACCAGCCGTTCTAGCGCTTCGGGATCATTGCGGTCGTAGACGACCAGCAGGCGCTCCTGCGGCTCGTCGGAGGTGGTGCCATGCAGGTGGGAACCACCCAGTTGCGGCGCCCCCTCGATGCCTTTGCCCCCACCAGAGGCCGGCATCGCGGCCTTGCCCCTGCCGTCGGCCGCCAGTAAGCTGGTCTTGGAGGCGTTGGCCACCTTGACCACCAGCGGCAGCTTGGTCTCCTTGCCGGCCACCAAGCCGAAGATCTCTTCGTAGCTTTCCGGAGCGGCAGCTTTAGCCTCGAACTCAATGCTGCTGTAACCCAGGGCCTTGAGCAGGGCCAGGGCGCGGTCAGCCTCGATGTGCCCCAGGTTGTACATCTGGTGACCCACCTCTACCGGCTCCGGCCCACTGCCCCGGCTGCTTTGGATCAGGGGCACGAAACGCGCCCACACTTCCTCGAGCCCGGCCGGGTCCCGCCTACCGTAAAGAACAAAATCATACCCGCCAGCTACCCCGGCAGCGATGGCGATTTCCAGGATACCCTGGGGGCGGGCATAGACCCGCAGCTCTTGCACACCGGGCCTGCCGGCCAGGTAGCTCTGGGTCTCGGCCTGGGCGGCGTAACCCAGGGGCAGCAACACTCTCAGGTCTGCCGCGTCGAGCAGCGCCCGGGTCTTGTTCAGCGAGCGAAAAGGTGAAGCCACCACGCCCATCGGCTCCTGGGCATACACGGCGGCGATCCAGCAACACAACCCCAGCAACCAGGGCAAGGTGCGTCTCATGGGCAACAACACTCCTAAGGCAAGGCGGAACCGCCCCCATCATACAACGGCGATCTGCACCTGTCAAGGCAGAGGGCCACAAAAACCCCCCTGCCCCAGCAGAGGGACAAAGGGCTGGATCAGCGCCGGATGCTGGTCAGGAGGCAATCTTGTCTGAGGCGCCGCCGCGCGCGATGCCAGGCCTAAAGGGCTGACCGTAGAGCCGGGGCAGCAATAGCGACTCGGCCGCCTCGATGGCCTCCTCGGAAAGAGGGTTCTCGGCATCTCCCTGCTCGCGGTCCAGCCGCGTCTCCTTGCCCAGGACCACCACCCCGCCCGGGGTGGTGGTGAAGCGCTGACGGTCTGCTTCGGGGTTGATGCCCAGTTCGGCCCCCGGAGGCACCACCACCCCCTTGTCGATGATCACCCGGTGGAGGCGCGTCCCGGGCCCAACCTTCACCCCGTCCATCAGCACCGAATCATAAACCTCGGCCCGGTAGCCGATCTCCACCCCGGGTGAGAGAATGGTCCGGTGTACCCTGGCCCCCTCGATCACCACCCCGTTGCATACCAGCGAGTCGGCCACCTCGGTGCTCTGTCCGGTCTGGACGAGACGGGCCGGTGGCAGGGCCTGCTGCCAGGTGTAGAGCGGCCAGTTGGGCTGGTACAGGGAGAAACCCGGGCGCTCGCCCAGCAGGTCCATGCTGGCTTCCCAGTACGCGCCCACCAACCCGATATCCCGCCCAGTAGAATCCCCTCTCACCCTGGGCGGCGGCCATGTCACAGGCCTGCACCCGCCGGCGCTCACGCACCATGCGGGGGATGATGTCGTGGCCAAAATCGCGGGTGGATTGGGTTTGGGCCGCGTCCTCTTCTAGCAGGTCGATCAGCACCTGGGTGTCGAAGACGTAGATGCCCATCGACACCAAAGCGCGCCCGGGGGAACAGAGCATGGGTTTGGGCTGGGCCGGCTTCTCTTCGAAGCCGATCACCTGCCCGTCTGGGCTGGCCTGGATCACCCCGAAACGCCGGGCCTCGCCCAGATCGGCGCTCATGCAGGCAATGGTCAGTTCGGCGCCGGCCTGCAGGTGGTGCTCCAGCAGCAGGCGGTAGTCCAGGCGATAGAGGTGGTCCGAAGAGAGAATCAGGGTATGAGCCGGGGCGTGCTGGCGGAGGGTGTAGATGTTCTGGTACACTGCGTCCGCCGTGCCCCGGTACCAATGCTCGTCCACCCGCTGCTGGGGCGGCAAGACCTCGATGCCCTCACCCCGTTCGGGCCGCAGGAAGGACCAGCCCAGGCGCAAATGGCGCTCCAGGGAGGCCGACTTGTACTGGGGCAGGACGCAGATCCGGCACAAGTCCGAGTTGACGCAGTTGGAGAGGGTGAAGTCGATGAGCCGGTACTGGCCGCCAAAAGGCACGGCCCCCTTGGTGCGGTCCCGGGTCAGCGGGTAGAGCCGTTCCCCCCGCCCCCCTGCCATCACCATGACCAACGTGTCCTGGAATGCGCTGCTGCGGCGGTGTCTCAACATGGCCGACCTCTCTCGGAGCAGCTCGCACCCCGGTGCCCAGAAAAAAGGGGAGCGCCTTGATAACACGCTCCCCTTAAATCTAATCGAGTGTCGACCCGAAAAACAAACAGAATCGCCGGTCGAGGCCACTAACTCAGTGGCCACCTCCGCCGCGCGAAAGCTGCTTGACCAGGTCGCCGACCACCGCCTTGGCGTCGCCGAAGAGCATAAAGGTGTTGTCTTGAAAATACAGATCGTTGTCTATGCCAGCGAAGCCCGGATTTTTGCTGCGCTTGATGGCGAACACCGTCTTGGCCTTGTCGGCCTCGACGATGGGCATGCCGTAGATGGGGCTGCCCTTCATCGAATGGGCTGCAGGATTGACCACGTCGTTGGCGCCGATGACCAGAGCCACGTCGCACTGGGGCATATCCGGGTTGATCTCGTCCATCTCCACCAGGTCGCTGTAGGGCACGTCGGCCTCGGCCAGCAGTACGTTCATGTGCCCGGGCATACGGCCGGCCACCGGATGGATGGCGAACTTCACCGTGATCCCCCGCTTGGTGAGCTGCTCGTACAGCTCGTGCACCCGGTGCTGGGCCTGGGCCACGGCCATGCCGTACCCGGGGATGATAACCACCAGGCTGGCCTGCTCCAGCACCTGGGCCGCCCCCTCGACGGTCTCGGACTTGTAGACCCGGTCATCGCTGCCGGCCGCAGCGACCTGCACTTGGCCAAAGGCACCAAAGAGCACATTGGCGAAGGAGCGGTTCATGGCCCGGCACATGATGACCGACAGGATCAGACCGCTGGAGCCGTCGAGCGCCCCGGCGATGATCAGCAACTTGTTGTCGAGCACAAAACCCATCGCCACCGCCGACAACCCGGCGTAGGAATTGAGGATGGAGATCACCGTGGGCATGTCGGCCCCGCCGATGGGGATGATCAGCAGGATGCCGAAGAGCAGGGCCAGGCCGATGATGGCGGGGAAGAACATGCCGGCCATCGGGCCAGTCGGTTCCATGACCAGGTAGGCACCCATGGCCACCGCCGCCCCCAGCAGCGCGATGTTGCACACGTTCTGCAGCGGATAGGTGACCGGCCGCTGGGGAATCCAGCTCACCCCCTGCAATTTGCCAGCGGCCAGGATACTGCCGGTGAAGGTGAGGTACCCGAGAATGATTTCGAGAACGATGGCGCCCATGCGAAAGGCGGTGAGTTGCTCAGGACCTTCGCTGACCCACAAATAGTACTTGGCCGTGCCCACCAGGCCGGCAGCCAGGCCGCCAAAGGCGTGGGAGATGGCCGTCCGCTGGGGCACGGCGGTGAGTGGCACCCGCGAAAGCGGCACCCCGACCACCACCCCGGCAGCCAGGGCGATTGCGATCCAGCCGTGATGGACGACCTCAGGCTGAATCCAGGTGGCAACGATGGCCAGCAACATGGCGATGACCCCGGAGATCACGCCGTTGCGGGCGGTCTTGGGGTCGTTCATCCAATGGAGCGAAAAAATAAACAGGACCGACGCCGCTACGTAGGCGAGTTGGACGAGATGGTGGATCATTTCTTGTCCTCCCCGCGCGGCGCCTGCTTAAACATCTTGAGCATACGGTCGGTGATCAGAAAACCGCTGACGATGTTGGTGGTCGAGGCGAAGAGGGCCACCGCACCCATGATGCGGATCTCGTCGGGGTAGTCGGAACCAGTGACCAGGATGGACCCGACCACCGCAATGGCCGAGATGGCGTTGGTGAGGGACATCAGCGGCGTGTGTAACAAGCGCGAGACCCGAGCGACCACCCCCATACCAATAAAGGTAGCCAGGACAAAAACAAAGAGCATCGGCCAATAATCATCTGGAAGCAGTCCGTGTCCACTGGACGGATGGGTTTCGGCGGCGGCCTGGACCGCTGCCAGGCCCCACAAAACGCAAGTCGCCAAGAGTACGCGTCCCTTGCAGCGCGCGTGTTGCATCATTCGACGATCTCCTGAACTTAAGCCGAAGCTTTCGGCGCCATGAGCTCCCGCACCCGCTCGTGGACCACCTGGCCCTCGCGGATCACCAGGGTCTGGCGGGTGATCTCGTCTTCGAGGTCGAAGGAAAGTTCCCCCGACCTGATCAGATGGGAGAAGAAGGTCGAGATGTTGTGGGAGTACAGCTGGCTGGCGTGATAGGGGACGGTGGAAAGCAGGTTGAGCGGACCCATGATCTTCACCCCCCCGATCACCAACGTCTCGCCCGGCTGGGTGAGTTCGCAGTTACCACCCCGTTCGGCGGCCAGGTCGACAACGATGGACCCGGGCGCCATCAGCGCCACCATCTCGGCGCTGACCAGCACCGGCGCCTTTCTGCCCGGCACCAGCGCGGTGGTGATGACCACGTCCTGAGCTGCCACCACCCTGCCCAGGGCTTCCTGCTGCCGGTGGTAGAACTCCTGGCTCTGCTCCTTGGCGTAGCCGCCCGCGTCCTGGGCCTGGGCCGTCTCCAGCCCCAGGTCCACGAACTTGGCCCCCAGGCTCTCCACCTGCTCCTTGACCACCGGACGCAGATCGTAGCCCAACACCACTGCGCCCAGCCGCCGGGCGGTGGCGATGGCTTGCAGGCCGGCCACTCCGGCGCCGATCACCAGAACCTTGGCCGGCTTGAGGGTGCCTGCAGCGGTCATCATCATCGGAAAGATGCGGGGCAGTTCGTTGGCCGCCAGCAGCACGCCCTTGTACCCGGCGATATTGGCCATCGAGGAGAGCACGTCCATGCTCTGGGCGCGGGTGATGCGCGGCATCAGTTCCAGCGCGAAGAGGGTCGCTCCGGCGGCGGCCACCGCCTGTGCCGATTCGAGCGCAATCAGCGGCTCAGCCAGGCCGATGAGCACCTGGCCCGAGCGCAGCATTTTCAGGTCTGCCGCCCCGGCCTCGGTATTGGCCCCGGGGGTGCGGACCTGCATGATGATATCCGCCCGGGCGAAGAGGTCGGCGCGCCCGGCCACCAGGCTGGCGCCCTTCTTCTCATATTCGGCGTCGGCCAGGCCGCTGCCTTCCCCGGCCCCGGCCTCCACTAACACCTCCGTACCCTTGTTGCGCAGGGCGGCAGCGCCCTCGGGTATCAGGGCCACCCGCCGCTCGCCCGGACTGGTCTCTTTGGGAATTCCGATGATCATCTGTGCCTGAACTTCTCGAAAAAAGGTGGTCGGTGACGGGACTTTGTTCTCCCACCGAGGTATGCAATCTATAATACTGCAGTTCCTACTTGGGGTCAAAAACACCGCAAAAAAGCCGCCGCCCCTTCCCTTGGGGGGCGACGGCCCACAGTGTGCCGGAATCTCTACCACTCGGTACTAAACGCGGTGCTCCACCTGTTTGTCGTGGTATTTCTTCAGCTGCACTTCGATCCGCTCGTACGCCTCGTCCACCGCCTTGAATAGGTTCTCGTCTTCTGTGGCAGCAGAGGCCACCAGGGTCTGCTGGGGGACCTTGACCTTGACCTTGAACTCCACCGAGGTCTCCAGTTTCTGCTTCTCGATCACCACCTCGCAATCGATGATGCGGTCGTAGAAGTGGCCCAGCTTGGCGCAGGCCTTCTCGATGTGCTCCTTGGTGCGCTCAGAAACGTGGGCTGGGTTCCTCACACTGATGATAGGCTGCATCTGGATATCGTCCTTTCTCCTTGGATGATACGCTCTACTGGTTAAAGATATCTGCCCCTCAGGTCTGGCCAACCGGCTCCCGGTATCAGTTGAGACTGGAGTCCATGACGCATTTGCCTTCCAGGTCGCGCAACCGGTCCAGGAAATAACGCAGGTCTTTCATCTCGCCCTCACTCCCAGGGCAGGGGCACGCCGAACTGCTGGTGCGCAGCCCGGACCGCTTCCTGCTCGGGTTCGCCGAAGTGAATGCCCTCGCGGCGGTATTTTTCCAGGCGCTCTTCCTCAATGGCCCCCGGCAACAGGGCCCGGTCCATGCCTGCCAGCGGCGCGTGGGTCTCGCGCATGTCGCGGACATAACGGTCCACTTCGGCGCGAAAGACCTCGGCGCCCACCGCCGACTCCAGGTCGATGGCCAGCACCATCCCCCCCATCCTCGCCGCCTTCCAGCGCGCCTCCACCTCATCGCCCCTGGGCAAGGTATACCCGGTCAACGCCCCGCCCACCAGCATGGAGACGGCGACAAAACCAATGCTCTTGAAGAAGACCGCAGGTATGCGCTCGGGCAGGTCGGCAAACTCGGGACTGTGGTACGCGCCGAACATATTGGCCCCGGTGTCCAGCACCATGGCCGGTTCCGCACCGGCCGGGATGGCAAAACACAGGGGCGGGTTGCCGCTGAAGGCTATAGAAGATTTGGGGTCCCTCCCCTGGGCGTTGCCCTCACCGCGCACCCCCTGCGCCGAAAAGCCAATACAACCTTGCTCCATACAAATGCGGGCGTAGTGACCGGCTGAGCCGTAGTGGCCGATACCGCGGGCCAGCCCCATGCCCAGGCCAAATTTTTTGGCCCTGGTCACCGCTTCTTCGGCGGCGCGCACCATCGGCAGGTACCCCAAGGTGCCGTCCCCGTCGATCACTGTGGTGGTGGGGTTCTCGTGGACCAGGCGCACCTGGGGCCGGGCATTGAGCTGGCCCTGGACAAAGGCCTGGCAGTAGTGGGTGGTGTTGCGCGAACCGTGCGAGCGCACCCCGCGCAAATCCGCGTTGACCAGCAGCCGGCTGATCAGGGCGGCGTGCTCGGCTTCGAGCCCGGCCCGCTCGAAGCAGGCCTGCACGAATGCCAAGAGACGCTCCTCGCGGACCAGGATAAATTTTTCCGGCGGCCGGTTCATCGTTCAGTCCACCTCCAGAAAGGTGCCGGCAATATGGCGGGTCCCCTCGCCGCAGTTGAAGTAATAGGTCACCAGCACCCGGCCGTCAGCCAGCTGGCAGGACCAGGGGTAACCCAGATCGCCATTGCCACCGTCGGTGCGCAGCGCCAACTCCGGCCCAGAGAAGTCCCGGCACTCGGGGTCGAGTACCCGGGCGCGGACGCCGTACGGCTCGTGGCGGTACCCGTAGACCAGCAGGATACATCCGTCGGCCAGGCGCAGGGCCTGGTACGGATGGCCGACGACCCCCATGTCCTGCCACGGCTCCCAGCTCTGGCCCCGGTCGGACGAACGCACCACTACCCCATGGTCCCGGTACCCGGCGGTGCGCACCAGGGCCACCAAATCGCCCCCGGCGGTCTCGATCAGCGAGGTCTCGTTGAACACCACCTGCGCGTCGGCGGCGATGTGACTCCGATGCTCCCAGGTCTCCCCCCAGGTGGAGGAGACCAAAAGGTCCAGGGCCGTCTGTGCGGGATTGCCCTGTGGGGCGGTGGCTACAGCCCAATAGACAAGCCCGTCGCTGCCCTGCAGCAGGGCGCCCCGGTTCATGGCCGGCACTAGCAGGCCTGGATAACAAGTGGCCTGCTCCTCCAGTTGGGGCGGCAGGATGGGTCCTTCCCAGTGGTGCCCCGCGTCGTAGGATCTCATCAGATATCCGCCCAGGAAGGTGAACTTCCAGCCGAAAACCTGGTGCAGCGAATGGGCTTCGGCCTGTGCCGCCCCTTCTTCCGGCAGGAGCATCCAGGCATAACTGGCCACCAGCAGGGTCCCATCGTCCAGATCTAGCAGGCAAGGGTCCTGCGAGCCGCCGAAAGGATGGGCGTAAATCAGCTCCGGCTCGGCCGACCAACTCAGCCCAAGGTCGCGCGAACGCACCAGCATTAGATAACTGTTGGGGTCGGCGTGGGTGCAGCCGGGGGCGCCGAAACGGCGGCGCTCAGGGGCCCGCCTGAAGGCCACCAGCAACTCTCCGTCCGGGCGTGCCACCACCGAGGGAAAGGCGGCGTAAAACTGTTCGTCCTGGTAGATGACAATGTCTTCGAGTTTTCGCACGGGCCAGCTCCTTTTCAGTCAGAGGCGATCTTGGGGCCCAGCAAGCGCAGGGCATTGTCGCGCAGGATGAGCCGTCTTTCGGTGTCGCTCAGTTCGGCACAGTCGATGCGGGCCCGCTGAGAGGGGGCAAAGTAAAGCGGCGTGTCGGTGCCGTAGAGCAGCCTCTCAGCCCCCACCTGGGCCACCGCCCACTCGATGAGGCCCGGCATCAGACTGCGGGCGCTAGAGGTGTCGGTGTACACGTTGCCGTGCCGACTGGCCTGGATGGCCTGAACCTGCAAGTCCGGGCGGCCGCCGGCAGCCCCGCCATTGCCCAGGTGGGCCAGAATCACGCTGACACGCGGGAAAGCGTCGGCAAAGGGCAGATACGCCGCCGGGGCGCTCAGCGGATCGCCGCTGTGGGCCAAAACCACAGCCTCCTGTTCGGCGGCAAAGGTGAAGAGCGCGGTCCCGTGTTCAGCAATGGGATACTGGTGTTCCTCGGGATGGATCTTGATGCCCGCACACTGCGGGGTGGCCAGCAGCAGCCGGGCCTGGTCGTAGGTCCGGGGCTGCAGGGGATGTACGATGACCCAGTAGCGCAACTCGGGGAAATGCGGCACCACCTCGGCGGCCTCCTCGTTGCCGGCCACGGCATCGGCCTGGCCGCGCGGGAAGAGCCCCTTGAGCGGCGAGACGACGCTCAGCGCCGTGCGGGCCTGTCGCGCCCGCGCCACCACCACGGCCGGGTCCCCGGTCATGAACTGATTCTCCAGTGCGGTGGTCTCCTGGCGGTCGTATCGACCATAATGGGCGTGTACGTCGATGGCGGGAACCTGGTCTGCGGACATGGGCGCTCCTTCCTTCACCGTGCCAGCGGGGCATCCGCTGGTTCAAAACACTGGTTCAATAGCAAATAGACGTGGGCGTCGAGGATCATTTCGCTGCGTCCAGGTAGGCGCTCACCGCCTGACCTTCCCGCGCCCGCAACTCCAGGCGCAGGTGTACCTGCTCGGCTACCTTTTCCAACTCCTTGCCCGTGCCCGCCGGGGCGCGGGCCGGATCGGAGAAGAACTGCTGCGCTGCCTCCAGGCGTGCCGGCGAAGCCCCGTCGGCCAGCCAGGGCAGGTACGCCGCATGCTCGGGGGCGATATGGCCGGCGATGGCCGCGTAGTGTTCCTGCATCCAGGCAAAGATGCGGTCCCGGTTCCGGGGGGTCCGGTCGGCCAGGGTGAAGGGGACTTCCAGGTACTCCTGGGGCCGGAGCGGGCCCTTCAGCACGTACTCCAGGACCGCCTCCACCGCCTGCGCATCGGCGAACCTGCCCAGGGCATCCAGGTAATGGGCGCGCTCCACCGGCAGGACCGCGGCCTCGAATCTCCCCCTGAACTCCTCGAAGCGCGCCCGGTCGCCGCGCGCAGCTGCCACCCGCAGCGCTGCCCCGGCCAGAGCCGGGTCCACGGCGGCCGGATCGCGGCCATAAGCCTGGGCCAGGGAATCGGCAAAGGCGCTCACCCGGGCGTCCTGGCCCTTGATGCCGAGCCTCTCGATCAGCTTGGGCCGCAGCAATGAAACGATTTCTGCTTCCGCCGGGTCCCTGACCAGGCCGTAGCGCTCCAGCGCCGGGGCCAGCATGCGCCGCACATAGCTGGCAAAGGGTGCTTCGAGCGCAGCGGACTCGGCGGCGAAGTTTTCCCCGATGGCACCCAGAGCAGCGACCAGGGCCAGCAGCACCTCGGGCTGGGGATCGTCGGCAAAACCCTCCAGCGCCTGGAGGTAGGTCTGGGCGTCGAGCTGCCCTCCTTCCAGCAGGGCGGCCAACTGGTCGATCAGTCCCACCCGCTCGCGGGCACTCAATAAGGTTGGAGCGTGCCCGGCCAGGTAGACCAGCATGGCCGGAGGCACCTGCCACCGATAATAGCCCCTTTCCCCGGCATTGGGGTGTACCCAGGCCGGCTGGGTCGAAGTCGCCAGGGTGCAGACCTGACTGGGCTGACTGAGCAGCAGCTCTTGGGTGCGCAGGGAGTCGCCGTCCGGGTATTTGAGGACCACGGGGATCTCCCAGTTCGCCGCCGGTGCCCAGGCCCCGTGCCTGAGATACCGCTGCTGGCTGAGCCGCACCTGATGGTTGGGCAGCAATTCGGCGCTGACCAGGGGGATGCCGGGTTGGTCGAGGAAAGTGGACATGGGCCGGTCCAGCTCCCGGCCGGCCTCCCGCGAGAGAGCGGCCCACAGATCGCCGGCCACCGCATTGCCCTGGGCGTGCGCCTGCAAATAGGCGATCACCCCCCGCCGGAAGGGTTCCGGCCCCATCCAGTACTCGAACATGCCCAGCACTGCCCGGCCCTTCTCATAGGCCAGCTGGTCGAAGAACTGTGCGGGATTGTCGGTGGGGCTGACGGGCTGACGGATGGCCCGCACTGCCAGCTGGGCATCCTCCCGCATGGCCTACTGCACGTCCTGTAGTTCGGTAATCCCGATCCCGTACTCAGGGAAGAGCTCATCGCCCAGTTTGTACGCCAGCCAATCGGCAAAAGACTCATTCAGCCACAGATCGTCCCACCAGGCCATGGTGACGAGGTCGCCAAACCACATGTGGGCCAGCTCGTGGGTCATGATAAGACCCAGCCGCTGCCGCTGGGCCGGGCTGGCGGCCCTGGAATCCAGGAGCAGGATCTCGTCCCTGAAGGTCACGGCACCGGGGTTCTCCATGGCCCCGGGCATGAATTCGGGCACCCCGATCAGCGCAAGTTTTTCGTAGGGGTACGCCGAACCGAAGTACTGCTCCAGGGCCTGCAACACTGGAGGGGCGAGGCGCACTGCTTCGGCAGCTAGCGATGTGTTGCCCGCCGTGGTGACCACCTGCCCAGGGACGGAGAGGCCGGGGATCGTAACTTCCTCCAGAGGCCCCACGGCCAGCGCCAGCAGATAAGAGGGCAAGGGCGGCGTCTTTTTGAAGGTCAGCTCCCGCCAGCCGGCGGCCACTTGCTCCTCCTGAACCGGAGTGTTGGTCAGCGCCAACAGGCCGTCGGGCACACGCAGGACGAACTGATAGGGAATCTTGAAAGAAGGCTCGTCCCAGCAGGGGAACGCCTGGCGCGCATACCACGCTTCGAACTGGGTGAACAGATAGGCCCGGCCCCTGGTCTCCACCCGGTACAGGCCCAGGGCCCGGGTGTCGAAGTTGTTGGAAAACTCAATGCGGAGTTCGTACTGGCTCGTTGGCGTCAGGGCCACATCTGTGCTGACCTCCACCAACCCCGCCTGGCCCACAACCCAATGCAGGGGCACCAGACCACCCCCACCTCGAAGCTCCACTTTTTCTATGGAGAGTTCCTTGGCGTGGAAGCGGAAGTTCCTGGTGGACTCCACCACCCACAGGGAGATAGCTACCGCGCCGGTGTAGGTGGAGTCTGCGGGGTCAAGCCGCAGCTCGATCGTCTCCGAAACCGGCACCACCTCGCGTCCCAGGCGCAACTCATCTCCCGCCGCCGCCCACAGCAGGGAGGGAAAGAGTAGCGCTGCCCACCACCTCCTCACCGGTCTACCCCGCTCTCCCAGTGCTGCACCAGTGGTTCCAAATCCTTCCAGAAGGCCTCGGGAATGGCCACCTGGCCGGCCAGGGTGTTCTCGCGGGCCTCCTCGGGGGTGCGGGCCCCGGGAATGGTGGCCGCCACCTGGGCATGGCGGGTACACCACTGCAGAGACGCGGCAGCGAGCGGAATCTGGTACTCGCGGCACAGGGCCTGGATCTTCGACACCCGGTCCAGCACCCGCGGACTGAAGCGCCTGGCCAGGTAGTCAATGCCCTCCTGAGGTCCGGTGGCCAGCAGGCCCCGCTCCAGAGGTGTGGCCACCACCAGTCCCACGTTGTGGCGCAGGGCGGCCGGCATGATGCGCTCCAGGCCCTTCTGGTTGAGCAGGCTCCAGGCCTCGGGCACCACCGCCGCATCGAACTCCCCGGTCTCGATGTAGGGGGCATTGGTGTCCGGCTCGTTGGCAGCGATGCCCACCGCCTTGACGATCCCCTGATCTTGTAAATGACGCAGGGCCCCCAGGGCCCGGTCTGGACCCATAATCTGCTCCATGGGCCAACCCATGGGGTCGTGGATGTAGAGCACCGCAAAGCGCTCCAGGCCCAGACGCCGCTGACTCGCCTCCACGCTGCGCATCACCGCGTCGTAGGAAAAGTCATACCCTGCGTAGATCCGCCCTACCTTGGTAGTGACCGTGCAGCCGGCCGCCAGGTCTGGGCGTTCGCGCAGAGCGCGGCCAATGAGTTCCTCGCTCCTGAAATCGCCGTACAGCGGCGCGGTGTCGATCAGAGTGCAGCCGGCCTCCAAGGCTGCATGTACGGCCCGCACCCCCAGCTCCAGGTCCATGTGTTGCGGCTGGCCGCCGTAGACCTTGGGGGCCAGCTCGACCTGGGGCACCCCGATGAAAGCAGCACCTAAACCGACGATGCCCACCTCCACTTCGGCCCGACCTAATTTCTTCTTTTGCATGACTCCTCTCTTTCTCTCCTGCCGGTTGTCCTTACTTTCTAAGGCATGAAATATACTATTTCTGTCCCCTGGGCGACCAGCCGACTATGTTGAGGCGCGCCACCTTCGTTGGCCCCTGGGCGGCCGTGCCCCTGGCCTGGACCGACGAGCATAGCCTGGACGAAGCCGTCTTCAGGGCCGACGTGGTCCGCTGCTGCCAGGCTGGCGCTCCCGGGGTGTACACCGGTGGTCCGTCGGGAGAGGCCTACGCCGTGGAGTTCGACGAATTCCAGCTCCTGACCCGCGCCTTGGTCGAGGCCGCCCACAGCCAGGGCAAGCCGGCGATGGTGGATTGCACCTCCACCTACACCCTGGGGGCGCTGCGCCGGGCCGAGTTCGCCGCCGGGGTGGGCGCCGACGCGGCGATGGTGGCTTTGCCCTTCTGGGCCGAGGTGGGCGAGGAGCAGGTAGTCTCCTTCTTCAAAGAGGTGGGGCAGGCCGCCGGTTCCCTGGCTCTGGCCATCTGCGATACCTTGCGGGCCAAGAAGGTACTGACCGTGTACCAGCACCACGGCATCAAGGAGGCGGTACCCAATTACCTGATGGTCTGCGCCACCCCCGGCACGGTGGGGCTGGAAGCCGAGAGTTGCAAGGCACTGAGCGAGTTTGTCAATGTCTTTGCGGGCGAACAGTGGTGGGACCAACTGGGGCCCTGCGGGGTGCGAGGCAGTTGCAGTTCGCTGATGGGCTGGGCGCCCCGCCTGGCCCTGGACCTATGGGCCCGCCTGCAGGAGCAGGACTGGAAAGCTCTCCAGGCTGCCTCGCCGCGGCTGGGTGTGATGCAACGCTTTCTCGCCCTGCAACTGAATGCGCGCGGCTGCGCTGACACCGCCGCCGACCGGATCGGCGCCCAGGCCGGAAATCTACTGCAGGCCGGCCTGCGCAACCGCGGTCCCTACCCTTCGGCTACCCGCGAAGACGTGGAGGCCCTGCGCCAGTGGTGCCGCAAAAACTACCCCGAGCTACTGCAGGGCTGAGAGACTGACAGGAGATATTTATGGATGTCGAAGCGATCCGCGCCCAGATCCCCCTGACCAAGGAATGCATCTATCTCAACACCGGCGGCATCTCGCCCAGCCTGGACCCGGTCACCGCGGTGTTGGTGGGCGAGTACCAGGAGACCGCCCAACATGGCCCGCCGCTGATCATGGACTACCAGCGCCATGCCGCGCGCCTGGAGGAGGCGCGGCAGCAACTGGCTGCCTTCTGCGGCGTCGCCGCCGCTGACCTCTGCCTGACCCACGGGGTGGCGGACGGCACTACCACGGTGTTCAACGGCATTGACTGGCAGGCCGGCGACGAACTCATCCTCACCGATGAGGAGCACCCGGCCGTCAAGATGCCCGCCGAACACCTTGCCGGCAGCCACGGCGTGCAGCTGCACTACCTGCCTATCAGCGGGGGAGAGGCCGAAATTTTGCAACGTCTGGAGGAACTGATCACCCCCAGGACCCGGCTGCTGGCTCTGAGCCACGTCACCACCGATACCGGCACCCGGCTGCCGGCGCGGGCCATCGTCGAGTTGGCCCACCGGCGCGGGGTGCCCGTGCTCTACGACGGGGCCCAGTCCCTGGGGCAGTTCCCGGTCGACGTGTCCCAACTGGGTGCCGACTTCTACAGCCTGCTGGTGTACAAATGGATGTACGGCCCCTACACCGCCGGCGCCCTCTACGTGGAAAAGTCCTGGCAGGAACGGCTGCGCGTGGTGCCTTCGAGCGCCAACTACTTCGGTTCGGCGGGGGCGCGGCGCTTCGAGTTTTCCACTGTACCGCCGCCTTACTACTTTGCCAGCGCGGCGGCGACCACCTATATCCAGGGGTTGGGGGTGGCTCAGATCGAGGCGAGGACAAAAACACTGGCCGCCGGGCTGAGGCGCGCCCTGACGGCCATCCCCAGGCTGGTGATCGAGAACCCCCAGGACCCGGAGATGTGTACCGGCATCGTCACCTTCCGGGTCGAAGGAGTGGAGGGACCGCATATCTCCACCGAGCTGCGCGCGCGCAAAATCATCACCCGCCCCACGGGCCTCAAGTTCAGCGGGGTCAGGGTGTCGGTGGCCTTCTTCACCACTCAGGCCGAACTGGACGCGTTGGTCAGCGCCGTGGGCGAGATCGCCGCGGCGGCGCCCCGCGCCTAACCGATCTCCTCGGCGACCATCATGATCAGCTGGCCTTGCTCCACGCGGGCCCGCCAGGCTTGCGCCACCACAATGCCGGCCATCGCAGCCACGACCTCGAAGGGGTCCTCGTCGAGCCGGTAGAAGTCGTGGAGCAAGGCCACCGTCTGGCCCTTGGCCGCCTTTTCGCCGCACTCCACCAAAGGCTCGTAGTGGCCCGGATAGGGTGCCGCCACCGAAGCGCTGACGCGCACCAGGCTCTGGGTGCCGTCCGCGTAGTGCCCGATGGGCTCGATCTTGCCCTTGAGCAGGCCGTGGTGGATGGCCGCCGCCAACACCCCCTGTCGGGCGTAGCGCACCCCGCGCACATCCGCCGAAGAGCCATAACCCAACTCGGTGCCGATGGCGTATTTTCCCAGATGATCGGCGTCGCCGTGTAATCCGCCCAGGATACCACCCGGAGGCGAGTTAGGCCCGGCCGTGACAATGCGGGTGCCAAACCAGCGGGCCATCTGCTCCCGGCGCTGGTTTAGCTCCGGGTCGGCGCAGGTGAAGAAACCGGCCCAGTGGGCAAAGCGGGCTACCTCGCCGCCCGAGTGCAGGTCGATGGCGATATGGACGTGGGGCCAGATGCTCTGCCGCACGAAGGCGGCGATGCGGTGGGTGATGCCGGCCATGGCTGGGGTGGTGCCTGCCCCCTCGACAAAGACGCGGTTCAGGTTGAAACCGTCGTCCCCGGTGCTCTCGCGGGCGCTGACGCGGAAAGCCGCCACATTGAGCACCGGTACCAGCACCAGCCGGCCCAGTACGTCCTCGGTGCGGATCTCCCGCAGCAGGTGTTTGATGGCCACCGGGCCCTCGTATTCGTTGCCGTGATTGCCGCCAAAGGCAACCAGGCCCTCGCCGGGCTTGGCCTGGGGTCCCACCATCACGGTGAGGGGAATCAGGTGACTACCCCAGATACTGGTGTGGCCCAGGGCGACCCAATAGTCGCGCCGGCCGGGGCTCTCCATGTCGATCTGCTCGGGGCTGACGATTTCGCGTGCCATCTGCACTGCTCCTCGTTTTTGTAGGATGGGAACTTGGGAAACACCTTCAGTTCAATTCATCCAGGGTCAGCGAAAAGCTGGGGGCGAATTTCTCCAGGAAGTACGCTACCTCCGGCACCTCCAGTCGGCCCAAGTCTCGCTCGATGGCCACTTTGGCCTGCGAGAACTCCTGGTTGCCGGCTTTCAATTCCTCCAGGCACTTGAGGTAGGCGCACAGTTTGTCGGCCGCCTTGACCAGCTGCAGGCACTGCCCGTCGGCCGCCTCGGGAAAGAGCAGGGTCCGGTACTCTTCGCGCAGGGCTGCCGGCACCATGCCCAGCAGCCGCTGGGTGGCCACTTCCTCGATACGGCCGTACGCCGCCTTGATCTCTGGGTTGAAATACTTGATCGGACTGGCCAGGTCACCGATGATCACCTCACTCACCTCGTGGAAGAGGGCCAGGGCCATGACCCGCTGGGGGTCCACCTGCCCATCCATCACCCGGTTGCGGATCAGGGCCAGGCAGTGGGCCACCAGCGCCACCTGCAGGCTGTGCTCCTGGATGTTCTCTGGGCAGGTGTTGCGCATCAACCCCCAGCGCTGGATAAACTTCATCCTTGACAGGTACGCAAAGAAGTGGCTGCTCTCACTCATGGTCTGCCCCTTGTTTGACACTGTGCTGAGCCGGCTATTATTTTACAGCCACCGCCCGCCGCTGTCTATGGTTCCTGGCCGGGGCGGTCTCTCTTACCCGCGCCCATGACCCCCGCCCAATCCCTAGACCATATCGCCCGCAAGACCGCGCTGACCCCTGCCTTTCAGGAGGTGGTCAGTCGCCTGCAAGCCGGCGAAAGAGAAATCCTGCTACAGGGTCTGCCCGACACCCTGGGGGCCTTCCTGCTGGTCCATGTGCAGCGCAGTCTGGACCGGCCCCTGCTGGTGGTGGTTCCCGACGAGGACCAGGCCGAGCAATGGCGCGATGATCTACAAACTATCGCCGGCGAGGAGATGGTACGCTACTTCCCCGCCTGGGACGTGGGCCTCTATGACCACCGCTCGCCCTCCCCAGAGATCACCGGCCTGCGCATCGAGACCGCCGCCCGCCTGCTGAGCGGGCAGCCAACCATCATCGTGGCCCTGGCCTCGGCCCTGGTGGCCCCCCTCATCCCCCCCCACGCCCTCGAATTGGGCACCCTGCACCTGCACCGCGGCCAGGCCCAGGACCTGGACCCGGTGGTCATGCACTTGGCCGACGCCGGCTTCGAGCGGGTGCCTACCGTCGACGGGATGGGCCAGTTCAGCGTGCGCGGCGGCATCCTCGACGTATACCCAGTGGGTGCCGAGCACCCCTTCCGTCTAGATTTTTTCGGCGACCGACTCGAATCCATCCGCCAATTCGACCTGAGCACTCAGCGCTCCCTGCGCACCTGCCAGGAGGCCCTGCTGCTGCCGGCCCGCGAGGTTATGCTGGGCAGTCTCTTCTTCGGCGAATACCTCCAGCGCTTGCGCGAGGCCGAGTCCCAGGCCCAGATCGAGCTGAGCCAATTGCGCGACCGGCTGGAACTGGGTTCCTCCCTCGAGGGCATCGAGACCTGGATGGGGGTGCTCTACGGCCCGGGCGAGGGCCTCTTCGCCTACCTGAAGGACCCCCTGGTCTTCTGCCCGGCCCCCGAGGACCTGGAGGAGGCCGTCACTGTGGCCCTGGACCCTTCCCTCAAGGAATACGAGCGCCACGCCGAGCGCGACCAGCTGATGCCCCCCGCCCTGCTGGTCCACCAGGCCGCCTGGCTGGAGGGACAACTGGGACGCTGCGCCCGGCTGCTGCCCGCCCCCCTGGGCCGGGGCAGCGAAGGCCTGCGCTTCGGCGCCCAGCCCTGTCGCAATTTCCAGGGGGAGTTGGGCCTGCTGCGCCCCGAGATCACCCGCCTCCACCAGGACGGCTATGCCCTCCACCTGATGTGCGAGACCCAGGGCCAGCGCGGCCGGCTGGAGGAAATTCTCGCCGACTGGGCCGACTGGATCGCTTTCGAACTGGGCACCCTGCGCCAGGGTTTTGTCTACCCGGCAGCCCAGCTGGCCCTCTTCAACGACCACGAGATCTTCAGCCGCCAGAAACGCCGCTATCGCTACCGCCGCTTCAAGGCCGCCACCCCCATCGCCAGCTCCAGCACTTTGCAGCGGGGTGACTTTGTGGTACACGTCGACCACGGGATCGGCCGCTATCTGGGCATCCAGCGCCTCGATATCGGCGGCCGATCCCACGACTGCCTGAGTGTCGCCTACCAGGGGGCCGACAAACTTTTTGTCCCGGTAGAACAGCTCGACCGCCTGCGCAAGTACTCCAGCGACGAGGGCCAGACCCCCTTCCTCAACAAGCTGGGCAGCAACGCCTGGGAAAAGCTCAAGGAGCGGACCCGGGAAGAGATTTTCAAGATGGCCGGCGAACTGATCCAGCTCTACGCCGAGCGCAAGGCCCTGCCCGGCTTCGCCTTTTCCGCCGACACCAGCCTGCACCGCGAGCTGGAAGCCTCCTTCCCCTTCCAGGAGACCCCAGACCAGCTGCGCACCATGGAGGAGGTGTGCCAGGACATGGAGGCCCCTCATCCCATGGACCGGCTGGTCTGCGGCGACGTGGGCTACGGCAAAACCGAGGTGGCCGTGCGCGCCGCCTTCAAAGCAGTGGCCGATCACAAACAGGTGGCAGTGCTGGTGCCCACCACCATCCTGGCCCAGCAGCACTACCAGACCTTCAGCGAGCGTACGGCCCACTCCTCGGTGACCGTGGCGGTGCTCAGCCGCTTCCGCACCGCCCAGCAGCAGCGCGAAGTGCTAGAAAAACTGCGCCAGGGCCGGGTCGATATCCTCATCGGCACCCACCGCCTGCTCTCCCAGGACGTCAAGTTCCGCGACTTAGGCCTGCTGGTGGTCGATGAGGAGCAGCGCTTCGGCGTCAAACACAAGGAGAAGCTCAAACAACTCAAACGCCAGGTAGACGTGCTCACCCTCACCGCCACCCCCATCCCCCGCACCCTGCACATGGCGCTGATGGGCTCGCGCGACATGTCGGTGATCAACACTCCGCCCCAGGACCGACTGCCCATCCACACTGAGATTCTCCCCTTCGACGAACAGCGCATCGCCGCCGCCATCGTGCGCGAGGTGGAGCGCCACGGCCAGGTCTACTTTGTCCACAATCGGGTAAAATCTATCCACAGCCTGGTCGACTACCTGCAGGAGTTGCTGCCCCAGGTGCGCTTTGGCGTGGCCCACGGCCAGATGCCGGCCCGGCAGTTGGAACAGATTATGCACGATTTCCTCGAGAAAAAATACGACTGCCTGGTCTGCACCATGATCATCGAGTCGGGCATCGACATCCCCTCGGTGAACACCATTCTGGTCAACCGGGCCGACACCCTGGGGCTGAGCCAGCTCTACCAGATCCGCGGCCGGGTGGGCCGCGCCAAGGACCGCGCCTTCGCCTACCTGCTGGTGCCCAAGGGCAAAAAGTTCAACCGCAAGAGCCTGCTGCGCCTACGGGCCATCGAGGAGTTCGCCGACCTGGGCTCCGGCTTCAACATCGCCATGCGCGACATGGAAATCCGCGGGGCCGGCAATCTGGTAGGAGCCCAGCAGCACGGCTTCATCACCGCGGTGGGTTTCGACCTGTACTGCCGCCTGCTCGAAGAAGCCATGCACGAATTAAAAGGCGAGGCGGTGGAGTCGACGGTGGAACCGGAGATCAAGATCGCCGCCACCGCCTACATCCCCGAGGATTACGTGCCAGATGCTGACCAGAAAATGTCTTTCTATCAGCGCCTGGCCGGGGCCCGCCGGTTGGTGGACCTGCTGGCCATCCAGGAAGAGATGGAAGACCGCTTCGGGCGCCTGCCCTTCCCCACCCGCTCGCTCTTGCACCTGATGGAGATCAAGGTGATGGCCCGCCAACTGGGCGTGGCCCTGGTCCAACTGGAAAGGGCGCGCCTGCGCCTGGTATGGCCCCCCGAGTTCCAACCCGCCCGCACCGACATCCAGCGCCTGGTCGAGAAAAGCCCGGCCCAGCTGGAATTCAACCTCGGCGAACAGTTCACCATCGAGGCCCAGGTAGGTGGCAGCGACGAGCAGGAAAGACTGGAGCGGGCCAAAAATATCTTGCAGGAGATCCTCTGAGGAGTCTATCTTTAATAGTTCGCACGAGGGCCCCTCTGGTCAGCGCGGCCGCGCGATGCCAGAAGGGTTTTTTATTGGATCAAAGCGATGCCGAGACTCTTCTTCTGGTGCTGCGCCTGGCTCCTGACTTCCTGCTCCGCTGATCAGGAACAGGAGGGGATGGTGGCCCGCGTCGAAGAGGCAGCGCTGACTACCTCCGACCTGGAAAACCTCCTGCCGGCCGAACTGGGCGTGGGCCAGGGGCCGGCCGAGAAGGCGCAATTCGTCGAGCAGTGGGTGGAGCAGCAACTGCTTTACCAGGAAGCCCTGGACCGCAAACTGGACCAGAGCCCCCGCACCCAACAATTGCTGGAGCAGGCGCGCCGGGATCTGCTGGTGGCTGCCCTGCTCAACGCCGAATTCGAGGGCCAGGACACCCAGGTCAGCGAGGCGTCCATCCAGCAGTACTACGCAGAGAACCGGGAGCCGTTCCGCCGCACCAGGCCCGAAATTCGCGCCCTCCACATCCTGCTGGCCACCGAGGCAGACGCCACCGCCAAGCGCCAGGCTCTGCGCAACGGGACTTCCTTTGAGGAACTGGCCCGGCTGCACTCGCTGGATCAGGAGACCAAGGTGCGGGGTGGGGATCTGGGCTACTTCTCCGCCGACGACAACCCGGCCCTGTGGGAGGCCTGCCGTGGCCTGCCCTTCAAGACGCTCTCGGGGCCGATCCAGACCCAGTACGGCTACCACCTCATCCAGGTGCTCGACCTCCAGGAAGCCGGCACCATCAAGGAACTGGACCAGGTCCGCCCCCAGATCGTCGACACCCTGGTCCGGCAGGACTACAAACAGCGCCTTGCGGAACTGATCAGCCGGCTTAAGAGTTCCAGGAAATGGACTATTGACGACCGGAAGCTAGGCCCCTCACAATCTCGTTAAACACATGCGCTATTCCCTTTGTTGTTTTGCCCTGATCCTGGGACTCGGTGCGGTGTTGCCTGCCGGTGCCGCCCCCGAACTGCTCGACCGCATCGTCGCCGTGGTCGACAACCAGGTCATCCTCTGGTCCGAGGTCAATTTCAGCGTGCTGCAGGAACTACAGGACCGCGGCTATCGTCAGCAGCCCGGCCCCGAGGAGCTGACCCGCCTGCGCCAGCAGGCCCTCAAGCAGATGATCGACGACGACGTGCTGATGCTCAAAGCCCAGAAGGACAGCATCCAGATCGACGAAACCCAGGTGGAGACCATCCTCAGCCAACGGCTCGAGGAAATCAAGACGGGCATGCCAGCCACCGAGTTCAACTCCATGCTCGAACGCGCCGGTCTCAGCGAGCGCCAACTCAAAGCCCGCTACCGCAAAGGTATCCGCCAAAACCTGTTAGCTGACCAACTGCGCAGTCAACTGGCCATGCGTCTGTACGTGGGCCGCAAGGATGTGGAAACCTACCGCCAGGCTTACCGCGATTCCCTGCCGCCCCGTCTGTCGCTCAGCAAGATCAGCATCAAGGTGAAACCCGACCCCCAGGTGCTGGCCAAGGCCCGCGCCAAAATCGAGGAGGCCCAACAGAAACTGGCAGCGGGCGGGGATTTTGCCCAGCTGGCCAAGGCCTACTCCGAGGACCCCGGCACCGCCGCCAACGGGGGTGACCTGGGCTGCTTCAAGAGCGGCCAATTGGTTCCCGAATTCGAGGACGCCGCCCGCCAACTCAAGCCCGGCCAGGTCAGCGATCCGGTGCTCACCCCCTACGGGTACCACCTCATCCAACTGCGCGAAAAACGCGAGGACGAGGTCTGTGCCAGTCACATCCTAGCCCGGGCGCCCATGAACCAGCAAGACCGCGAGCGCACCGCCATCCAGCTAGAAGAGCTGCGCCGCCGTGCCGGAGGCGGTGAGGACTTTGCCCAGCTAGCCAAGGAATACTCCGAAGACCCCGCCTCAGCCAAGCGGGGTGGGTTGTGGCAGATCCTGTCCACCAACCAGCTGCCCGGCTTCATCCAGCCTTATGTGGGACCGATGAAATTGGGCGAAATCTCCGCCCCCTTTTTCCTCGAAGACAGCGGCCACCTGCTCAAGATCAACGACGACCAGGCCACCATCGAAAACCTGGTGCGCGAGGAGCGGCTGGAAACAGCCATGCGCCGCTTGGTCGGGGACTACCAGCAGCAGATCCACATCGAAGAACGGCTCTCCGAGGACTTTCTCCACCAACCAGCACTGCCCCAACAACCCGCCGTCAAGTGAAACGCTTTTGCCGCTGGCCATGGCCCGCCTCGACCTGTACCTGAAAAACAGCGGTCTCATCCACCAGCGCAGCGCCGCCCGACGCGCCTGCGATGCCGGGCAAGTGTGGGTGGATGGCCAGCCGGCCAAGGCCAGCCGGGAGGTCCGGGTGGGGGAAATGCTGCGCCTATGTACCTCGGACAGCGAGTTGGAGGCCGAAATCGTGGCGATCCCCGAACATCCGGTGGCCAAAAAAGAACGCCAGCACTATTGTCGGATCATCCGCGTCGAGGGCCGCGCGCCTGCTATGCAGGCTTTTGGCTTCGACGAGGACCCCCGCTTTTGAATACCGCCCAGCGCCAACCCTACGAAGGCCTGGCGGCCATTTACGACCACGTCATGCGCCATGTGGACTACGCTGAATGGGCTGCCCATGTCTGGGCTCTTTTCGCCCGCTTCGGCCATCAGCCCCGGCAGACGATTGACCTAGCCTGCGGCACGGGTAGCACCCTTTTCGAACTCCACCGGGGGGGAAAGCAGGTAAGCGGGGCGGACGCTTCAGCGGCCATGCTCGAGGTGGCCCGCCAGCGCCTGGTCCAGGCCGGGGTGGAGATTCCTCTTTTTCATCGCGACCTACGCCAACTGGCCGGTTTGGGGCCTTTCGACACCGCCCTTTGCCTCTACGACAGCTTCAACTACCTGCTCACCCCCGAGGATCTGGACCTCGCCCTGAGCGAAATAAGCAGTATACTATTGGCGGGGAATTTCTTTATTTTTGATATATGTACCGAGAAAAACTCGCTCCGCCACTTCTGCGACATGCGCGACGAGGAGCGGGGGCCGGGCTTCATCTATCGGCGCCACAGCTTTTACGACCGCGAAGAGCGGCTGCAATTCAACCGCTTCCACATCCGTTTCGACAACCAGGAGACGGAGCTGGAAGAATGCCACATGCAGCGCATCTATCCTGTCGATGAAGTCATCGCCCGGATCGAGGCCAGCCCCTTTGAACTGCGGGGCAGCTTCGATGGCTTTACCTTTGCGCGCGGCTCCGAGGCATCGGAGCGCATTCACTTTGTCCTCCAGCGACCCGGCTGAAGCTGGCGCTGCTCTGCGAGCAGGACCCCATGCCCCGGAAGAAGCCCCTCATCGATCTACCCGAGCTGCCGGCAGCCCTCGCCTTTGTGCGTTCTGGAAAGCACTTCGTCCTCACCGCGCATGTCAATTGCGATGGCGATGGCGTGGCTGCCTGTCTGGCCCTGCAGGCCATTCTCCGCAGCCTGGGCAAGAGTGCTAGCGTGGTCCTGCCTGATTCACCTAATGCGCAGTACCATTTCCTCGATGGCTGGGCACAGATCGAAACTATCGATTCCCAGCCACCCGCCCCCAAGGCCAAACACCTTATCGTGCTGGACTGTCCGGTCCTGACGCGCATCGGTAGGATCGAAGAGTACATCGACAACGATACCAAGATCCTGGCCCTCGACCACCACCAGGACAGCTTGCCTTTTGGCCACGTCAATCTGACCACCCCGCAAGCGAGTTCTTCCAGCGAGCTGGTCTATCACCTGGGGTCGGCGCTCAACTTTAAGTTCACCCCGGCAGTGGCCGAGCAGATCTACATGGGCATCCTCTACGACACCGGCGGCTTTCGCTACGCGCTGACCACCCCCACCACCCTGGAGGTGGGTGCCCAGCTGGTGCGCGCCGGCGCCCGGCTCGATATGGTCGCCGACCGGCTCTTTAATAACAAGAGCCTGCCCGCCCTCAAACTGCTGGGCCGGGCCCTCGAGTCCCTCCAATTATACTGCGGGGAGCGGGTCGCCTTCGTCCACCTCGGCAACGCGGACCCCGACATCGGCATGGACAATGTCGACGTGGTGAACTACGGGCTCATGGTGCAGACCGTCGAGGTCTCGGTGACCCTTAAAGAAGAACCCCCCCGCAAGTATCGCATCAGCCTGCGCTCCCGCCAGCGCGTGGATGTGCGCCAGATCGCCGCCGCCTTTGGCGGCGGTGGTCACACCCGGGCCTCGGGCTGCCGCCTCGAAGGAGATGTCAATCAGGTGCGCAATCAGTTACTGGCCGAAATCGAAAAATACCTCTGAGGAGATTCACCCAGGTGCATCTGGTCACACTTAAAGATTGGACCACCGCCCAGATTCTCGAGGTGGTGGATACCAGCAGCGCCCTCAGGCAGCACCCCGACAAATACGCCCAAGCCCTGGCTGGCCGGACCCTGGCCCTGCTCTTCCAGAAGACTTCCACCCGCACCCGCTGCTCCGGCGAAATCGGCATCAGCCAGTTAGGGGGCCATGCCCTCTACCTCGACTGGCGGAGCACCAATTTCGGCTTGGCCGACCTGGGCGACGAGATCCGGGTGCTCGCCGAGTACGTGGATTTCATCGTCGCCCGCTTCCTCAGGCACGCCGACGTGCGCTGCGCCGCAGCAGTCTCGCGGGTGCCGGTGATGAACGGCTGCTGCGACCGCTACCACCCCCTGCAGATCCTCGGCGACCTGCAGACCATCCAGGAAACCCTCGGCCGGCTCGAAGGCGTACATCTGACCTATGTGGGGGCGCACAACAATGTCTGCAACTCCCTGATCGCCGCCGGCCTCAAGGTGGGCATGAAGGTCACCGTGGCCACCCCTGAGCCGGAACCGGCAACTGCCGACGCCGAGTTGTGTGCGGCCGGCCGGCGCGCTGGCCTGTACTGGGCCACCACTGACCTACGGGCCGCCCTGGCCCAAAGCAACGTGGTCTACACCGACACCTGGATCGACATGGAATACTTTCTGGACCCGGCCTTTGCCGCCGAAAAGGACCGCCGACTCCAGCTCTACATGCCCTACCAGCTCAACCGCCAACTGCTCGCCGGGCTAGACCTGCGCATCATGCACTGCCTGCCTGCCCACCGGGGCTACGAGATCGAGGGCGAATTACTCGACGATCCCCGTTCCATTATCATGGCCCAGGCCCAGAACCGCCTCCACAGCCAGAAGGCGGTTCTGCTCAAACTGGCCGGCATCCTCTCCTGAAAAACACCCTGGCCCAGCCTGCCGCCCACCGGCGCCCGCCGCGCTTCAGTGTCTCCCAGGGCTGGGCGGCGTTGCTGTGGGTGGCCTTGGCTGGTGGCAGCCCCCCACCAACATGCGGCCAAGGTCGCCGGTGACAGCGCCCAGGCTGCTGCCGACACCACCAAAGCGCCGGCCGACTCCACCCTCGTCCCCCTGCCCAAGACCAGGCCCAAAGCCCCGACCCAACCCGATACCATTCCCACCAAGCGCCCCATCAACCGCTACCGCATCGTCGAGCCGTACCTGCCCGGCTCGGCCGCTCCAAGGTGAACCTGGGCAGCCGGGACGGGGTGCAGCCGGGCAGTATCTCCTCGGCAATCAATGGGGGGTTGGTGATCGGCCTGGTCCAGGTGGACAGTATGGCCCAGGACACTTCTTGGGTGCGCCTGATCAAGCTGGAAAATGTCCTCGATCCCCGCCAGCCCTATCCGCTGGACCGCAGCTGCGAACTGCAGCCCAAACTGGTGACCCTGGAGACCATCCCCTTCAACGGCGACACCCCGCAGATCTCCCCGGCCATGGAGGAC
>SICG01000027.1 GCA_009691525.1 Candidatus Latescibacterota bacterium | reverse complement strand
CCTTCTCCCAAGTTCCAATGATCGGACGGACTCACCTTCAGGATGATGAGCCCCTCACCTTGGGGCAGGAGTTCTCGGGGTACGCCGCCCAACTCCTGGAAGGGTTGGCACGCGCGCGTCGCTGTCTTCCGCCGCTCTACCGCCTGGCTCTGGGCGGTACTGCCGTGGGCACCGGTCTGAATACCGCGATGGGATTTGCGGAAAAAGCGGCCGCCAACATTGCCCATCTCACCGGCCTGCCTTTTGTGTCTGCACCGAACAAATTCGAGTCTATCAGCGCTCATGACGCCCTGGTAGAAACCAGCAGCAATCTCAGAACCATCGCCGTCAGTCTGATGAAGGTTGCCAATGACATCCGCTGGGCAGCCAGTGGACCCCGCGGCGGGTTGGGGGATCTCCTCATCCCAGGCAACGATCTCGTTTCCTCAATCATGCCGGGCAAGACCAATCCTGTTCACTCCGAGGTCTTAATGATGGTCTGTATGCAGGTGATGGGCAATGACTTGGTGATAGCCCTGGCTGGTGCCTCAGGTAACCTTCAGCTCAACATGTTCAGGCCAGTGATCATTTACAATCTGCTGAATTCTGTGCGGCTCCTGACCGAAGCGTGCAGGGACTTCGATACCCGGTGCGCCACGGGCATCGAGCCAAACCGAAAAAAGCTCCAGGCTAATATGGGACAGGCGATTCAGGCCCAGCAGAACCGTGGGGCCTAGCCAATCCTTCGCTGGTTGTCACCCGCCATTTCACCCCCAGAAAATCACGTTGCCAGTCATGCCGGTAAAGTGATCGATGATGAGAAACACTCCTCCGGGAACGATCTGCCCCAGGATCAGGCCCATGAAAAAGGGCCGGGTTCTGAGGTAAAGGCCCACCCCACCGTACTTGAGCACCAGCACCTTGATCAACCAAGCCAGGAACATGTTGAACCAGAGGTGGTCCATGATCCATACCGGCCCTAGTGGAAATCCCAGGGGATGAAGGGGCCACCAGGCGTACCGCCAACGCGCCACCATCAACGAAAGCATGACCGCAGCCCCGATCCCAGTATTGATCCAACCCCACAGATAGGGCTTCGAAGGTGTGCGGATCAGGTTCGCGGCCTCTTCATACCCCCCTCTTTCCGACCAGATCTGTAGGTTGAGCGCCCCGTACTTGTGGCACAGGGTCACAATGGCCCACAGCGAACCAGTCAACCCCACCGCCAGTGCCAGGAGCATCATCCAGAAAAGGAGATGTTTTCTCCCTTTCAACTCCTCGCCCAATTTGAGGCTGTTGGCGCTGGAGGTCATCACGAAGCTGCGCACGTTGTTTACCCAGAAATAGGTCGTCGCCAGGATCACCAGCCCCTGGGTGCCGATCACGGAAGACCCCACGGCCGACACGAGGATACCGACCGGCCCAACCGGCGGCGAGCCATCCGACAGACCACTCTCGGCCACAATGCGGGTGAACCCCACGATAAGGGTGGCAGCTAGAAAGAACAGGGCCAACGACACCCATATGGGCATGCCAGCCAGCCAGAGCCAGCCGACCATCACCGCGGTCCCGGCAAACAGCATCAGCACCGCCGTCCTGTAGGAGAGGATTTCGCCGGAGTCGTCCACCTGGTCGTCGCCAAGAAAAGCCTTGCGAAAAACGGCCTTCAGATGCCGGCGCGCGGTCCACAGACCGCCGAAAAAGAGCACCAGCATCGCACCCATGGACTGGTGGGCTAGGATTGGATCTGCGACGGCATTTCCACCCCGGAGGACTTCGGTGCTGGTGATCCCCAGGACGGCAAAGACTCCGCGAAGGGCGTTGGCTAAGAGGTTGAAGAACCACAGGCTGAAAGCAATTTCTGTTTTGAGGAAATAAAAAAAGCCAAGGATGTTGAAACGAAACTTGAACTGCAACTCCGAGACGCCGCGGAAGAGGGGAACGATCACCGCCACCATGTCCACGTTCTGGGCGAGGACAAACACTGCGGGGAAATAATTGTAAAGACCATGCATTGTCCCCCAGGTAGCCGGAATGGCAAATCCGACCCACATCACCGGGTTCTTGAAAAAGGGGCTGATTTTATCGTGCAGGTGCCCCTGCTCGGCCAAGGCCAAGGGCACCTGCACCAAAGGATAGATTAGGCGCTCGTTCTCCACCCACTGTTTGCGCAGGATGACCATGGTGGCGATCATCACCAGGAACATGGCCAAGATAAACGGGGTCCAGACCAAGAGGATCGGCAACCAGGCAGCCCAGGGAATGTCGCGCCCCTGGCCCAATCCTTGGTAGAAAGGCTCGAGAATGGCCGGGTTGTTGGGCATCATCCAGTCGGGCAAATAGGGATGAATCAGGCTTGCCCATTCGTTCTCTGGGGTAGCGTAGTAAAAGGGATCGGCAATCTGGGTGAGGAAACGCGCCACAAAGAGTACCGGTAGGGGCGAAGCCATGACCATCATGATGTAGATCAGCAGCAATTCGCCCCGACTCAGGCTCAGTCGTCGATGCACCAGTTTGGCAAGGGGATTAAAGAAACCGGAGAGCAGAAACAACAGGAAAACAGCGCCTACCGTGCTGGTCCCCAGGGCCATGAACGATCCCTGCAGGTAAAGCGTGCCGTAGGCATCGCCAGCAGCGACGAAGAACGAAAAGAGGCACCCCAGAAGGACCGCCCTCGGGGTGAAGGCAGATGCCTCGGGTGGCGTTTTACCGGCCTCGCGCAATCCCAGTCTCCTGTTCCAAAGGGGACTTCAGTACCCCCAGGTATAGACGAGTTTGAGCTCCTCACCGCTGATGTCCCCAGTCTTCGCCAAGACCAGCCCACTGCCCAAAGGCGGCAACACCTGACGGCGCCTGAGTTTCAGAGGTTTTCCCCCACAGTCTTTCCTGCTCGCCGGAGCATAACTCAGGCGCAAAATTCAACGACCCGCGACAGCACTAGGTAGCTCAGTAGAACAAGACCGGGGATTGACCTTGGGAGAACACACGTGCAGAGGTGGAGACTCCGGGCATGAAAGGTAGCTTGGGAGGCCAGGCAAATCAAGGAGTTTATAAGTTTTTTCTTGTGATTGTCTTGTCTGCACAGTACGACTCGATGCAGTATCCCAATCCCGAAACCTGGTGCGCTCTGTGTGGTGGACGACGGGGCCTGGCCCCTCTCCCCGACCGCAACTCAGGGCGCTTTCCTCTTGCTTCCTATCCCCTCCAAGGCGGAGGTTGCCACCACAGCAGTTTCTGGGAAATACAGATGCCTGTCAGTGAAATAGTCGCATATCCCTTGGACACAAGTAATTGTCGCCAGGAGAGCGTCGTGGACCCGGTGATGCCAGGGCTCTGGCCCCAAAGCGCTGCGCCAGGACCTGATCGCTGCCACATTCTCGGTCTGGGCCTGTTTGAGGTCCTGCAGAGCCATACCCACTCGCTCTTGTTGTTCAGGCTGAGGAAGATCAACGGTGGCGGCCATTTCTGCGACCCAATAAATGCTCTTTGCTAGGCCAACATAGGACCTCACCACTTCCGTCTCGAGCGCCAACATTGGACTGGAAAACCCCTTTGCCAAACTCATTGCTCTCTGGCAGACCTCCAGTTTGCGGTCAAAATCCCCGGCATCCCGAAAATACCGAAACATGCCTTCACCCAGACTGGGTCGGCGGCGTTGCTTCACCATAGCCTCGGCTTGCCCCCACGAAAAGCAGATCGGGAAATCTGAGTCATAGACATCGAATTCCAGGGGTCCCATTAGTTCCGACCACTCCCCAACTTGCTCAGGATGCTCGTACCCTTGGATGGTAGCCCAGGCGATGGCGAATTCCCTTTCACTGCGACCTTCGACGTTCCACGCCCACTCGGCTAGGGCGTGAATGTTGAAACCGCAGATTTCTTTGGCCATCGTGCGCCAGGCCATCATCCCGCTGGCACCCTGATAATGGCGCCGATGGAGGTGCCGGACATAATCCCTGACACGGTGAGCTGAAGATTCAGGCAGCTTGAACTCCGGTGTATCTACGCAGGCATTAACCGTCAACGGCACATCGTAACTGACCAACCAGCGCCCCTGGGAGGCAAGATGGTCCAGCAGCGGATTGGTCATCAGGTCTCGAGGCTCGCAGAGGACGCGCTCCATAGCGGTGGCGCAAGCGCGTTCTATTTTGACCTCTGCAGGCGTTTCGGCCAGGACCTGGTGATCCTTCTGGGGTGTGGTGGTTGAGAGGAACAGCCGGATCTGGAAACGCGGGTGCGAACAGCGGACCCTTTGCCAAGCCGCGACAAAAGCGCGGGCCTCCAGAACAAACTGGCCCACGGCAGTGCAACTCAGGCACCCGCACTGGGCGGGTCGCTCAGAGAGCCAACAGCTTACCTCCTCGGCGCCCTGATCGGCAATGTCCGTCATCCATCCGACTAGGATATCGACGAGGAGGGGATTGGAGGCACAGGGTACGCGGTGCTGGTTCCCCCCCTTATGGGCAAGGTACCGGCCAGCTAACGCACCATCCCCCTTGCCGGCCAATTCTGGATAGGCGGAAAACAGCCCGACATCGTGCAGGAAATTGAGATGCAGGATATAAGGGAAATAATTGAAAGCCCGCAGCCGACTCTCTTCCATCAGACTCCGCTCGATCTCAGCGTGGATCGGCCTTCCCCTCTCGATGGGGTGGAGCGTGGTTTCGCTCATCTTCCCATAATTGAGCTTGAGCGAAGATAACCAGGGTATCCAAGCGACAGGCTGGGGGAAATTCCACAGGCCGCGTTCGGCCAGGTCGGGCCAATCAACGATGGTGACCAAGGGGATACCGACCTGCTCGGGACCGAGGACAGGTTCGAGGAGCTGGCATAGGGTCCGGACAGCGTAGTAGACCCCCTTTCCACTCAACCCGGCAAGCACCAACCCTTCGGCTCCCTGAGGCTGAATCAGATACGCCTGATCGCGATTGGGAAGCTCGGCAAGTCTATTGGCCTGGGCAACGGACTGTCCTCCCACCCTATCCCGGACGTCCAGGATGCCCAGGACGATCTCAAATCGCGATCCCTTGGGGGCCAAACCGCACCTTTCTTGGAAAAGGTTCATCAGCTCAGTTTGGGCCATTCGTTCTGCCGGGGTGGCCTTTTCGCCAACCCTGATGGCCACCTCCCTGGGATTGCAGATCACCGTATCGCCAAAGGAGATTTCCTGCGGCAAAGGCAGGAGGTGGCGGAGCCACTGTTCTGGAGTGGGGATCGATAATTTCACCGTTTCGTTCTCCTCGCGGCCGCATCAAGCGTTGGTGTATCGGCTCAGGGCCACCGTGAGCACGGACCATCCCGGGTTCGATGTTCCTGGCCTGGCTTAAAAAGGTACTGATACTCAGTTGCGCGGGCCTCGGGCGTGACCAAGGGATTGGAAGTAATCGCGGAAACCTACAGTATCCGTAACGTTGTTCCCGCCGTACTCCAGCTCGAGCCATCCGCGGTACCCCGTTTTCCCCATGACCTCGAGGATGCGCTTCCAGTTCAGAGTATTGGCCACAAACGAGGACGCCCGGCCATGCTTGTCAGCGCCGCGTACGTGAAAATGGCTGGAGTACTGGATCAACGGCTCAACATCCTCCTCCCGAAACCCACGAGGCAAGAAATGGCCGTAGTCGAGGGTGAGGGTCAGGCCGGGAACAGCCTGCACTAATTTTGCCGCGCGCTGGGGGGTATCAGCAAAGGACCCGATATGGGGCTCAATGCCAAAAACGATGCGGTACTCCTTCGCCTTTTCCACCCGCCAGGCCAATTCCGCCGCCGCGCGAGCCACTGATTCGCTTCGGCGCTCTTCCTTGAAATGCACGCCTGGCAAAGCCGTAATGTGTCTGGCCTCGCACCCGGCTGCATAATCCAGTGTCTGGAGGAACGCGTCGCGCGCTTGACGCCGGCGTTGGGACCGCGGCTGGTTGACGGCACAGGATTCGTAGTCCAGCGCCAGTTGCAGAAATAGATCCGCGGCGATCAGACCGCTATCGGCCAACTTCCTTCTGAGGTGACGCGCCGAGCGGGATACCTGCCCAAACTCGCTTGAGGGCTGCAGGTGAGACCGGTCCTCAAAGAGCCCGATATCCACCCCTTTGAACCCCAGCATGGAAATCAATCGCAAGACCTGATGGTGAGGCAAAATTGGAAAGGTAAAATCGGCACAGGCCAATCCGAGTCTCATGGATCCTCCACCTCGTGATGTGATTGCCAAAACCCTTTCTTCACCGGGCTAGTTGCGCGCGGCTCAGCACCGTTCAGTCCATCCACAATCCCCCGTTCACATCGATGATCTCACCCGTGATATGCCGCGCCTCATCCGAGGCCAGAAAGAGGGCGCACTGGGCTACGTCCCGGGCCGTGCCGACTTCGCCCAGGGGGATCTGGGCTGCCAGATCGGCATGGCTGGCCGTCTTGGTCATATCGGTGTCGATGACACCTGGTGCAATGGCGTTGACCCTGACCCGATGTGGTGCCAGGTACCGCGCCAGTCCGATGGTAAGGGCGGAGACGCCGGCTTTGGCGGCGACATAAGGCGGATGACCAGTGAATCCGCCGCTCTTGGCCGCCACTGAACTCATGTTGACGATTGCGCCGATGCCGCGGGGTTTCATCAGCGGGATGGCAGCCTGACAGCACAAAAAAGTCCCCTTGAGGTTTACCGCCAGGATACGATCCCAGGTTTCCTCGCTACAATCCTCAAAGGTGGTAGAGAGCAGTATCCCGGCGTTGTTTACCAGGATATCCAGTTGTCCAAAGTGCGCCACGAGGTCGGAAAACCCGGCTTCCACAGCTCTCTTGGCCGCGACATCTAACTGCAGCGCTATCCCTGGAGTAGGCAGAGTCTCCAGGGTCTGTTCGGCCAATTTCTTGTCGATATCGGCCACGCCCACGTGTGCCCCTTCTTCGGCGAAGAGCTGGCAGATCGCCCGGCCGATTCCTCTTCCGCCACCGGTCACCAGGGCTACCCTGCCGGCTAGTTTCCTTGCCATGAAAGTCCTCCTCGGGGTCGCTCCTCAGGTTTGGCCCTATTTTAGGCAATCCACCAATCAACATGCAAGCAAAGGCTCAGACAGTTCTCGTGCCTCAGGGGTTTGTCAGCCCTCAGGTGTGGCCCTATATTTCCTCCTCCCTCATCCCAACCTACCTATGTCCGACACTGCGGTCCCTCAACTCGCCGCCTTCTTCGACGTGGACGGCACCCTGGTGCATGCCAATGTCGTGCACTACTACCGCTACCTGGCCCTGCGGCGCAGTTCGGTGGCCGCTCGGATATGGTGGTACTGTCACTTCCTGCCCCGGGTGCCGCTCTTCCTGGCCTTCGACAAGGTGGATCGCGCCCTATTCAACCGCTTCTTTTACCGAAGTTACGCCGGCATGCCTGCGGCGCAGACGCGCGCCGATGCGGAACAACTCTTCGCCGATTTCCTCGGCCAGCGCCTGTTTCCTGAGGCCTTGGAGACGCTGCGCCTCCACCAGCAGGCCGGCTGCCGCATCGTGTTGGTCACCGGATCCCTCGATTTTATCGTCGCTCCCCTGGCCCGGTATTTGGGCATCACCGATACCCTCAGTGTCGCCCTCGGGGAACGCGAGGGGCGCTTCACCGGCGAGCTGACCACCCCCCCTCTCAGCGAGGGGGAAAAGGCGCGGGCAGTGCGGGAATATGCCGCCCAACATCAGCTTGACCTGCGCGAATGCTATGCCTATGGTAACGATCCGGCCGACATCCCGATGCTCGCGGCAGTGGGTCACCCGGTGGCGGTCAACCCGCACGGCGCGCTGTCCCGCCTGGCTGCTGCCCAGGGCTGGCAGGTGCGGCGCTGGTCCCTGCCGCCCCAACCCTCATAGGCCATGTTAGCCCTCCAATACATCAAGAGCGTGCCCCGGTACCTGCTCATCCGCAGCCTGGGGCATCGCTTCAAAAGTCTGGTGACCAGCTCCCTGGCACCGCTGCGCCTGGTCGAGTTGCCAGAACCGGTACCCCCAGGTCCAGAATGGGTGGTGATCAGGACCCATCAGAGCGGCATCTGCGGATCTGATCTGGCCACCCTCACCGCCAAAGGCAGCCCCTACTTCTCGCCCCTCACCTCCTTCCCCTTCGTGCTGGGCCACGAGTTGACTGGCGAGTTGGTGCAGGTGGGCTCCAAGACCGGCGGGGACTGGCAGGTGGGCGACCGGGTTACCCTGGAGCCAGCCCTCTCCTGCGCGGTGCGCGGCATCTCACCGCCCTGCCGACCCTGCAGTCGCGGCCACTACCCCACCTGCGAGAACATCGCCACCGGCGCGTTAGCCCCCGGACCTCAGACCGGGTACTGCCGCGACACCGGTGGCGGTTGGAGCGAGTATCTGGCCGCCCATCCCTTCCAGCTCCATCACCTGCCCGAGGGCCTCTCCGCCGACGAGGAGATTCTGGTGGAGCCCTTCAGTTGCGCCCTGCACGCGGTGCTCAAGTCCAGGGTGCAGGCCCAGGATCAGGTGCTGATCATCGGGGCCGGCGCCATCGGGCTGCTCACCCTGGCAGCCCTGCGCCTGATCGAACCCCAGTGCCGCATCACCGTGCTAGCCCGCTACCCGCACCAGGAGAAGGTAGCCCACCGCCTGGGCGCCGACTATATTATCCGCGGCCAGGCCGACCTTGGGGAACTCCTGTGTCGGCATTACGGGGCCAAGTCGTACCAGCCCGAGCTGGGCAAACCCGTGGTCCTGGGCGGGGCGGATCTGACCTTTGACTGCGTGGCCTCTAGCACCACCCTCGACGATGCCCTGCGCTACACCCGCAGCCAGGGCCGGGTGATGGTGGTGGGCATGCCGGCCATTGCCAAAGGCATCGACTGGACCGCTCTGTGGCACAAGGAAATCGAGATGGCCGGCACCTACACTTACTGCTTCGAGAACTACCAGGGCCGACCCATCCGCACCTTTGCCCTTGCCCTCGAATTTCTGCGCCAGATGCGCGGACGGCTCGACGGCTTGGTAGGGGCGCGTTTTCCGCTCTCCCAGTACCGGCGCGCCGTACACACCGCCTTGTCCTCCGGCCAGAGCCGGGTAATCAAAACCGCCTTCGACCTGCGCCTTCCCAGTTGAGTCCCCTATGAGCCGAAAATTCGCCCCCCAGACCCTTTATGCCCGCAAGGGCGAGAAGTTCCTCTTTCAGTTCGGGGAGGGCATGTGCCTCCAGGAACTGCCCGAAGGCACCCGGGTCATCTATCCAGGGGTGCGTGCCGACGGCGAACGCAGCCGGGGCCGCATCGAGGAAAGGCTGATCCAGGCCCTGGACCAGCCCACGGGCACCCCGCCCCTGCGCGAGAAACTGCGCCAGCTTCGCCAAACCAAGGCAACAGCCAAAATTGTCTTCGCCTTCGACGATGTGAGCCTCCCCCTGCCTCCCATGAAGAGCCCGGACATCCGCGCCATCATGATGGACCAGGTGGAGCGCATCTGTCTCGAAGAGGGCGTCACCGATCTCGAATTTATCTGCGCCATTGCCCTGCACCGGCCCATCCGGCCCGATGAATTCCGCCATCTCTGCGGCAGCCGGCTCTACCGCAAATACTTCCCCGGGCGGATGCGCAACTACAACGCCATCGACCCCGAGGACAACGTACACCTGGGATACACCGAGAAGGGGGAAGACGTCGAGGTGTGCCGGTCGTTTGCCGAAGCCGACCTGCTGATCTACTTCAACGTCAATTATGTAGCCATGGACGGGGGATACAAATCCTATGCCACCGGCCTGGTCAGCCACCGCAGTCTGCGGCACAACCACGACTCCCAGACCCTGCGCCACACCCGGTCCCTCTACGACCCCCCTCGCAGCCTGATGCACCAATCCTTCACCCGCATCGGCAAGGTGATCCAGCAAAAGATCGATATCTTCCACATCGAGAGCGTGCTGGACGAAAACCTCTTCCCCTGGCACCTGGCCTGGGTGCAGCAGATCGACAGGGAGCTGAGCCTGTTCGAGAAGGTGCTCATGTACTCGAGCGTCTGGGGCCTCAAACTGCTGCCCCACTGGCTGCGCCTGAAGATCTTCTGGGCCACCCGCGGTCCTTTCGGCCTGGTGGCCCTCAATGCCGGCGAGACCGCAGCGGTACACCAGAAGACCCTCGAGGCCTGCTACACCGACAAGATCGTGGAGGTGGAGGGCCAGTGCGACATCCTCCTGCTCGCCCCCACCTGCATCGGCCCGTACACCAAAGACACCTACCTCAACCCGCTGCTGGTCAATACCTATGCCCTGGGGTACTACTACAACATGTACCTCGACGGGGTGCCGCTGGTGCGTCCCGGCGGGGCGGTGATTGTGGTCAACCCCCTGCCCTACAAGTGGACCGAGCCGACCCACACCCTGTACCGCGAGTTTTTTGAGAAGGTCCTCACCTCCCACCGGGGATTGGACGAATTCGAGGCCTTCCAGGAGGAATTCGCCCAGGACCAACGGCTCAACGACCTCTACCGCCAAGGACTGGCCCCGGCCGGGGTCCACGGTTTCTACATGTACACCTGGGCGGCCCACGGCATGGACCAGGTAGGCAAGGTGTATGCGGTGGGTTGCGGGACCGACCACCGGGGCGCCGATATCCTGGGCTGGGAATGCTGCAAGAGCGTGATGGAGGCCGTGGCCGCCGCGCGCCGGCACCTGGGCAACCCCGAGGCCGCAGTCAGTTATTTCCGCTGTCCGCCGGTGGGTTATATCCGCGTGAAGCAGGCCCTCTGAATGTCCTGGGTGTTGATCGCCAACCCGGTGGCCGGTGGCGGCCGGGGCCGGCGGGTCGCCGAAGCCGCAGCCCTGTGCCTGCAGCGAGCCGGGCGCCCCGTTGAGCTACACCTGACCGCAGCCCCAGGCCACGCCGCCGAGCTGGCCCGGCAGGCAGTGAAGGCCGGCTGCAAAAGGCTGGTGGTCTGCGGCGGAGACGGCACCATCCGCGAGGTGTTGCCGGCGCTGCTCCACACGCAGATCCCCCTGGGCCTCCTGCCCTTCGGCACCGCCAACGATTTGGCGCGCGCCCTGGGGGTCCCCCGCCGGCTGGAAGGCGCCCTGCAGGTATTGCTTCGTGGCCTGCCCACCCCCATTGACCTGGGGAAGGCGGGCGAGGCGCTTTTCTGCACCGTAGCGGCTTTCGGCTTTGACGCCGAGATCAGCGAGGCCATGCGCCAGGGCCGCACCCCTTTCCCCGGCACCGCCGGCTATTTGTACGCCACCTTGGGCCATCTCTTTCGTTTCCGCCCGCCAGTGGTGCGCCTCGAAGGCGAGTTTGGTAACTTTGAAGGCGAGGTGCTGCTGGTGGCCACTGCCAACACCCGCTCCTACGGGGGAGGCATGCAGATCGCCCCAGCCGCCGATCCGCGCGACGGCAAGTTGGAGGTGTGTATCGTCCGCCAGGTGCCCAAACGCACCATTCTGGCGGTGTTGCCCCGCCTCTTCTGGGGTGGCCACGTGTACCATCCGGCCGTGTCTATGGAGCGAACTTCCTGGTTGCGCATCCACACCGCTGAGCCGCAGTTGTTACACGCCGACGGCGAGCCCCTGGCCCATACCCCGGTGCTCATCGAGGCCCTGCCCGCGGCGCTGCAGGTGGTGCTGCCCGTCCTCCCCTGAGCCACGCTTGCCTTTGCCTGTCATCTTGACCATATTGTGGGCTCAGCCCCCGCCTAGCGGGAACCTGCCCCCGAACCCACCACCTGCCGGATATGGCCACCCGCGCCCAAAAAATCCGCCTCGGCCTCTTCCTGCTCTTTTCCACCGCCCTGCTGGCGGCTTTCATCTTCCTGCTGGCCGGACTGCAATTTCTGGAAAAACGGGAGGCCTATTTCATCGAATTCAAGGATACCTCGGTGGGCGGCCTCAATATCGGCTCCCAGGTCAAATACATGGGCCTGAGGGTGGGCAAGGTCGAGGAGGTTAGCATCTCGCGCGAGGATGTCACCACCGTGCTGGTCGAGATTGCGATAGATCCGCAATTGCTGCCCAACGCCATCCGCGCCGATACCCGCGCCACCATGGCCAACCAGGGCATCACCGGCGTCAAATATATTGAATTGGTGGCCGGTTCCCAGCTGGCGGCGGTGCTGCCTCCCGGCTCGCGCATCCAGCCCAACGAGAGTTTCCTGTCCACCATCGATGAACGCGCCGAGATCCTCACCTCCAAGGTTGAACAAGTGCTCAACAACCTGATCTCCCTGACCAGCGAGCAGAACACCGCCCAACTGACCGGGGCTCTGCGCGGGGCCAGCGAGCTGATGCAGACCACCAGCGCCATCGCCAGCGAGAACCGCGCCCCCCTGCAGGCCACCTTCGCCCATCTCGAAGCGGCCACCCAGTCGATGGCGACCTCAGCGGCCAACCTGCAGGCGGCCACCACCAACCTGCGCCAGATTCTGGCTGGCAAGGAATTGCAGGGCACCCTGGTCAATCTGCAGTCCGCCTCCAACCAACTGCGCCTGCAAATGGACCAGCCCATCCCCGACTTCGTCGCCAACCTCAACCAGATGACCCTTTCCGCCGACCGCACCTTCACCCACATCGACCAGACCGTGGTCCAGAGCCGAGACAACATCCTGCGCTCTATCCAGGACCTGCAAGAGACCCTGCAAAACGTGCGTCAGGCCACCGACCTAATCAAAGAAGACCCCTCAGTGCTGATCCGCGGGCGGGGAGAGAACTGAAATGCGCGGATCGCTGTTGGCCATCATGCTCCTCCTTACCCTGGTAGGCTGCAGCACGCTGCTGGGCACCAAGACCATCCGCCAACAGCGCAAGTTCACCCTCATTTCCCAGCCCCTGCGTCTGCCCGGGGGGCTATCGGAACGGCCCTACCCTTTCAAAGTGCAACTGCGCAAGGTCGAGGTCTCGCGCCTGTACGACCGCGAACCGCTCGTCTCCCGCCTCTCGGCCTACGAGGTGCGGGAAGACCGTTGGAATGTCTGGGCTGCGCGCCCCAGCGACATGCTCACCAGCACCATCGAGCACTATCTGGCCGATGCCGGACTTTTCGCCCAATTCGGCCGGGAATTCCTCGACCAGCGGCCCGATTATGTATTCGAGACCACGGTCACTGCCATCGAGTGTTTCTCCAGCGAGGAACGCAGCGCCGCCCACCTGGCCCTGACCTGGAGGCTGGTGGACCAAAAAGACAATAAGCCTTCCTGGTCGGGAAAGTTCGACCGCGAGGAACCGGTGTACAACCGCGACATCGGCGCCGCCGTGCAGGCCATGAGCAGCATCCTGCAGGAAGAATGCGAAAAAGCCTGCCGTGAGCTAGATCTCAAATTCCTCAACCAGATGCGCCAGCAGCGCGGCGAGCCGGCCCTCACGCCCGCCGAGGTCGAGCACAGCAGCAGCCTCATCCCTGCCACTGAGGAGGACGGGGACGCCACCCAGTACGAGCTGCTCTACGACCCGGTCAAACTCGCCGCCCCCGGCAAACCATGATGAACCGCTTCTATCTCTGCGCCGCACTGCTGGGGCTTTCGCTGCCGGCCCTGGCCCAGCAAAGCACCTGGATCGCCCCTCCGGCACGGGTCCAGTGGCAGCAGAACCCGACCCAGATCCCCGCGGGCAAAGGTTTGCTCTTCGTCCCGGTCATCACCAGTTCGCGCAACGAGCCCCTGTACCAGGTTTTCTACGAGGATCGCAAAATCGCCTCGGCCGCACCGGGCACCCCGGTGTTGCTGCCCCCAGGCACCTATCAGGTGCTCATCGGCTCGGGCAACATCACCCAGATGATAAAAAAGACGGTGAAAATCGTCGAAGGCCGCACCGCCCTGCTCGATGCGGACTGGTCCGCCCTGGCGGTCAACGTCATCGACGAAAGCCGCACCTCGGTCAAGGAGGCCTACGAACTCTTCGAGGACCGCCACCAGGAGAACTACGGGGTGGGGTTCGGCATCGAGGAGGAGCGGGGCGAAACCGTTAAGACCTGGCTGCTCAGGCCGGGGGATTACACCCTGGTCAAGGTGGGTGAAAACGTGGCCTCCACCCGCAAGTTCAGCATCCACCTCTCCCCCGGCGAGCTGTCGCAGCGCAACCTGGTGGTCAGGGACAATGCCTTCGTCGGCTTCTATCAGCCCAACCTCCTGCTGGGCGCCGCCCCGCAGACCCGCAAGCTCAAAACCCAATGGATCCTGAGCGGGTCCCCCCAGTTCACCAACGCCAAGAACACCTCGCAGGATCAGAGCAGCGTCTCCCTTTCGATGCAGGCCTTCAACCGCACCACCTACAACAGCCCGCGCCACTACGCCACCCTGCGTCTGATCGCCGAGGAAGGGGCCACCCGCGAGGGCAAGGACTCCTTCCGCAAATCAGTGGACAAATTAGAGCTGCGCGCCACCTATATACGCCGCCTCTCCCGCCGGTTGGGGCCCTATATGCGCGGGGTGCTCAACACCAAGTTCTTCACCACTGACGTACGTTTCGACGCCCCGCGCGATTTCGCCAAAGTCAACGCTGCAGGTGATACCCTTCGCATCTATCCCCTCACCAGTGAGGTGTCCCTCGAACCGCCCTTTTTCCCCCTGCAGTTGCGGGAGGGTGTCGGCATCAATTCCCAGCTCTACCGCAGTTTCCCCCTCAACATGGACCTGCGCTTTGGCTGGGGCGCCCGCCAGACCTACGTCTCAGACTCCTTTCAACTCAAAGGCGACCAGCGCACCGCCACCAGTGCCGCTGAGTTGAAGAATACCAGCAGCACCGGCTTCGAGGCCCTACTGATCACCGATGCCCGCCTGGGGCGTTTCATCAGCCTCGATTCGGAGTTCGACATCCTCTTGCCCTCCAGTGCCGTCGATTCCTGGGTCTTCAGCTGGGAAAACCGCTGGCGCATCATCCTCACCAGCTTCGTCAATCTCGACGTGGTCATGGACTTCGACCGCCCAGAAACCACCCAGCGCAAGAAGACCGCCCTGGGTGCCGAAACCTCACTCTGGGGTCTGAAGGGGCTGGAGTTGCGGCAGCAGGTGCTGTTGCGCCTCTCTTACATCCTCTGATTCTATGGTCCGCAGCGACGAGCAGGGCCTGCACCTGAGTGGGGAACTCACCCTGGCGACCCTGATCGCTACTCAGGCGGAGATCAGCCGGCTCCTGGCCACACATCCGGCCTCCCAGATCCAGCTCTCCTTGGTCGATTTGACCAGGCTGGACCTGGCCGGGGCCCTATATCTCCAACAGTTGAGCGCCCGCTGCACCGCCCAGGGCAAAGCCCTGTCGTTCCAGGGATTGCCCTCCCGTTTCCGGGAAATCTGCGCCCCTATCCTCCCTAAGGCCCCTCCACCTATTGACCCCTCCCCTGCCCCCGGCTTCCTCGAAAGACTGGGGCAATGGGGCTACTCCTTGGGCCGTCAGGCTAAGGGGCTTTTGTTTTTGATTTCCGACCTGAGTTGTGCGGCCTTCACCTGCCTTTTCGACCGTTCGGGTATACGGCGGGGCAGCTTTACCGAGCAGGCCATCGCCACCGGGTCCCAAGGCCTGCCTATCGTCGGCCTGGTCCTGTTGCTGATCGGCGCAGCTTCGGCCCTGCAGGCCTCGGTGCAGCTACAGAAATTCGGCAGCAACATCTTCGTGGCCAATCTGCTGGCTATCGGCATCTGCAGCGAGCTGGGTCCGCTGATGACCGCCATTGTTGTATCCGGCCGCAGCGGTTCCGCCATCGCCTCCGAAATGGCGGCGATGAAGTTCAACGAGGAACTAGATGGCCTGCGCACCCTGGGGTTGGAGCCGCTGCGCTTCGTGGCGGTGCCCAAGCTGTGGGCCATGTTGTTGTGCCTGCCCCTCTTGACCATTGCGGCTGACTTCATCGGCCTGCTGGGCGGCACCCTGGTCAGCGTGCTGGTCTTTGATCTCTCCTTCACCACCTTCCTCGAACGCCTGCTCGACGTGCTCAAGCTCAAACACATCCTCACCGGTATTGTCAAGAGTATTTCCTTTGCCTGGGTCATCACCCTGCTGGGGGTGTACCAGGGTTTGAACTTCCGGGGCGGGGCCGACGATTTGGGCCGCACCACCACTGCCTCGGTGGTCAATTCCCTGCTGGCCATCATCGCCCTCGATACCTTCTGGGGCGCGATCTTCTACCTCAAACGATGACCGCCCTGGTAGACCTCACCGGCCTGCACCTGGCCTACGGCGACCATCAAGTACTCGCCGGGGTGGACCTGCGCGTCGAGGCCGGCGAGGCGGTGATCATCCTGGGGAGAAACGGCTGCGGCAAAAGCACCTTGCTCAAAACCCTCCTCGGTTTGGATACCCCTCAGCAAGGCCAGGTGCGCCTTTTTGGGCAGGACCTCGAAACGCTCCCCGAGGTGGAGGCCAACACCCTGCGCCGCCGCATGGGGGTGGTCTTCCAGCAGGGCGCCCTCTTCAGCTCCATGAGTGTGGCCGACAACGTAGCCCTGCCCTTGCAGATGCACACTGACCTGGATGAAGCAGCCATCGGCGACCTGGTCGCCGGCCTGCTGGACCTGGTGGGCCTGCCGAACATCGGCAGACGCTCACCCGCCCAGCTTTCGGGGGGCATGCGCAAACGGGTGGCCCTGGCCCGAGCCCTGGCCCTCGGCCCGGAGTTGCTTTGCTGCGACGAACCTGGCGCCGGCCTGGACCCGGTGGCTGCCACCGAAATCGACCAGCTGCTGCTGCGGCTCAAACACCACCTGGGCACCACCCTAATTGTAGTCACCCACCAGTTGCTCAGCATCGAACGCCTGGCTGGCCGTTTGGTCATGCTGGACCAGTGCAGGGTGGTCTTCTCCGGTACCCTGGCCCAGGCCAAAGGCAGCGAACTGCCGGTGGTATCCAGCTTCTTCGGCGCCGGAGAAGGGCGATGAAGCTGATCCTCATCGCCGCACTCAATCCGCATCGGCTCATCGGCCGGGAGGGCGGGCTGCCCTGGCACTATCCCGCCGATCTGAAACACTTCAAACGCAGCACCCTTGGCCACCCCATCCTCGCCGGCCGCAAAACCTATGAATCTTTTCAGCGACGCCCCCTGCCCGGCCGGCCCAACCTCGTGCTCACCCGCGACCCCGGGTACCAGGTCCCGGCCGGGGTGTACCGGTGCCACACCCTCGAGGAAGCGCTGGCCTGCGGCAGGCAACTGGACACTGGCAAGCTCTTTGTGGTTGGCGGGGCGCAGCTCTACGAACAAACCCTGATGATCGCCGACGAGCTGCTGCTCACCTGGGTCCCGGACCTGGTCGTGGGCGACACCTATTTCCCAGAGTGGAATAAGTCGGAATGGGAGGTGGGGGAGAGCCGGGAAGAGGGGGTGTTGCGCTTTGTCAGCTATAGGCGGAAATTTAGCTGAAATCCGCCGCCAAATTCCGAGAAAGGCCCACATGTTCGACCAACTGACCATGGCCCCCAGCGACCCCATTCTGGGGCTGACCGATGCTTTCAGGAAAGACCCCAATCCCGCCAAGATCAACCTGGGCGTGGGGGTGTACAAGGACGAGAAGGGCAACACCCCCATCCTCACCTCGGTGGCCAAGGCCCGCCAGCAGGTCCTGGCCACCGAGACCACCAAGAACTACCTGGCCATCGACGGCTCTCCCGAGTACAACCGGGTGGTGCAGGAGCTGCTCCTTGGCGCGGGGCATCCGATGCTGGGCAGTGGCCGGGTAGTGACCGTGCAGGCCCCTGGCGGCACGGGGGCACTGCGGGTGGCTGCTGACTTTCTCCACCAACACTTTCCGGCGGCGCGGGTGTGGATTTCGGAACCCACCTGGGCCAACCACTCCCAGATCTTCCGCCTGGCCGGCATCCAGGTCCAGACCTACCCCTACTTTGACGCCCGCACCAACAGCCTGGGTTTCGAGGCGATGTGCCGGGCCTTGGACAGCGCCCCGGCCGGCGACGTGGTGCTGCTCCACGGGTGCTGCCACAACCCCACCGGGGTGGACCCCACCACCGACCAGTGGCACCGGCTCGCCGAACTCCTGGTCGCCCGCCACCTCCTGCCCCTGGTGGACTTTGCCTACCAGGGCCTGGGCCGGGGTCTGCGCGAGGACGCCGAGGGCCTGGAAGCGCTGTGTGCCCTGCTCCCCGAACTGCTGGTGGCCAGCTCCTTCTCCAAGAATTTCGGCCTGTACAACGAGCGGGTGGGAGCCCTCACCCTGGTGGCCCCCACTCGCGAAGCAGCCCAGCAGGCGCTAAGCCACGTCAAGATCTGTATCCGCGCCAACTACTCCAACCCGCCCGCCCACGGCGCCGCAGTGATCACGACGGTCTTGCAGGATACCCAGTTGCGCCGGGAATGGGAGGGCGAGGTCGCCACCATGCGCAAGCGCATCGCCCAGATGCGGGCGCTCTTCGCAGAGACCCTGCGGCAGAAGGGGGTGGAGCGGGACTTCTCCTTCATCGAGCGCCAGCAGGGCATGTTCTCCTTCTCTGGACTCAACAAGGAGCAGGTGGAGACCCTGCGCCAGGTACACGGGATCTATATTGTCGGCGGCGGGCGCATCAATGTTGCGGGTATGACGCGGCAGAACATGGAACCCCTGTGCAGCGCCATCGCCGCCGTGCTCAACTGAACCGGCGGGCCAGTTCCTGCACGTGGTTCATCCACCCTTTGAGGTGGGGGGCATATTGGCGCGGGACGCACTCGCCGCAGATTTCCTCGGCCAGCCCCCCCCATGGCCTGCAGGGACCCGCTCAGGGCGCGCGAGCGCTCGAAGCCCGGACTCTCGAGCAACTCCGCCAATTCGCGGAACACCGCCGCCAGGCTGGCGAGGATGGACTCGAGCACCTGCTCTCCGGGCAGCTGCTGGGGCCGGTACAAAAGGTCGTGCACGGTTTGCAGTTCGCCGGCAAAAACCGCCGCGATGCTTTCGACCCGGACCGTGATCCGGGCTGGCTGGGCCTCGAGGCTGGCGCCCTGCACCGCCAGGGTCTGCAGCTCGGCCAGGACCAAGTGCAGGTTGGTGCGCACCCGGCCCAGGCAATCCTCGTAGGTGATGCGGTGGGTCTCCTCGGTCAGTTCCTCCTGCCGCCGGGAGACCAGCTTGGAAACCACGCAGCCAAAGAGCAGCAAGGCCGCCGCCCCTTCCACCACCGCCAGCACCCGCGCCATGCCCAAGGGCACCACATCCCCGTACCCAATGGACAGGGCGGTGACAAAGCTGAAGTACAGGGTGCTGAGCAGGCCGCTGTGCTCCAGCCCCCCCGTCCCTGATCCGTCGCGCAGCCCCTGCCCCTGCCAATACCCCATGCCCCAATAAGCCAGCGCACAGGCAAGAATCATCCCCAGCCACAGACTGAGCAGCCGGTTGATGGAGCACGCACCCAGGAGGTCCATTCCTGCGGCCCACCAGGGCGGGCCGGAGCCCCCGGGACGGGCACAGCGGTTTCAACCCTCCCCCCGGAGGCCCGCCAATCGGCCAGTCCTCCGGCATAATGCCAGACCTTGGTGTAGCCCATCGCCAACAACAGGCGCCCCGCCTGTTCACCCACCGGTCAGGTGTAGCCGGCACAATAGAGCACGATCTGCCGTTCCTTGTCCGGCAACACCAGGGCGGCATCCCCGGGGACTCGGGCCAGTGGCAGACTCAGGGCCCCGGGTAGGTGGCCGGCAGCATAGGATTCGGCGGCCAACACGTCGACCAGCACCACCGCCGGATCCTGCAGGAGGGCGATCAGGGTCTCCCGATCCAGGGTGGGCACCTCGTTGCCCAGAGCCTCGCCTGCCATCGCTCAGGCCCCCCCGGCCAGATCGCGAAAACGGCGAACCAGGCCCGGCAACAGGCAGATCACCCGCTCCACCTGGGCGGCCGTGCTGCCCCATCCCAGGCTGAAACGCAGGGAACCCCCGGCCAGGCGGCGGTCCAGGCCCATGGCCAACAAGACGTGGGAGGGGGCCTCCCCCCCAGCGCTGCAGGCCGAACCGCTGGAGACCGCCACCCCCTCCAGATCGAAGGCCAGCAGCAGGGCCTCGGATTGCACCCCAGCCACCGAGAGGTTGAGGGTGTTGGGCAGCCGTGGGGCGCCCTGGCCGTTCACCTGCACCCCATCCACCGCCGCCAGAATGCCGGCCTCCAACCGGTTACGCAGGGCTTCGAGCACCGACTGGCGCCCCTGCTGCTCGGTCTGGGCCAGTTGGGCCGCCCTCCCGAACCCGGCGATACCGGCGGTATTCTCAGTGCCGGCGCGGCGTCCGCCCTCGTGCCCCCCCCCGTGGGTCCAGGGTGCCAGCCGCGTGCCGGCCCGCACATACAGCGCCCCTACCCCTTTGGGACCGTTGAGTTTGTGGGCCGAGACCGATACCAGATCTGCGCCCAGTTGATCCACCTGCACCGGCACCTTGCCAAAACTCTGCACCGCGTCCACATGGAAAGGAATCCCTCGCCGCCTGGCCAGTTGGCCGATCTCCGCCACTGGCTGCAGCACCCCGGTCTCGTTGTTGGCGTGCATCACCGAAACCAGGATGGTGTGTTCGTCCAGCCGGGCCTCCAACACCCCCGGGTCCACCCAACCGCGGCGATCGGGGCGAACCAGACACACCTCGCAACCCAGACTCTCCAGATGCCGGCAGGTATGCAGTACGGCGTGGTGTTCGATGGCGGTGGTGACGATACGGCCCGGACCGCGGACGGCCGCACTGCCCACCAGGGCCCAATTATCCGCCTCGGTGCCGCCGCTGGTGAAGTGCACCTCTGCCGGAGCGCAGCCCAGCGCGTCGGCGAGGAAAACCCGGGCGTCCTCCAGCCCGGCCCGGGCGGCATGGCCAAAGGCATGTAGGCTGGAGGCATTGCCGAAATCCTCGGTCAAATAGCGCTGCATCACCGCCAGCACTTCGGGCCGCAACGGGGTGGTGGCGTTGTGGTCGAGGTAGATCTGGGCGCTATTCATTGCACCTCGAAACTGAGGGCTTGTGCCAAGACCCCCGTGGCCTTTAGGAGCAGGGGCCGGCTCTTCAGCACGGTGCCGTCGCTGAGGATGTATTTCTCCTCCCCGCCCAAGGTCCCCTGCTGCCGCTGGATCTGCACGGCCGTCTGGCCCGGCGCGTAGCGGGCCAGGTAGGTCCCCAGCACCTGGTCGAGTTTCTCCACCCCAGTGAAGTTGGTCACCTGCCCCTGGCGGACCAGCTCGGCCAGATTGTCGAAGAGGGGGCTCTTGTCCTCATCGAGGTGGGGGGCGGCAACAAAATAGAGGGTGTGGACCTGATTGACCTGGTCCAGGGTGAGCCAGGCCGTCTCCTGGGGGGGGCCTTTGTACACCTGCTGACTAGCGAAAAGGTCCTGCTGCTGGCCGGCAGAGCTGTAGAGCCAGGCGTAGACCTGGCAGTCGGTGCCGGTCTTGAAGCGCAGCTGAAACCGGTCGCCCACCTGCAGCCGGCCTTTATCCTCGAGGCTCACTTGGCGGTCGAAACCGCCCTCCTCGCGGAGGACCAGCACGTGTAACTGGATACTGAGCGCCTCCTCGGCTGCTGGGGTGGCCACCTGCAAGCGCTGACTCAGCGCCCGGCCATCCAAGCGCAGGGTTTGGCCGGCCAACACCCCGCCCCCTGCCCGCCCCACCGCCTGTAACCGGAGATAGGTCCAGCTGCTATCTTGTTGAACCTGGCCCACCAGCAAAACCGGCGCGTCCACCTCATCCCAGGAGTGGCCCGGCAGCGCCTCTTCCGGTGTCCAGGCCTCGTCCCCTTCCACCAGCTTCATGTCTACCCCGGCCCTGACCAGGGCGCTGACCAATTCCCCATCCAGCAAGCGGGTGAGCGGGGTGCGTTTCCCGCTCCCGTCCCGCAAGCCCAGCACCGCCACCTCCCGACCCCGAGGCACCACCTGGCAGACCAGGACCTCCATCTCGGCCTGCACGTTGCTATTGGTCTGGCGGGGGCCAGTCCAGAAACAGGCCTGACAGGCCAGCAGCGCAACCAGGAGCAGATTCATCATCGCTGCGTCCGGGCCGCCGTTCCCCGCTGCAGCATCATCCGGGCCAGGATCAGCCGGGCCTGCTCGCGGATAATCTGTCTCTGCAGATCTCGCTCGGAGATCTGGTCGAATACCTTGTAGAGCGCCGAAACGGCCGAGGCACCCAGGGCCACCAGCTGGTGGCAGAGGTACTCGTAGTGCTCAGAGCGGTCCAGGCGCACCAGCAGGCCGACGAGGTAGAAACCGGTGTCCTCATCACTGGTGCCAAACTCGGCCAGGGAACGCAGATAGGAACGCTGGCACAGCAGCACCCCACTGGGGTCCGAGCTGTGCTGGTGCAATCGGCGATCCTCCAGCAGTTGACGCACCACCGGATCGAGGTGCAGGTCGGGCCCGGGAGCGCCGCCTCCCCCCCCTTCCTGCAGCTCCGCCAGCAAGGCGTCGGCGCGCAGAACAATGCCCTGTTTCTTCACCTTGAAGGGCGCCCACTCGTCCTCTTCGGCCAGGCGCTGGGTCTGCACCAGGTCCTCTAATTCTGCGCGGGCTGCCGCTCCCATCTGCCGCACCTGCCCGAGCAAGGCCTCGTACCCGGAAGCGCGATCGAGGCGCACCACCACGCCGGCGATGGCCTGGTCCAGGCCTTCTTCCCGGTTGGCCAGGACCAGGGCGCGACAGCGGCCCATGCGGGTGAACACCCCGGCCGGATCGGAACTGAGCGAACACAGATACATCCACAACAGGTGGATGAGGGGCACCACTTCCCCGGTGCCCCGCTGGTAGGCACCCAAGAGTCCGCGCAGCCCCGGCGCTCCCAGGCGGACCACCTCCTCCAGGAAAACCACACGGGGTTTGGGCATCACCCATTTGCCCAGGGTGCTGAGCAGGGGCCGGGCATCGAAGCGCAGTTCATCCTGGTAATCGTGTAACACGTCGGCGAAGGACTGGGGCGCCAGGGGTTGTCCCAGGCCGAGGGCCTGTTCCCTGGCGATCTGGTGGATGATGTCCCGGTCAAAGAGGAAGATCTCGGGAAAAGAGAAGATCTCGGCGATTCGCTCCATCTTGTTCCTGGCCCAACGTTGTTCGAGGGCCGGATCGTAGAGCTGACGGGCCAACTCAAAAGGGTCTTCGGCAACCAACTCGGCGGCCGAAAGCCGCTGAAAGACGCCCTTGTACGCGGTGGTGAATTCGTGGACCTCCGACCGCCCCTCGGCCACATGTTCGCGCCGATGGGTATTGTGCTCTGCCACCATTGGGCGCAGCCAGGCGGTGGCCAGGGTGAAATCCGACTTGCCCTGGGCCAGCTTGCGCGCCGACTTCACCAGCTCTACCAGCAATAGGTAATCGAGCAGGAGCCAGGAGGCGAAGATTACCCCCTCGGCAATGGCCCAATAGTCGTAGCCCTTCTCCTCGGCCTGGGCAAAGAGCGCTTCGGGCAGATAGACCGTGCGCCGGCGGCGGCCAATATGTACGGCCTGGTGGCTTCGGACGTCCTTAAAATATAGAAGTTGGCGACCACGGATCAGCGTGAAGCTGATCTTGCTGTCCAGCAGGGCTTCGCGCAGGACCTGGGGGATCTTCTTGAGCACCTTCCAAAAGAAGATCACCAGAGGGTCGCCCACGTAAAGTCTGGGGAGTTGCTCGTCGGCGGGGAAAAAAGGGAGGCGGGTCTGGGCACCCAGCAGCATAACCTTGGGGGTTGCCGCCAGGGCCTGGTTGACCTGGGGGTGGTCCACCTCGCCGTCGAATATGCCGAGATTAAAATCGGGCCTACCCGCATCCATACCGCTGAATATAACCCCGGTGCCGGGGTTTGTCACTGATTGACACCGGTGCCCCAAAAGTGTTATAATCGAAGAAGATGGACATCATCAGACGCCTCTTTTTACTGGGGGGCATCCTGGTCGGCTGCTCTTCGCCTTCCGCCCCCCCCAATGCCCCACCGGTCGCTGCGGCGGGCCAGGACCAGACCGTCGCCTTGGGCTAGGCGGTGGCGCTGGACGCTTCGGCCAGCACCGATCCCGAAGGGGCCCCCCTACCTACCAATGGGCGGCCGCAGAAAGCAATCCCGTCTCCGTGCCTCTGCCCCAGAGCGCCCGCATCAGTTTCGTCCCCAGTCTCCCGGGGACCTATCGCTTTTACCTGCGGGTCAGCGATGGCCTGAGCCTGAGCCCGCCTGACTCGGTTGATATCACCATTGCCGGCAGCCTCAACCAAGCGCCGGTGGCTGAGGCCGGCTTGGCCTCACTCACCTATGCCCTAGAAGGTCCTGCCCCGCTCCCCCTGGATGGGTCCGCCAGTACCGACCCAGAAGGGGCCCCCCTGACCTACCGTTGGGAAGTGCTCAGCGCCCCAGAGTTGGTGGTGCTGAGCGATTCCACCGCTGCCCAGCCCACTTTTACCCCGGCCAGCAGCCGGGAATATCGCTTCTGCCTCACCGTCAGCGACGGCGAGCACAGCGCCAGCGACGAGACGGCGCTGGTGATCCGCTTCTCGGGCCGCCCCCGGGCCCAGGTCTCAGACCCTGCCAGCCCCAATCCCACCTTTGTGGCCGTGGAGCCGGGAACTTACCTCTTTGTCCTCGAGGTAGCGGATGCCGATGCCCAGTTGGATCGCGACGAGATCGCCATCCAGGTCAGCGCCCAGGTCTACCTGGAGCAGGCCGGCATGATCGAGATCCCCGCCGGTCCCTTTGCCATGGGCGACGACCAGGGCAGCGCCGAGGACGAAGCCCCCGAACACCAGGTAAACCTCTCCAGCTTCTGGCTGGATAAGAACGAGGTCACTACTGGCTCCTATCTAGCCTGCGTCGACGCCGGCGCCTGTGCCCCGGCCGGCCAGTTCGCCAACTGCAATAGCTCGCTGACTGACCGCAACGACCATCCGATCAACTGCGTGGACTGGACCCAGGCCAATGCCTACTGCCAGTGGGCTGCCAAGCGTCTACCCACTGAAGCCGAATGGGAGAAGGCCGCCCGTGGGGCTGACCAGCGAAAGTACCCCTGGGGGGATGTCAATCCCACTGGAGCCTTGCTCAATTACGACAGTAATGCCGGCGGCACCCAACCGGTAGGCAGCTACCCCAGTGGGGCCAGCCCCTACGGCTTGCTCGACCTGTCCGGCAATGTGCTCGAATGGACCGCCGACTATTACGCCGCCGATTACTACACCACCAGCCCGACCCAGGACCCTCAGGGGCCACCACCTTCGGCCGAGGGCGATTTCCGGGTTGTGCGCAGCAGCAGTTGGAACACCGGTGATGCCCGCGCCCTGACCACCACGGTGCGCAACAACTTCCCGGCCACCACCTCCGATCCGGCGCTGGGCTTCCGCTGTGCGCGAACCACCGCCCCTTGATTACTTGATTACCGGTTGGAAATACAAGTGCGCCCACCACTTGCGGGCTTTTTCTCCGGGGCTATATTTGGGGGCCTAACGCACTCTTGCGGTGCCGCGGGGAGCAACCTATGACCCAAGCCTCCACCCATCACCTGCTGGTGGTCGACGACGACCAAGTGCGCCGTCTGCTGGTCACAGTCCTTGAACGGGAGGGGTTTTATGGTCGCCTCGGCGATCGATGCCCAGCAGGCCCTGCAGATGCTGGACCAAGACCCCTTCGACCTGATGCTCCTCGACCTGCATATGCCCGGCCCAGCCGACGCGGAGGACCTGCTCTATCTACTCCGGGACCGTGGGAACACGGTGCCCATCATCGTGGTTTCTGGCTGGGTGGACGATGAACTGGTAGCCGACCGCCCCGATTGTGTGCAGGCAGTGGTCAAGAAACCGATCAATATCCAGGAACTGGTGGGCCTCGTCCGCGACACCTTGCCCGCTAATTGATTTGGCTTCACCCCGGCGGGGCGATGCGCTTCAGCGCCGGCAGCAAGTATTCCTTCACTACCCGCTCCCAACTCATGCGGCGGGCGGTTCGGTATCCCTCCTCCAGCAATTTTTCGGCCTCCGGTGGTCCCGAAGGCAGCCGTGCGGCCAGCACCCCGGCCAGTTCCAGGCTGGTGCGCGCCTCGGCCTGATGGCGTTCGGCCGAACCCAGGCGCAAGGCGCCGCGCCAGTCTATTTCCCGGTCCAACCGAGTATACGCCCCCTGGATGAAGGCGGCAGGATCAGTGCCGGCCCCATTGACAAAACCCACACACCCACACACCTCGCTGACCACGCTGAGGGCCCCGTAGGTGAGGGGCTCCACCTGGGCGATGCCGAAGGGTTCGTAGATGGAGAGGCCAAATTCGGCGTCGCTGCCCCGGCGCAAATCGGCAAAACCCATCTCCGAGGCCATGGCCGGCCCACAACTGGCGCGGTCCCAGCCAAACTGGTTGACAAAGAGCACCTTGAGGGCGCGGGAGCGGGCATTGAAGGTGCGCACCAGCAGGTCGAAATCCAGCTCCCTGCCGCTGAGGTCCGGATACCCTTCGCGGTGGACCAGGGGCCAGCCGTACTCCCCGGCCATGTGCGCCACCGTGGCCGCATCCCGCCGGGCGCTTTCGGTGGCCAATACCAGGAAGATGCCCGTGCGCCCCTGGCGGGCCAGCAGGGGATCCAACTCCGCCAATACTTGTAAGTCGCGCCACAAGGCCTTGCTGGTCACCAGCCGGGCCACATGGGTGAAAACTAGATCAGGGGTCCAGCCCAACAGGCTGCGGGCGTACTCCTGCAGGCGGCCCCGGGCCCTGGTCTTTTCCTCCAGGGATATGCGGGTTGCTGGCACCCCGTTGTAGACCAGGTCCAACTGCCGCCGGGCGAACTCGGGTCCGAGGAAACGCAGTTCCTCGACTACCCAATCCCCCACCGCGAAAAGCCCGTCGCAGCGCCAGGCCTGGCGGAGCAGGGCGTGTTTGAAGTACCTGTCTTGGGGGCCGAAGACCTCGTCGATGTACACCCCCTCCCGCCGCGCTGCCCGCAGGACATTGTAGAACATCACGTCGTGCCCGGGATGGGTTTCGGTGATCAAGCGGGCGGTGGCCACCTCATGGGCATAAAACACCGTGGCCAGGCGCCGGTCTCCGTCCAGCAGGGCCTTAAACACAGTGCCCAGACCCATAAACTCGTGGGCGATCATGAAGCAGGGGTATTGTTCTTCGCCAAGCAGAGCCCGCACCCCATCCAGCCCCGGCTCAGCCAGGCGCAGGTACTGCTCGTATTCCCAGACCCCCTCGTGCCGCTGCGAGTCCAGGCCAAAACGCTGAACAAGGTGGTATTTGAAATCATTAAAACCATGGGGAGGGTGGCTCACGTCCACCAGAAGCACCTCGACCCCTACCCTGCCCGCAGGCGAGTCCATGGACCGCCAGCCGTACACCAGGCGCACGCCCCAGCGGACTTCTACCTGGCTGAGGGCCGGCCCCACCTCCCCGGACCAGATACCCCGCCCCTGGTCGTAGACAATAGTCCCCCCAGGCCCCAGGGGTTCGGGACCTTGGGCATCGGTCAGCGGCCCCAGGAGCAGGGTGCGGCCGATGCGCTGGGCGTAGGCCCGGGAAGTGATCAACCCCTTTAATACAGCGCTGATGCCGCCCGAGGCATGTACCGCCTCGTGGGTGATGTGGACTATGCTGGGCATTGCAGGTCTTTTTACGTCACCGCGATTTAGGCTTACTTTTTATTGAAAAAGGAGGCTGGCACATGTCCTCACCCACGCTGCATCCTGAGGCCTACTCGGCCATTGTGGATTTGGCCCTGCTGGAGGATCTGGGACCCGAAGGGGTAGACCTGACGACTGCCTGGCTGGTCCCAGCCCAGGCCGAGGCCACCGCCACCATAATCGCCCGGCGGGCAGGCGTAGTCGCCGGCCTGCAGGTGGCGGGCGCGGTCTTCAACAAGATTTCTCCCCAGATCAGCTGCACCCCCAGGGTGGAAGACGGCGCCGCCCTAGAGCCCGGCCAGGTATTGCTCGAGTTGGCCGGCTCGGCCCGGGCCATCCTCACCGGGGAACGCACCGCCCTCAACTTCCTGCAGCGCCTCTCCGGCGTGGCCACCTTGACCCGCTCCTTTGTGGAGGCGGTGGCTGGCACCTCGGCCCGTATCACCGACACCCGCAAGACCACACCTGGGCTGCGCGCCCTCGAAAAATATGCCGTGTGCCTGGGCGGCGGGGTCAATCACCGCTTCGGCTTGTACGACGCCGTGCTTATCAAGGAGAATCACGCCATGGCCGCAGGCGGCCTCTGCAAGGGTCTACGGCTGGCCCACCAGGGGGCCAGGGACCAGGGCCGGCGGGTGCGGCTGATGGCCGAAGCCCGCAACCAGGACGAAGTGCGCAGCGCCGCTGCGGGCGATCCCGACCGTATCCTGCTCGACAATATGGACCTATCAGAACTCCGGCAGGCGGTGCACTTCCTCCGGCGCGAGGCACCGCAAGTCGAAATCGAAGCCACCGGCGATGTCAATCTGAATACCGTGCGCCAGATTGCCGAGACCGGGGTGGACTTCATTTCTATCGGGGCCTTGACCCACTCTGCCCCAGCCCTCAACCTCAGCCTCTTATTCGCCGGCACCTAAATCCTGTAAACGGCGGCCCAACCCCTCGGCCAAAGGCCCTGGCAGGATGCCGATGACCAGCGCGTCCTGGCGGCCAATCGGCCCGGCCAGGTCGGCCCAGGATTCCACCCGATATACCCGGGTCCCGTCGCGGCGCCAACCGGCCAACTCGCGCAGGGTGCCGGCTGAGAGACCAGGGGCGGCAAAAACATAGGCCACTGGCCGGCTCCGCCGCAGGGCCGAGAGCCCCACCACCGTGTTCCTGGACTTGCCACCAATGCCCACCAATGGGCCGATGGCTTTTGCCGCTGCCTGATCTAGGCGCGGGACATCCGAGGGCGGGAAATCAGACAAAGCTGGGTTTGACCGGCTGGGAGCCCCGGGCCGCCGAGATATTGGCCGCTTCGAGCACCCCGATCACGCGCGCCGCGGATTCGGGGGTGATCACCAGCTTTTCCTCGCCCCGCAGGTGCCTGAAGATATTCTGGTAGTAGGCGTCCCAGTCGGACTTGGGGAAGGCTACCTCCGCGCTGGTCTGGCGGCCCTTTATCATACTCTTCACCAGGAACTTGCCGCCCACGTCCTCGATGGAACCTTTTTCGCCCAGGATGCGCCAGCGGGGTTTGGGACTCATAGCCAGGTTGGAAATGGTCAGGGTGGCCACGGCCCCGCCCTTGAAGCGCAGGGTGTACTCGGAGTGGTCCTCATTGCTGTACCGCTTCCACTCGGGATTCTTGACCTGGTACCCGCTGACCCAATCGATGGGCTCGGGGACCAGGTTGAGGATCCAGTCGGTGAAATGGGCGCCCCAGTCATAGATAGCCCCCCCCGAGATCTTGCGGTCGGCCCGCCACCAATTGCCCTGGGGCCCATACCCGCTAAACCCGGCCTCAATGCGGAACACCCGGCCTAGCCACTCCTCCTTCTGAATCAGGTCCCGCAGCAACACAAAATCCCCGTCCCAGCGGCGGTTGTGGAAGGTGGAGAGCATCACCCGGCGGCGCCGGGCAGCGGCAATCATCGCCTTGACATCCCTGCTGCTGATGGCCATGGGTTTTTCGCAGATGGCGCTCACCCCGGCCTCGAGGCACTGAATGGCCAGCGGCGCGTGGGTGTTGTGCGGGGTAATGATGGTGGCCAGATCGAGGTCGGCATGGCGCAACATATCTGGCACCCGGCTGTACACCTTGGCCCCAGGCCAGTCCTTCTGAGCCACGGCCCTGCGGGTGGGGTCCAGCTCGCAGATGGCTGCCACCGCGACGTCTGGATTCTTGATCATTGAGGTCAAGTGCAGATTCCCCATGTTGAAGGCACCGCCGTACCCGATCACGCCACAGCAGATGGTCTTGTCGCTCTTAATCTTCATAGCTCACAACTCCAAATTGGTGTTGGAGAAACAGTTCAAGGCTAAAGAATGACTCCGGGCTTGTCAATGCAGTCCGCACTGCGGTTGCCCTGGGACAAATCGCGCCGTATATATAGCTTTCACCCCGACCGGAGCCGCCCCGATGGAAGAGCGCCTGGAAAGGTCAGATTGGCATTTACTTCTTTGCTGCCTGGTGGTGACCGCCCTCAGCCTGGCAGTGGGCATCCCCTACTTCTACCGCGCCTTCCCCGAGGCGTCCATCGACTTTGCCATCACCCGCGAGCAGGCCCGCGACCAGGCCCTGGCCTTTCTGGCAGCGCGCGGGATGCCGGTGGACACCTACCGGCACAGCGCCGCCTTCCAGTACGACGCCCAGGCCAAGACCTTCCTCGAACGCGAACTGGGCCTGGAGGGGGCCACGGCGCTCATCGGCCATCCCGTGCGCCTGTGGCGCTGGAGCAACCGCTGGACCCGGGAGTTGCAGAAAGAGGAAGTACAGGTAGAGCTGACCACTACCGGCGAACTGGTCGGCTTTTCCCATCTGATCGAGGAGGAGCGCCCCGGCGCCCACCTCGCGGTGAGTGAGGCCCGCCAGCTGGCAGAGGCCTTCCTGGTCTCGATGCAGCGCGATCCATCTGGATTGGAATTCGTCGAAGTCCAGACCATCCAGCGCCCCCAACGCACCGATTACGCCTTCACCTGGAAGCTGGCCGGCTTCGAGGTGAAGGAGGCCAGCTACCGTCTCAGCATCGGCATCCAGGGCGATCAGTTGGGCAGTTACGCCGAATCCCTCAAGATCCCCGAAGCCTGGCAGCGCGACTACCAGAACCTGCGCTCCGCCAACGAGGCCACCGGGATGGTGGCTGCCCTGCTCTTGGTGCTCACTTGGGTGGGCTTGCTCTATTGCCTGGTGCGCGCCGCCCGGCGCCAGGAGGTGCGCTGGAAGTCGGCCGCAATCTTCGGCCTCGTCGCCTTCGCCCTGACCTTCCTTTCCCAGCTCAACGAACTGCCGATCAGCATCCACGACACCTACCAGACCACCCAGACCTTTGGCAGCTTTCTGACCCGCACCCTGCTTTTGGCCCTGCTGGCCGGGCTGGGCGCCGGCCTCTTCATCGCCTTTATTGTCGCCGGCGCCGAACCCGTGTACCGCCGCGCCTACCCCCACCAGCTCAGCCTGTACCGCCAGTTCCTCCCCCAGGGCCTGCGCACCAAACGTTTCCTGCTGGGCAGCGCCCTAGGCCTGGCACTGACTGCCTTTTTCTTTGCGTACCAGACCCTCTTCTACCTGACGGCCGAGCACTTCGGGGCCTGGAGCCCGGCCGACATCCCCTACAGCGAGATGGTCAACACCTACTTTCCCTGGATCACGGTGCTACTCATCGGTTTTATGCCAGCGGTGATGGAGGAGTTCACCTCCAGGGCCTTCTCCATCCCCTTCCTCGAGGGTTTGATCAAATCGCGTTGGGCAGCGGTGGTGCTCTCCGCCTTTATCTGGGGCTTCGCCCATGCCAACTACCCCCAGCAGCCCTTTTATATACGCGGCCTGGAGGTGGGCATCGGCGGGCTAATCGTCGGGGCGGTGATGTTGCGCTGGGGCCTGTGGCCGGCCCTGGCCTGGCACTACACCGTGGACGCCCTGTACACCGCCCTGATCTTGTTGAGATCCAGCAATCCCTATTATGTCCTCACCGCCGGGCTCTGCGCCGGCCTGCTGCTGGTGCCGCTGCTGATCGCCGTGTCGCTCTACCTGAAACACCGCAGCTTCGCCGATCCCACCCCGCTGCTCAACCGCCGGGAAGCCCCCCCGGTACTTCCTGCCCCCGCCCCGGCAACCGAGGCCGCCCCCACCCTTCCCCTGCCTGTGCAGCCCGCCTTTTCCCACCGCCGGGTGCGAACCGGTGCGCTAGCGCTGACCGCCGGCGCCCTGGTCTTCCTCGTCGAGGCCGAGGAGCCCCTGGGCTTTCTGGATTTCAGCATCGACCGCCAGGAAGCCACCCAACGCACCCGGGCCTTGCTTCAGGCCAAAGGAGTGGGGGTGGATCAATACCAGCAGGTGGTCTTCGCGGGCCTGCAGCCCGATCCAAACAGCATGAAATACCTGCTCCAGGAGCAGGGCCTTGAAGGGCTGAACCGCCTCTACCGCCAGGACCTGCAGGCCGTGCTCTGGGAAGCCCGCTTCTACCAGCCGCTGCAGAAAGAGGAGTACCTGGTCGCCCTCCAGCCCGACGGGGCGCTGCGCAGTATCCAGCACCAGCTGGCCGAGGAGACCCCGGGGGCCGACCTGGGCCAGGACCAGGCCAGGACCCTGGCCGAATCCCAACTGCGGACCTACGGCCTGGACCCGAAGGCCTTCGAATTGCAGGAAGCCTCCTCCGAAAAGCTCATCGCCCGCCGCGATCACCGCCTGGTCTGGGAGGCCCTGCCCGGGGATACCCGCAACGTGGGGGAGGCGCGGTTCCGCTGCGAGGTCAAGGTTGTCGGCGACCAGCCCTCCTCCCTACTGCGCTACCTCAAGCTGCCCGAGGTTTGGCTGCGGGAGCGCGAAGAAAGCACCCTCCTGCGCTCGGTCCTGCAGGGTACTATGGCCTTGGTCATCGCCGCAGTGGCGCTCCACCTGCTGTGGCTAATGATCCGCCAGATCCGGCGCGGCGCACTGGAATGGCCCCCCCTGCTGGGGGCCGGCGCGCTGGGATGCGGACTTTTCCTGGTCGGCCAGCTCAACAACCTGCCCACCTTCTATCAGGGGTACGATACCTCGCTCACCCCCACGATCTTTGCCATCACCCAAGGAGTGGGCTGGGTGCTGGGGGCTTTGTTCATCGGCCTGCTGGTCGTCGGCGCCCTGGCGCTGGCTTCCACCCTCTATCCCCAGAGCCTGGCGTACCTGCATCCCTCCAACTGGCGTGGCCAGCTCAGCGAAGGCGCGCTGCTGGCCGGTTTGGCCGTGGTGGCCGCTGCGGAAATGGACCAGGTGGAAGCGCTCTTGACCGCCCAGTTCGCCCCCCACCTCCTAGCTCCTCCCCTCGATCTCCCCCCCGGTCTGGACGCCTGGCTGCCCGGCCTACAGGTGCTGCTGGGCGGTTTCAGTCAGGCCCTGCTCCTGCCCCTGGGCTTGGGCCTGGCGGCCTTTTATTTGCGCACCACGCTCAAAAAGCCGGTCCTGGCGGTCCTGGCAGTCGTTGCCCTGGCTGCACTCGCTGCCGGGGTCCAGGCCGTGGATGCCGGTGAGTTCTGGCTGGCCCTGGCCCTAAATCTATTACACGCGGCATTTTGGGCCGCCTTGCTGGCGCTGGTGCTGCGCGACCATATCCCGGCCTGTGTCTTGACAGGTTTCTTATCTTTTATCGTCCCTGCAGCCCTCTCGCTTTTGCGCCAATCGGCGCCCTTTTATCAGCTCAACGGCGCCCTGGCCCTGCTGGCGGCGGCGCTGGTGGTGCTGGGCTGGTGGTGGGCACAGCGCCGAAATCCTCTTGCCGAAAAAGGTTGATCTATGAGTTTCCCGGCTCCCTTCTACCGCTGGCGACCTCACCCCTGGCACGGCATCGAAGCCGGCCCGCAACCACCCCTGGTAGTACACGCCTATATCGAGATCACCCCCTTCGACCTGGTCAAGTACGAAGTGGACAAACTCACCGGGTACACCCGGGTTGACCGACCGCAACGGACCTCCTCCCATCCCCCTACCCTCTATGGTTTCATCCCGCGCACCCTGTGCGGCCCGCGGGTGGGAGCCCTGATCAACCAGGGTATGCCCGGAGACGGCGACCCTTTGGATATCTGCGTGCTCAGCGAACGGCCCATCAACCGGGCCGAAGTCATTCTCAACGCCAAGGTGGTGGGCGGCTTTCAGGGCATCGACCACGGCGAGGCGGATGACAAGATCATCGCCGTGCTCGACAAGGACTATGTCTGGGGCAATGCCGAGGATATCGCGGACCTGCCCCAGGTGCTGGTCGAAAGACTGCGCCATTACTTCAGCACCTACAAAATGCTGCCGGGTGAAACCTCACACATGTCGGTGGAGAAGGTCTACGGCCGCGCCCATGCGCTGAAGGTGGTCGAGGCCTCGCTGGCCGATTACGACGAGCATTACGGCAACCACTGATGGGTTTTGTCTTCACCGTCGCCCTGTTCTTTCTGGTCCTGTACGGGCTGGTCCTGGCGTTGCTCTATGGCCTGAACCGGCGCTGGTGGCGCTTGGCCTGGGTGCGCCGCGCCGCCACCTGGACCCCGGTGGTCGCCCTGGCCAGCGGCCTGTGCTGGCGCCTGGGGGCCGACCAGGAGTGGAACTGGCTGGTGTTCGCCGGCGCCGGCTTCTTGTCGGTGCTCCTCCTCTGTATGGTCGGCCTGCTCGCCGCCCTGCTGGTCACCGGCCTGGTCCATAGCCTGGAAAAGCTGCACGACGCCTGGCGTTATCCCCGCTCGCCGGTGTCCCTGCCTGAACGGCGGCGCTTCCTCCGCCTCAGCCTGGCCGCCCTGCCCGCCCTCACTACCGCCACGGCTGCCAAAGGCATCCTTTCCTCAGCGACCCCGGCCCGTATTCCGGAAATCCCCCTCTATTTCCCCGGTCTGCCCCCTGCCCTGCAGGGACTGAAGATTCTCCAATTCAGCGACATCCACATCGGGCCCTACATCCACCTCGGCCACCTTGAAGAACTGTTGACCCGCGCCGCCGCCCACCAACCCGATCTGGTGCTGGTCACCGGCGACCTGTGCGACGACGTGCCGGTGTACCGGGACACCATCCGCCTCATCGAGGGCCTGCATCCGCCCCTGGGGACCTTTGCCAGCCTGGGCAACCACGAGTACTTTCGCGGCCTGAAACAGATCAAACAGCATTTCGCCCGCAGCACCATCCCCCTGTTGGTGGACGAGGGTTTAATCCTGCAAAAAGACGGCACGCCCTTCTTCCTCGGCGGCATCGACGATCCGCGCACCCTGCGCAGCCCGGATTCCTACAGCGTCCTGCAGGGCTCTGTGGAGCGCACCCTGCAGGACGCGCCGGCCGGTGTTTTCCGCATCCTGATGAGCCACCGCGCTCAGGCCCTCGATTTCGCCGCCCCCCTGGGTGTGGAGTTGGTGCTCGCGGGCCACACCCACGGCTTCCAGATGGGGTATCAGGGCCGCAGCCTCTTTGAGTCGTGGATGCCCGAACGCTACGCCTGGGGGCTCTACCGCAAGGAAGGAACCCAGCTTTACACCTCAGCCGGGGTGGGCCACTGGTTCCCCTTTCGCCTGGGCTGCCCTCCGGAGGCACCGCTGTTCACGCTGCAGCAGACTTAGAGCTGTTCCCGCTCTAGCTCCTCTAGCAGCGCACCCACGCCCTTCATGTCGAAGGTCTGGGCCAGTTGCCGCAGGCACAAAACCAGCGGCCGGTACGCCCGATCTGCCGCCAGCTGGTCGATGACTTCCCTCAGTTCGGAAACATTGTGCATCTTCGCTATTCCGGTCAGCCGCGCGTGTAACGCCGCGGGCAGGACCACCCCCTCCAAGCCCACCGTCTCTGCGCTTTCGGGGGCAAGCTCAGCCCCATAGGCGAAGTCCACTCCCAACTGCTCGGCCAGACAGGCGTAGATATCCTCACGCCGGAAGGGTTTGCCGATATAGGCGTCGAAACCCGCGTCGAGGTACTGCTGGCGCTCGTGCGTCAGCGCTGAGGCGGTCACCGCCACCTTCTTGAACGCCGCGCCGCCGTGTTCTCTGGCCAGGCGCAACATGGTCTCCATCCCGTCGAGGCCCGGCATACGAATGTGGAGAAAAATGATGTCCAGCTCCTGCTGCCGCGCTGCCTCAATCGCCTTGAGCCCGTCTGCGGCCAGCGCGACCTGGGCGCCGATCCGCGTCAGCATCCGTTCTAGCAACTCTCGGTTCTCGGCCACGTCATCCACGACCAGGGCGCGCACCTTTTGTCCCTCTGCCAGCCGCTCCACCCGCGACCAAGGTTGGCTCTCCCCCCCGTCCCCTGCCAACTCAGCCGCCGGCAGGGGCAGCTCTAAGGAGAAACAAGCCCCCTCGCCCGGCACCGACTCCACCCTCAACACACCTCCCATCATCGCCGCGAAGCGCTGCGCTATCGCCAGTCCTAACCCGGTGCCGCCTTTTTGCAGACCAGCCGTCTCCTGATGGAAGGGCTCGAAGATCGCCCGCTGCCGTTCGGGCGGGATACCCGGACCGGTATCGCGGACATCGAAATGGAACAGATCCCCCGCGCGCCGCTCGACGCACAACTGGACGCGCCCCGCATCGGTGAATTTGAGGGCATTGCCGATCAGATTTATGAGCACCTGCCGCAGTTTGTTGGCGTCGCCCTCCACCCGCGCCCCACCCAACTCCATGTCGAGCTGCCAAGTGAGTCCCCGTTGCTGGCAACGCAGCTCAAATATCGACGCCAGTTCCTCGACCAGCCTTTCCAGGTCAAAAGTCCCCAGATGCAACTCCTCGCGGCCAGCCTCGATCTTGGAGATGTCGAGGACATTGTTGATCAGCGAGACCAGGTGGTTGCCCGCCGCCTGCACCTTTTTCAGGTCGGCGACCAGATCCTCCTGGCCCCGAGCCTGGACCTTGTCGAGCAAGAAGTCGCTGAAGCCCAG
>SICG01000026.1 GCA_009691525.1 Candidatus Latescibacterota bacterium | reverse complement strand
TCCAGTATCATCGCCAAGAAGAGAAAAGTCCGCAGCAACTTGATTTGTTTGGGGCAGTGCCCTAAGAAATCGCGGTGGCGAAGCCATGAATCGGGCGTAAAGCCCTGGCCTTTGGCCGGGGATAGTCCGATTCATGCGATTTCTTTACTAAAAGTTTGCATGTCCTTGTACTCGCGCAGCTCGAAGAGGTCGACGTAGGTCCCGTCTTCGAATCCCTGGAGATAGACGATATTGCCATCCTCACGCACCCGGACGAAGTAATTGACGAAAGCCGTGTTGACGCAAACCTTGTCGAGCCCCACCACCAGCAGGGGAATCTCGGCGTTTTCGACGTGCCGCTTGGTTTCGGGCTTGAAAGCGACGATGCTCATCAGCTCTTCGCGGGGATTCATCTTGAGCAGCTCGCACCATTTCCGCCAGGTATTCAGCGGGATATGGCTCTGAGCCTGGAGATGGGACATCCCATCGTTGAGCAGCTTACCCATAGATCATAAACAAAAAAAGGGCGACTACCGCGGCAATCTGCCCCAGTTCACCGCAACTTAGATTTTCAAATATAGCTGTAGTAGCGGCAAATTCCAATGTTTTGCACCACCTACCTTGTTTTGCACCGCCTACCTTGACATTGGTCCCCGGCACCGCTATCCTACCCTCACCTCTCTTTTCTCAACGGCCCTATAATATCAATGATCGCGTATTACCTGGGCATCTTGGCATTCTGGTCTTTGCTGACCCCCGGGTGGGCAGACCCTCAGCCCCTCACCCTGGCCTATTGCCTGGATGCCGCCATGCAACACAACCGGGCGTTGCTGCAGGCCCGGGAACAGATCGCCCAGGTCAAGGGTGAGCGCCTGCAGGTGCGCTCCCGCTTCCTGCCCCATCTGGATCTGACCACCCGCCTGGCGGCGGAGGACAGCAGCCGCATCGACTGGCACCCCACCCAAGACCAGTCCAACGCCCAGTTGCGCTTTTCCCAGCGGCTCTTCGAATTCGGCCCCGACGCCCTTCAGGACATCCAACTGCGGGAGGACCTGCGCCAGGCCATGTACGCCTACCAGGGTCAGGTCTACACCTTGCTTTCGCGGGTTTGGGAGGTCTTTCAACTGATCCTACTCCAAGAGGAACAACTGGCCAGCCGCCGGCAATCGCGTGAGGGCTTTCGGGCCCAGCTGGCCCAGCAGCTGGCCCGCTACGAACACCGGCTGGCCACCGAGGAGGAAAAACTCAGCGCCGAGTTGAACGTGCTCGACGAGGACCTGGCCATCAATGGCCTCGAGCGCCGGCATCGCAACCACCAACTCGAACTCCTCCGCCTGATCGGCCAACCCCTCGATACCGCCCAGGTCAGGCTGGCACCGACCCCGCATCTCTTTTTGCCAGACCAGGACGCGGCAGTGCAGCTGGCCCTGAATACTGATGTGGAGATTTCCCTGCTCGGCCAACTGGTGGGCGAACAGCACCGCATCACCAACGAAGTGTACTGGGAATACAGTCCCGATTTGTCGCTGGCTGCCGGCCTAGGGCAGGGGCGGAACCAAACCCAACTCAACCTCGACAGGGACGGCCGGACCTGGGGGATGAACCTGGGCTCCCAGTACCGTCTGCTCCAGGACCCCTTCCCAGGCAAACCAGAAGGTGGGCGCCGTTGGTTTGCCCGCCTGGAAGCCCGCCTGCCCCTCTTTGAGGGGGGTGCCAGCCTTGGGCACCGGATGCGCGAGAAAGCCCGCCTGCGCCAGCTCGAAATCCGGTTGAAGGACGCCCGCTCCGCGGTGGAGTTACAGGTGCGCCAGGCCCTTCAGGCGCTGGGCGAATCCCTCCGGCAGCAGGAATTCCAGCAGCAACGGGTGAGCATCACCCGCCGCCGGCTGGAGATCCACCAGATCCTCAAAGAAAAGGGGCAGGCCGACGAGAGCCTGCTCGAACAGGTGCGCACCCAGTATTTTGCCGCTCAGGACACACTGCTCAACGCCCAGGAAAACGCCCTCCACCAGCAGGCCCAACTGCGCCGCCTCACGGGATACCTCGAATGAGGACCACCCTTTTCTGCGCCCTCTTGCTGGTGCTGGCCGGCGCCTCGTCTGGGCCTGCCGCCGAGCCCTCCCTCACCCGGGAGCAGCAGCTCCAACGCCTGAGGGTCCAGGAACGCCAGCTCCTGCTCGTACAGCGCCGAGCCCTCCTCGAAAGCCATCGCCGGGATCTGCAGGCCGCCCAGGACCTGCGCGACAAGGGCTTCCTTTCGAATAGAAAGTATCAGCAATTGCGCCACACCTTTCAGGAGGCCCAGCTCAACTACGACAAAGCTGAAATCTTGTTAGAGGAGACCAAATTCGAGTTGCTCAAGAACGCCATCCACCTGATCGTGGCCGAGGCCCGTAAGTACACCTCCCCCGAAGGCAGAAGCATGGTGGATATCGTCCTGGAAAACCAGGCGGAGCTGCACAACGTCCTGCTGGTCAACCCCGCTCTCAGCCCAGAGGAGGCCCGCACCCTGTTGCGGGTGGAGAACATCTATGTGTCCCTGATGAAGGGACCAATTATTGGCGAACCCTACGAACTGCGCGTCTCCTCGCTTGAGATGGGCGAGCGGCAGATCCTCACCTTCCACCTCCTGCAGGAGGTCGACGACCTGGTCGTCTCCCTCCACTACCTGGACGTGCGCGAGCAGCAACCCATCCTTTTCGCCCGGAACACTACCCGCGCCCTGCCGGCCATCGCCGCAGCTCAGGCCTCTCAGGTCGGCGAACTGGGCCAGGAGGCGCTCTACGACCTGGCCCTGGAACGCCCCGCAGCGGCGGAACAGATTTTTGCCCTGGCCCTGGTGGGTCTGCCCCCCCGCTGCGAAGGCACTTTTGCGGACCAGGGGGTCAAGGTAAGCCAGGTGAAATTCGCCGACCAGGCAACCAAGGCCCGGCTCTCCCTGGAGATCGCCCTGCCCGCCTCCCTGGAGCCGCAGCTGGTCGGTCAGCCCCGCGCGTTTTTTGCCCTGGTTACCGAGCCGGCAGAGTATGCCCGCATCAATGCCCTGCAGGCGCAGTACGGCGGCCAGCCCATCCCCGAAACGGAGGTGCGCAAGCTCAACGCCCGCTACACCCGGCTGGAGCTGACCCCCAAGGGCATGGGGCGCCTCGACCTGCTGGTCGACAGCCATGTCCTGGAGCTAGGGGTAGGGGAGACCGCCGCGTTGAACATCGAGATCCTCAATCGGGGCAGCGTGCCGGTGCGCGCCATCCGCGCCCTCTTCCTCGGGCCCCAGGGCTGGGAAAGTACGGTGGCGCCAGATCTGATCCTCCTCCTCAATCCCGGACAGCGCCTCTCCCTGCACCTGCTGGCGCAGCCGGCGGCCAAACTGGGGGCGGGAGACCACGATTTTCTCATCAGCGCTCAAGGTCAGGTCGGCGAGCAGCATATCGAGGCCCCCGAAGAACACCTCACCGTCCATCTCAGCACCCCCACTGACTGGACCTTCAATCTCCTGCTGGCCGGCGCCCTGGTGGTGCTGGTGGGCGCTCTGGGTCTGGTCAGCCTCCGGCTGGCTCGCAACTAACCATGCGCCGCGCGGTCCTCCTCACCTTGCTGCTGCTGCTCCCGGCCCTGCTCTGGGCCAGGGACCTGCGCACCAAGGAACAACGCCTCTACGCCATCAAGATGCGCAACGCCCAGTGGGAGGTGGAACGCAAGGAGCTGGAGCTGCAGATCCACCAGGGTGAATACGACGAAATCCGCGACCTCTACGCCCAGCACATCAGCACCGGCGACCAGCTCAACCAAGCCCAGAACACCTCCCAGCTGGCCCAGCTGGCCTACGATCAGGCGGTGCTCTCTCTGGAGGAGACCCAGCTATTCTTTCTTCGCGACGCCACCCACATCTCCATCCTCGAGGCCAGGAAGTACCGTATCACCGCCGACCGTCGCGAGGTGGAAATCACCATCGAGAACACCGCAGAAATGGCCCAGGCCCTCACTCTTAATCCCCAGCAGACCCCCGAGCAGATCGAGGCCGTGCTCAGCCTACAGGATCTGGTGGTCTCCCTCAAAAACCCGGATGGCCTGATCCTCGCCGAACCATACCAACTCCGGGTGCCTCGGCTGCAGGTGGGCGAACGCCAGACCCTCAAGTTTTCGCTGCTCGAAGACTGCCAGGCGGTGGTGGTCTGGCTGCAGCTGCCGGACGGGCGCACCGAGAGTTCCTACATCGCTCTGCGGCGGGAGGCCCTCCAGAACCTGCCGCTGATCACCGCACCCCACTTCTCTAGGGAAGGCGAACTTAACAGCAAAATCAGCTACCCGTTGATCATAGAACTCTTGGCAGAGGATCAAGCCACCTTCCGCCTGGCGGCGGTCAATCTGCCCGACGGGATCAGCGCCCTGTTTCTCGACCCGACCACCGAAGCCGAAATAGACCAGGTCAAATTCAGTCCTCAGGCCACCCGTCGGGCGCTCACTCTCGAGCTGCAGTTGTCCGAAAATCTCAACCCCCTCTACCTCGACCGGCCCCTCGAGTTCTACGTATTGGCCCTCGACCAGGAGGCGTACCCAGAACTGGTCCAGCAGCAGCGGCACCACGGCGATCAACCGCTTTCACACGCGATGCTGACGGCCCTCAAGGGCAGTAATGCGGCCTTTGAACTGGTGCTCCGAGGCACCGGCGAACTCGAGATGTTGACCGAGTCCCGCACCCAGGAGATCGCGCCGGGCGAAACCGGTCGTTTTGCAGTGCAGCTGGCCAACACCGGTTCCCTCGAATTGCGGGAGGTAGTGCTTTCCACCTTCCTGCCCACCGACTGGAGCGCTCAGGTGGAGCCCGACACTTTGCCCCTGCTCCCCGCCGGCGACAGGGTCCGGGTCGGCTTGAGGTTGCACGCCCCCACCACCCTGCAGGGTGAGTACGAATTCCGCCTCAATGCCTCCGGCCTAGCCGGCAAACACCGCATCGAGGCTCCCGAAAAAACGCTGGGTCTGCGGGTCGAGAGCCCGGTGGACTGGCGTCGTGTTCTCCTGCTGGCCGGTGCCCTCTTCCTCCTGCTCTGCGGGGCGATCGCCCTCAGCGTGCGCTTGCGGCACCGGTAGCGCCTGGCTCTATTTTAGCCTATATTCCGATTTAATTTTCTGCGAGAGTCCAGCGATGGAAAAAGACATCGGCGATCTGCTCAGCGAGTGGCCCTTCAATCCGGACGAATTCTCCGCGCGCCGCATCAAAACCCAGGACGGAGAAGACAAAATCCAGATCCGCATCGACATGGGCATTTTGCAACTGGAGGTCGAGGGCCGGCCCGACGGCCAGCGCCCGTACGGCCATGAGTCGCTGCTCGACCACTATGCCGCCATGCTCGAAGAGCACCAGCGTTTCGGCAGTCAGGAGGAAGAGGAATTCGCCATCGACGAGGACGCCTGCGAGGATCTCTTTCAGGAGGCCTGGCAGTACTACTACCGCTACCTCAGTCTCTTTCATCTAGAGGATTACGCCGGGGTCGAGCAGGACACCGCCCATAACCTAGAAATCTTCGCCCTGGTCCAGAACTACGCCGACAACGACGAAGTCAAATGGTATTTCGAACAATACTACCCCCACGCGATCATGATGCAGACCCGCGCTAGGGGCATGCAGGCGCTGGACCGGAAAGACTACCCGGGCGCCCTGCAGTTGATTCGCGAAGGGCTGGAGCGTATCGAGAGTTTCGTCGAGGAGTGGGAGGGAGAAGGGGGCGAGGAAGACCTGCCCGAACTAACCTTCCTGCGCGAGTGGCAGGAGGAACTGGAAAAAGAGCGACCCCTGTCTCAGCGCGAACAGTTGGAACGAGATCTGCGCATCGCAGTGGAGGCCGAGAACTTTGAGGAAGCCGCCCGCCTGCGGGACAAGATCCAGACGATGCGGCCCGGCTATCTTGGTCCCAACACCGGCCGACCTACCTGATCAGCTGATCCCCAGCACATTCCCCATGTCATAGAACCCCGGTTTGGCCTGAACGGCGAAGCGCGCTGCCCGCAGTGCGCCCCGCGCAAAGGCATCGCGGCTGGTGGCGTGGTGGCGCAGTTCGATGTACTCGCCGGGGGTGGCGAAGAGCACGGTGTGGTCACCGGCGATGTCGCCGGCCCGGATGGCGTGGATGCCGATCTCCTTCTGGGTGCGTTTGCCCACCTGCCCCTGCCGCCCGTACACCGCCACCTCGGCCAGGTTGCGCCCCAGGCCGCGGGCTGCCGCCTCGGCCAGGCGCAACGCCGAGCCGCTGGGTGCATCCACCTTCAGGTGATGGTGCGCCTCGACCAGTTCCACGTCGTAATCGTCCCCCAGAATTCGCGCTGCCTCTTCTACCAACTTGAAGAGCACGTTCATAGCGGTACTGTAGTTGGGGGCCATTACACAGGGGATGGGCTGCACTGCCCGTTTAAACTGGTCCAGTTGCTCTGGCTTCATGCCCGTGGTACCCACCACCATCGCCACCCCGGCGCTGGCGCAGACCGCGCTGTGGGCTAGGGTGGCCTCGGGCATGGTGAAATCGATCACCACTTGGGCTCCGCTGATGATCTGACTCAGGTCGCCGCTCACCTGGCGGCCAGTGGCCGCCCTGCCGCACACCTCCCCGATATCCCGGCCCAAGAGCGGGCTGCCCGCCCGCTCGGTGGCACCCACCAGCTCTAGGTCATCGCTTTGGCAGATGAGATTGGCAAGGCGCTGCCCCATCTGGCCGCCCAGCCCGCAGACGATTGTTCCGATCATGATCTTTCCCTCAGTACTCAGTACGACGCATAGGTCAGGCGTTCTGCCAAGCGGGTGTCCGCCAGGCGGGCTTCGATGTCGACGCCGAAGAACTCAGCCACCGGCGCCAATACCGCCGGGTCCAGTTGCTGGGTCTTGCGGGCAGCCGCAACCACCACCTCGAGGCCGGCCCGGGTCATCTTGCCCAGGGGCCGGCGGCAGGGCCCGGCCGGCATGCCCAGCAGGTTCATCAGGGTCTTGATGGCCAGCGGATTGCGGGCTTTGCACTGCACCGGTCCACGGGGCGACTGCTCGGTGGTTACCACGGTGATGATCCCAAAGATGGGCTGCAGGGCGGTGGCCAGTTTGTCAGCAGCGGCCGTGTCCCCGGCATTGAGCAATTCGGTGAGGCGCTGGATGGGTCCGGGGATTACGTTGGAAGCCACCGAGATCACACCACAGGCCTTGATCTGGGGACTCTTCATCATCTCCACGGTCTTGTCGTCGTCCCCCGAAAGGATGGCGAACTGCTCGCCGCAGAGCCGGCGGGTCTTGGCCATGTTCTCAAGATTTCCCGTGGCCTCTTTGACGCAGGAGACATTGGGATACTGGCTGGCCAGGATGGCCAGATCCTCGGGGTGCATCATGGTGCCGCTGCGCCCCGGAATGATGTAGGGGATGAGCTGCAGCTGCGGAAATTCGCGGGCCACCGGCTCCACGTATTCGCGGCGGATCTCCAGGGAACTGGGGCCGTTGTAGTACGGATCGACCAGCAGCGCCACCTCGGCACCCGCATGTGCGGCGTGGGCGGTGCCGGCCAGGGTTTCGTGGGTAGAATTGCTGCCGGTGCCGGCAATGGTCAGCGCCCGCCCCTTGGCCTGCTTGCAGGTGCGCTCCACCACGTCGTTGTGCTCCTCCCAGAACAGGGTGGGACTTTCGCCGGTGGTACCCACAGCCAGCACCCCACGGATGCGGCTGACAAGCTGGAATTCGATCAGCTTTTCGAGGCCGGCGTGATCGACGCTGCCGTCTTCGCGCATGGGGGTAATCAGGGCCGTGTGACATCCAGCGAACATAATTCACCGCCTTGCAGAGGAGATCTATTTTTGCGAATCTATACTCAGTTAAAGAGAACCATAATAATCAGCCCCCTTACCTTTGTCAACCGGCGTTCACCCTCTGGAGCCGCCATGTCAGACCAGCTCAACATGCGCTACGGCTGCAATCCCCATCAGGCCCCGGCCCGCTGTTTCCGCCGCGACGGCGGCCCCCTGCCCTTACAGATTCTCAATGGGTCGCCCAGCTATATCAATCTGCTCGACGCCCTCAATTCCTGGCAGCTGGTGCGCGAATTGCGCCAAGTCCTCAACCTGCCGGCGGCCGCCTCCTTCAAACACGTCAGCCCGGCCGGCGCCGCGGTGGCCGTGCCGCTCGACGAGCAATTACGCGCTGCCTACTTCGCCGAGGACGAAGCTCTCTCGCCCCTGGCCACCGCATATCTAAGAGCCAGGGGCGCCGACCCCTTGGCCTCCTTCGGCGACTGGGTCTCCCTCAGCGATACGGTGGATGTGCCCACCGCCCGCATCCTCCGGCGCGAAGTCTCCGACGGGGTCATCGCCCCCGGGTACGAGGCGGAGGCCCTGGAGATACTCAAGAAAAAAAAGGACGGGGACTACCGGATCTTACAGATCGACCCCGGCTATGACCCCGGGCCACAGGAGTTGCGCGAGGTCTTTGGCCTCGCCCTGGAACAGCCGCGCAATCTGTTCATGCCCGATGACGGCTTTTTCGCCAAGGTGGTGACCCAGCGCCGCGATCTGCCCGACTCCGCCCGGCGAGACCTGGTGGTGGCCACCCTGGCGATCAAATACACCCAATCCAATTCTGTGGGCCTGGCCCTAGACGGCCAGGCCATCGGCATCGGTGCCGGCCAGCAATCCCGCGTCCACTGCGTGCGCCTGGCCGCTGCCAAGGCCGACCTCTGGCACTTGCGGCAGCACCCCAGGGTGCTGGAGCTGAAGTTCCGCAAAGGACTCAAGCGCGCCGAACGCATCAACGCCATCGATCTGTACTTGCAGGAAGACGCCACCTCGCAGGAGTTACAGGCCTGGGAGGCCAGCTTCGCCCAGGTGCCGGTACGCCTGAGTGCGCAGGAGAAACGCGAATGGCTGGACGGGTTACAGGGCGTCGCCCTCAGCTCCGACGCCTACTTCCCCTTCCGCGACAGCCTGGACCGGGCGCGGCGCAGCGGCGTGGAGTACGTGGTGCAGGCCGGCGGCTCGCTCCGCGACGATTTGGTGATCGCCGCTGCCAACGAGTACGGCATGGTGATGGTGAACTCGGGCGTGCGCCTGTTTCACCATTAGTGAGGAAACAAACTCGTGCGCTCCAGATGCCTGAACGCCGATTCCCCGGCCGTGCCGTACCCGTGCTCGAACTGCGGCATACTGTAGCTCAGGCCCAGCGGGCCGGCAACCACCTCTGGATGGCAAAGGTCGAAGTGGTTGTTGTCTAGATAAATCCCCCGGGCACTTTCGTGCACCCATACCCCGGCCTTACCCCCCCCGATCCGGTTGTCGGCGAAGATCAGGTCATGGGCCTCGCCCCAGATCTCCACCTGCCCCTGCCCCTCCTGCAGGGCATTGCCCTCGATGCGGCAGCCCCGGATCAGGCAGGAATGCACCTCGACGGGGTGCGGCCCCTGGCGCACCAACACGCCGGCGCCCCGATTGGCCTCCACCTGGCAGTCTTCGACCAGGTTGTAACAGTCGCGGGTGCCGATGGAAATCCCCAATTGGTTGCCCCGGAAGGTGCCGCGCCGCACCGTGATGTGGTTGGCGCGCACACAGAAGAAGAAACCACTGCGACCGTTGCCCTCCCCGACACAATCCTCGAGCAGGGCATTGGTGCTGCCGGCCCCCGGGTGCAGGCCGTTGCCGGTGTTTTCGTCGAAACGACAATGGAGAACCCGTACGTCGCGGCACATCTGAAAGCCCAGCCCCTCGCCGAAGTAGTCGCGCTCGCTGACCCCGGTGATTTCCAGGTCCCGGCTGTTGCCGAAGTACACCGCTGCCCCGCGGCAGCCCCCCATGCCCTTGGCGTTGGCGGCCCGGTTGCCCTCCAGATGGAGGTCGCGCAGGGCAGCGCCGCGCACGTAATTGCCCCAGACCAGCGGATAAACCGTGGTCAAGCAGGGCTGCTCGCTGCCGCTGTAATCGGCCTCGATGCCGTGATCGAGGCCCACCCAGTTGTCCTCGATCCAGGTAATGGTGGCAAAGGTCTCGTAAAACCCGCCGTGCGTGCGGTTGTCGTGGATGGAGACGGTCATACCCACCTCCAGGCCACTGGCATCGACGAGCGGCACATCGGCCATGCCGTAGTTGTGGTACCCGGAAAGGGGGTACACCCGGCCCGGCCCCTTGCGAAGCACCGTCGTCGGCCCCTGGCCCACCAACTCTACGCCCGAGTGCAGCCGCAGGCTGCGGTCCAGTTCCAGATCCATCTCCGGCAACACCAATCGGCCACCGGTGGTTGCCAATTCATCGAGGGCGCGCTGAATGGCGGCGGCGCTGCCTGCTTGCTTTTGACTGAGTTTCGTTTCTTTCATGGAGCCTTCTCCTTCTAGTAGACGCCCTCGTGCCCGCCGTTGCTTTTTTTATGCTGAGGTGCTTTTATATGGTCAGAGTTTGCCAAGATACCTCACCCCCCTCTCCCCGTCAACCGCGAGGTCCGCAGTGTGCCGCTTGTTGCGCTGGATCTGCGCAGCGCTCCTAGGCCTTGTCCTTCCCTCCGGGGCCGCCCCCAGCACCACCAACCCGGCCGATTCCCTCGCCGGCCAGTATTTGCATCTCCGCGCCCTCAAGGACAGCCTGCTGCGCCATGATCCGAACTCACCGCTCCCGGTCCAGGTGCGGGCCTCCTTCACCGGGCTGTCCTATTTTGCGCCCGACCCCCACTTTCGCCTCATCGGCGAGTTATCGCTCTACGGACGCCGCCAACAGATCTCGGTGCCCACGACCAACCAAGGGCAGGCATTGCCGATGGAAAGATTTGGCCGCCTGCAAGTCCATTGCCAGGGAAAAGCCTTCTGGCTGGAGGTTTACCGCAGCTTGGAAAACGGCGACCTCGAAGTCTTTTTCAAAGACGCCACCAACAACCTCCAGACCTATGGCGGGGGCCGCTATGTACCGGTCGTCGGACTGGGAAAGGGTCAGTATCTAATAGATTTCAATATGAGTTATAATCCGTACTGCGCTTACAACAGCACCTATGTCTGCCCCTTGCCACCACCGCAGAATCGCCTTCCCATTCCAATCCCCGCCGGTGAACAAGTCTATGGCGCGGATCTTGCTCACTAAGAGGGCGGCGAGTATACTATCTTAATTCGGTCATCCCTGCAGCCAGCCACCTCAGAGGAGTTTTCCATGAACGAAGTCGAGAAGTCCATGTTCGCCCGCGGCGTCGATTTCAAGCTCGAAAAAACCCACAACGCCTATATCGCCTGTCGCGCGCTGTCGATCAGGGCCCGGCATATCAACAGCCATGCCCAGGACGCGGCCCCAGAGACCAGCACCGAAGGCCAGAACCCCACCGTCGGGGCCCTGTTGGATTATTCCCTGGACCACATCGCCGTGACTATTCCCCAAGTAGATCCCTGAACCGCCAACCCTGAAACCTTCCGGGTACCAGATGAACCGCTTCACCCTTGCCTTCGCCGCTGGTAGCCTCCTGCTCTGCGGCAGCCAGATCCTTCTCAACCTGGGCCTCCACCCCGAGCACCCGGCTTCCATACCGGTGCTCGGGGAAGGCATCCTCGGTCTGGTACTGGGGACGGCCTAGTGGTTTCCGGGCTGCTGGGCTTGGTGGAAGGGTACCAGAAAGCCGCAGCTCGGGTGCGCCAGCTCCTGCAGGGTCCCCATCTGGACCGGGCAGCCTCGGCCCAGACCCTCAGTGAGTTGCGGGATCAGCAACACAGTTTTTGGCGAGATTACCGCCGGTCCGCCCTGGGCCTGTTGCTCTTCCTGGTCGGGCTCTTGGGCTTGGGCGCCCTCCTGAGCCGGACCAGCTACCTGCTTTATCTGGTCGCCATCGGCTTCGGCATCTTTTCTCTGGGATTGATTTCCCTCGGGTTGATGATCCAGGGGATGCGCGCCCTGCGGCGCCACTGGCAGAACATCGAGCAGACTGCAGTCGCGATTCAAACCCAACCCTCAGCGCTGCCGGCACCCCCGATCAGGGCCCTGCCCAAATGGACGGTTTATTCAAAGGACGAACGGCTCCGGCATTTCCGCCGTCATTCCACCCTGTCCACTCCCCCCTGAGTCTCCCCGGCTCCGGGTAAAAACTACTTGCTGGCCAGGCCAACTCCTGGCTATATTCAGGCAGAGAAATAAATTCCGCAAAAATCGGGAAATTATTTCTCTCCTCTGTGGTGCGGTGGTTCTTCCTACTTCCACACCATAGAGACGGTGAAATACTAAAGTATCAGTATTTTTAGTGGGATAGAACCACTCCTCAATGCCTCTCCCATCCTCGAGGCATTTCTTTTGTTTGTCCCCTTCCGTCCCGTCCTCTCACCCGAGTTCTGTGATGGCCCAACCCCTGCCCCCTCAAGCGATAGTTGCCCCACTGGAAGCACTTTCTCTTTGGGATGAGCTTTCGGGGCTATGCGAAACCCTCAACGCCCTTTCAGCCCAGGTGAGCCAAAGCCTAGAACAAGGTGCCGGGCCGGCGGTGCTGGTGCCCTTACTGAGGAAAGAACCGGAGTTGGCCAGGGTATTGCGGGAAGGCATTGCCCGTTGCGGCCGGCAGTCTTCTACCCCCCAGTCCAGGGTGCGCAGTAAGGACCTCAGCAGTCAGCTCGGCGCCCTGCTGGAGACGGAGCAGGCCAACCAGAACCTGCTCAAACGCCGGGGCATACGGCTGCGCGGCCCGCGTCTTCCGCTTTCCCGCCTGAACGGCCCTTAGTCGGAAGAGAGCTTATGGACACCGCCGAACCGGTCACCGAACACGTCCTGGACCTGGGCCGCTCCTCCAGCCAGCTCGAAGAGGCTTTCACCGATTCCTATATCCTCTTTAATGAGACCACCCGCAAGTACATAGAGGCCTATAGGCAGCTCGAGGAACAGTTCGAGTATCTCAACATCAAACTGGAAGAGACCAACCACGAACTCCGCAAGAGCCTGGAAGAGAAGGACCGGGTCAGCAACTACCTGAACAATATTCTGGAGAGCATGAGCGGCGGCGTGCTGGTGGTGGATCTGGAGGGCAACATCACCCTCTTCAACCAGGCCGCCGAAGAGATTACCGGCCTCGCCCAGCAGGAAGTGCAGGGCTACCCCTACGCCCAGGTGATCGGCCTGGATGCCGGACGCGAACTGTCGGTACTCCACACCCTTGAAACCTTTCAGAGCCTTACCAATCGGGAAAAAAATCTTCAATTAGAAAACGGGCGGACCATACCCCTGGGTTTCAGCACCGCCCTGGTCCGCGATGCCGAAGGCAACGTCTTGGGAGCGGTCGAGGTCTTCAACGACCTGACCGAGGTCAAACGCCTGGAGGCCCAGGTGCAACGCATATACACCCTGGCCGCCCTGGGTGAGATGGCCGCCACCGTGGCCCACGAGATTCGCAATCCGCTGGGGGGCATCGCCGGCTTCGCCACCCTGCTCGAACGCGACCTGGCTGCCGATGACCCCCGCCGCCGCCTGGCCCGCAAGATCACCGAGGGCGTAGCCAGACTCAACCGCATTGTCTCCAGCCTGCTCAGCTACACTCGCCCCCTGACCCTCAACACCCGCCCGGTGAACATCGTGGAAGTGGTTGAAGAAGCCACCGCCTTTTTTGAGATCGACCTGGAACGCCGCCACGAAAATATCTGCCTGCAACGTCTCTATCCAGAGTTGCCCCTGGATTGCGCCATCGACCCAGAGCAGTTCCAACAAGTTATCCTCAACCTGCTCCACAACGCCACCCAGGCGATGTCCCCCCGCGGGGGCACCATCGCCATCGGCCTTTTGGCCCACACTCCCGACCCTGCCCAGATTCGGCTCACCGTCCGCGACCAGGGCATGGGCATGAGTTCCGAAGTCCAGCAAAAGCTCTTCACCCCCTTCTTCACCACCAAGGAGGACGGCACCGGCCTGGGGCTGGTCACCTCCAAGAAGATCATTGAGGCCCACGGTGGCCTCATCACGGTGGAGAGCGAGCCGGGCAAGGGCACCTGTTTTACCGTTTCCATACCTCATAACTCCTAACGAGGCACGACATCATGGCGAACAAGCGCATTCTGGTGGTCGACGACGACTCCTATGTCCGCGAGATGACCGAACTGACCCTCACCCGCAAGGGGTACGAAGTGGGCACCGCCCCCGAGGCGCGCTCGGCCCTGGCCAAACTCGAGGACGGCGACTACGACCTGGTCCTTTCCGACATCAAGATGCCCGGCATGGACGGCCTTGAATTGTTGGAAGCCATCCGCACTCGGGCGCCAGAAACCATCGTCGTCATGATCACCGCCCATGCCAGCATTGCCAACGCGGTAGAGGCCATGCAAAAGGGTGCCTACAGCTATATCCAGAAGGGCTCAGACTCCACCGTAGCCGAGCTGGAAATTGTCGTTGAGCGCGCCCTGGAGCATCAGGAGACCAAACGCGAAAACCGCCGACTGCGCTCCGAGTTACACGACAAGTCAGAAATGATCGGCAAAAGCCGCAACATGGAGCAGGTACGCGACCTCATCAGAACGGTGGCTGATACCCGGGCCACCGTGCTGATCACCGGCGAAAGTGGCACCGGCAAAGAACTGGTGGCCCGCGCCCTGCACTACGACAGTGCCCGGCGCAACGGGCCCTTCATCCGCCTCAACTGCGCCGCCCTGCCCAAGGACCTGATGGAATGCGAACTCTTTGGCCACGAGAAAGGCGCCTTCACCGGGGCCATCAAACAGACCCGGGGGCGCTTCGAGATGGCCGACGGCGGCACCCTGCTCCTCGACGAGATCAGCGAGATCGACCTGGGGCTGCAGGCCAAGCTGCTGCGGGTCCTCCAGGAGCGCGAGTTCGAGCGCATCGGCAGCACCCAGACCCTCAAGGTGGACGTGCGTATCCTCGCCACCACCAACCGGGATCTGCAGAAAGAGGTGGAGGAGGGCAACTTCCGCGAGGACCTCTACTACCGCCTCAATGTCATCGATGTTCCCCTCCCGTCCCTGCGCGAACGCAAGGAAGATATCCCGGCCCTGGTCAAGTTCTTCACTGCCCGCTTCAGCCAGGAGAACGGCAAGCAGATCGAAGGGCTCTCCCACGAGGCGGACGAATTGCTGATGAACTACGACTGGCCCGGCAACATCCGCGAGTTGGAGAACTACATCGAGCGAGCGGTGGTGGTGACCCGTGGCCCGGTCCTGGTCTCCGAGGACTTCCCCCGCAAGCTGACAGCAGGCCCCTACCCGGCAGCCAAGGACGACGGGCTCCAGGTGGGCATGACCGTCGCTGAAATGGAGCGCCGACTGATCATGAAAACCCTGGAGGCCTGCCAGGGCAACCGCACCGAGGCGGCTACCAAGCTGGCCATCAGCACCCGCACCCTGCGCAACAAACTACACGAATACGGGGCCATGGACGCTTTCAAGGAGAACGGCAAATTCGCCGGCGAACTGCTGCCCGAAAGCGCCTGATACCCCCGATACTTCCCCCTTTTTTCCCAACCCTGGGCGTTCCCTTGGAGCGTCCAGGGTTTTATTTTTTGCGCTGCGGTTGTATTTTGGCTAGTTTTTTCTTTAATTCCGTTTTTGTATTCCTCCACTTAGTCCGAATTTTTGCAATTTTAGGCGAAAGCAAGCACCGTATGCTCCGTCCTCCCGCAGATGAAGGCCAGTCAGCAGCAGCAAATCCCATTGTCATCATCGCCGACAAGATCGAGCGCAAACCGCACCTGTCGGCTTTTTTGCAAACCTTGCGCCAGGAAAACCTCACCCTTTAGGGGGAGGAGGCGATCAAGTATGCGGTGTGCAAGAGCAGCGCCGAGATCGCCCTGGCCTTGCGCAAGACCCAGGCGGATTCAATCCGCAACGCCTTCCACAGCCCGGAGGTCTTCACTGAACTGGCGGATGTGCTCCAGCGCCTCAACGCCCCCACCTGGCTGAACGAGATCATCGATTTCAAGGACTTCTTTTTCCTTTCCTACATGCAGGGCCCCAAGATGCGGGCCACCACCATCGGTTTCCTGCAACAGACCACCGTCAACTAGATCGCCATCAGCCCGCGGCGCGGAGCACAATCGTGTCACTCTGCGGATTTCCTCTCAGATTAGTCGCCCGCCATTTTCCCCAGCACGGCCTGTGGCAGGCCCGGCGCGGACCAGGACGCCCTCTGGCTGCGGGCATGTACCATTGCCGCGGTCCTTCCTTTTCCGATTTCCAACTCCACCTCGAATCCGGTGCCGGCGTCCAATGCCAGCTCAGCGCCCTACTGGCCGCCCGGGCTCTACACCTGGTTCTCAAGCGCTTTGAGGCCGAAGAACCGGTCCGCGCCTTGCTGGCCTGGCTGAACGGACGCCAGGTACCGGTGCGGGTGGTGGAAAACCACGACCTGCTCCTCGACCTGGACGGATCGACCGTGTTGCTGGCCGGTGATGTGGCCGGCGTGCTGGGTATGGTGCTGAACGAGAGCAAGGGGGAGGTACAGCCGGCCAACGCCGAGTTATTGCCCGGCTTTGAGCTGCTGCTGGCCTTGGGCCAGTACCATCTCTTCCAGCGCCTGCGGGGCTGCTCGCAACGGGCCGCCCTCCACCATACCCTCTCCCTGTACCGGGCATTTCCCCCCGCCGAACAGACCCGCCTCCATCAGCTGCTCGAAAGCAGCGTGCTCGACAGCGGCAAGCTGTTTTCCCTTTTCCTGCAGCGGGGCACCTCCTGTCTTAGCGGGCAGCCCACGCGACACTGGGAAGATGAACAGATCACCTGGCTCCTGGGCCAGGATCTGGTGGATCTGCCTTACAACCGCCAGGCCGCCGCTGACCTCCTGCAGCGCCCCCTGGACCCCGATGAGAAACGCTTCCTGCTTTATACCCTGCTGCGCGACTACAACCGCGATCTGGAACAAGGCAATATCTCCCGCCTGGCCGCCCGGGCCCGCCAGGATGGACAGGAACTCATCTTCGGCCGCATGAGTCGCGCTTTCCACAACCAGGCCACCCTCTTCGCCGATGCGGTGCTCTTGCAGCCAGTGCCCGGCTGGTCCGAACTGGGTCCCCGGCTGGCCGCAGCGATGGAAGGCAGCCCCATCCTCCAGCCCTTTGCCGAGGAGTTGCGCCTGCTGCTGGAAAGCGGCGCCGAGGTGCCGCTGACCCAGGCCGAAGGGGCCTGCGAACGCTTTGAGGAGGCAGTGCTCGAAGAACAGAAACAAGTCCTGCTCGAACGCTGCCGGCAGGCCCGCCAGCAGATCGAGGACCACGGCGACGAACTGGCCGGCGACGAACTGCCTGCCCTGGTGACGGCGCCCCTGACCGAGGCCACCCAGCAGCGACTGGAACTGGTCCAGGACCTGCGCCGGGCCCTGCTGGCCGCCCCCCGCCGGCGCGCCGCCTACGTGGTCATCAGCCAACGCCCCTCGCCCACCGGCTCCCATCTGCTGGTCAAGATCAACGAGTTCGAGGAACCGTACCTGGGCAAATCCGAGAACCTGCGCAAACTGGCCCGCCTGGCCGGCGACCACCTGTACAGCAGTCCGGACTACCGCTGGCTGCGGGTCGCCGACCACTGGATCGAGGCCATCCCCCTCTTTATCAAGGAGGAAGTGCGGCTGGTCGAGGGCCGCGAGAGCACCCGCACCGTGGTGGACATCGCCGGCATGGAGGAGTCTTTCCGCGAGGAGATGGCCGATCTCTGGGCCCAGAATCTGGCGCTGGTGCTGGACAGCGAGTTCCTGGCCCTAGCCCGGGAAGTGATGGGCGGCGAGACCTCCTCCTCAGCAGATGAAGCCGCCCTGGGGGCCATCGTGGAACACCTGTACCGCCAGCAGCAGGAACCCATCCGCAATCTGATCGAGAACGAGGAACTGCCGCCCTACGAAGCCCTCTGCCAGGTCCTGCTGGAACCGCGTCATGCGCTGTTTACCCGCGCCACTATGTTGCGGCAACAAGGCCATCCCTGGGCAATGGCAGCCCGCCAGGCCCTGGAAGAGGAAGGCCTGGCCGCGGATTTCGCCCGCACCGCCCAGCGGCTCCTGCCCCAGGCCCTGCAACCCCGCCGCCCCCTGCCCACCCTGCACGTGCTCACCACTCAGTCGGCCGGCATGACCGAGGGTTATATCCGCACCTGGCTAGAAGAATCGATGGCCCTGTACAACGCGGTGGAGGCCCAGCATCTGCACCCCGAGGTGCGGGCCCGCCAAGACTCCTACCTGGCCCGGATTGGCGAGCTGAGCGAGCAGGTAATCCGCGAATTGGGGATTTGGGTGGAGGTCGAGGAGACCTGCGCCCGTGAACAGGTCTCCACTGCCGCAGCAGTGCAGCGGGTGATGGGCCGCAACCCCCAGGTCCAAGAGGAACTGTCCTGCCTGGGTGCCCTGTGCGAGTACGAAGAAAAGCAGCATCCAGGGGCCGCCCCCGTACGCGAGCCGGCCGCGGTCGAGGTCTGTCTGCGCGACAAGATGGCCCAGCTGCAGGCAACCGCCCTGGCCCGGGTAGCAGCGCGCAACGGCGAGTCGTTGCAGCAGGAGGCCGACCACTATCGTCTGGATCATCCCCAGTCCACCGCCGAGCAAGCCCTGTTCCAGGTGGTCCAGGCCGACGAGCACTACCGCCAAGATCTGCAAGCCTATGTGCGTTTTGCCGCCCGCCGCCTGGTGCTGGAAGAGCTCGATCAGCAACATCCCCAGCTGCATTTGCAGGAGCAGGCCCGCACCTTCCTGCGGCGCTACCAACGCCTGAGCAAGACCACCGCCCGCAAGGAGGTGCTCACCAGCCGCAAGCTGAACCACCTGGCCATGGACCCGCTCCATGCCTATCAGGCCACCGGTCCGGGCAAACGCTACCACCTGCTCTACACCCCCAGCCGGGTCGACCTGGGGGAACGCGAGCGCGAGTCCGTGGAGAGCTGGTCCCAATGGGTAGGCGGGGCGGACCGGGCCGCCGCCCAGGTCGGCCGCCAGATCTACAGCCTGATCAACAAATCCGTGCGCAGCTTTGCCAGCCTGGCCGAACCCGAGGTACTCAAGACCGGCGAAAACGCCTCCATGGCCTCCCACTTCGCCTTCTCCAATGCCCTCTCGCTGATGGTGGGCGCCGCCCGCCACGGCGACCTGGAGGAGATGGGCGACCAGATGAGCCGGCGCCGCGACCGCCTGATCCACCCCGCCGGCGAAGGCTACGGCGGGTACTGCGTGCCCAAGGACGGCCTCTTCCTCGAATTTGTGCTCACCTTGGGACGCACCGAGAAACTGCGCCAGCTGGGCTTGCCCGACGAAGTACACGAGCAGGTGGCCGAATTGGCGCACCAGTTGCTGGACCGCCGCGCCGAATTCCCCACCCAGGGCGCCTGGGAAGCCTGGGCCCGCACCCTGCTGCCCGCCGGCCTGCCCATCTTCCAGCTGCCCCACCTCACCCAGGTGCTCGAAGGCCTGGGCCAGCCCGAACTGCTGGACCCCTACCGGGTGGCTGCGGTGCTCTCAGCCCGCTGGGGCATCCACAAGATGGTGGCCGGTGCCGAGCATCTCAACCGCTTCATGCCCTTCTACAAGGCCTGGCTCATCCGCTCTGGCATACAGGAAGCGGCCAGGCGCCACCCCCAGGTCAATGTCGCCGGCCTGGTTGCCGTGCTCAGCGCCGAGTACAAACCCGATACCCAGGACGGCCGCTTCTCGGTGGGCATGCGCAAATTCGAGATCCTGGCCGGCACCGGCGACCACCTGTTACACGCCCTCGACGCCGAGGCCCAGGAACTGGCCGTGCTACTGCACCAGGGCTACGCGGCTCTGGAGCTGCGCGGGCGGGGCCACCGCCTGCTGCAACTGTTGGGACTCGATCCGGGCGACGAAGAGGCACTAGTTCAGCTGCGGCAGCTCTATCCCGGCCACCCCCTTCCCGCCGAGCTACGCCTGGTCTCACCCACCGGGCTGTCCACCCAGGACTTGTTCAACTATACCAGCGACTCCAACCTCGACAGTTTGGCCGAGGAAGCCCAGCGCGAGCTGCTGAGTGCCGGTTTCAGCCTCTCCGAGATCGAGGCCAATCTGCGCAGTCACGGCCCCCGGCTGGGCACCTGGGCCGGCCATGCCGGTCTCACCCCTACTACCGGGGCGGCCCTGGTCGCCCGCCTGGGGGGCAAGTTACACGCCCTGGCCCTGCGGGTGCTGGGACCCGAATCCTCGTACGAACACGCCCTCCAGGGCGCCGACGTGCTCGATACCGGCATTCCCCACCGCGCGCTCCAGACCCTACTGGCCGATCCGGCCCGCCTCTGCGCCCTGATGCTGGAGGGCAACCCGCACAGCGGCCTGGTCATCGTCGACGGGGCTTCGGGGGCCCGGCGACGGGCCCTCAACCGGCTGGACGTGATGCTCTGGTTCGCCGCTGGCGAGCGGCTGGGCCGTCAGCCGGTCTACCTAAGCATCGGCCTGGGCCAGCAGACCGTCGAAGGCTGGCGGACCCAGATGCGCCGTCTGCGCCGGCGGGCCGAGCGGCTGGGCCAGGCCATCGCCGCTGGCGACGAAACCGCCCGCTCGCTGTACGCCCGCGCCCTGGATGAAATGCGCCAGGATCAGGAGTTCGGGCAGTGGCTGGAGGAAGCAGAGAAATTGCGCCGCTTTGGCCGCGACCGGGAGCGCGACCACTTCATCGCCCAGGCCCAGGCCCGCCTGGGACGCGGACTGCCCTTCGCAGAGCTGGGATTCGGCGAATTTCTCGCCCTGGGTGGCCTCTTCCTGCTCGAAGGCGCCGAAGCCGAGGAGATCCAGGCCTATGCCCAGCGCTTTGAAGCAGGCCTGCGCCGCCTGGGGGGACGGCCCCCGGCCAACGATCTGTCCCTGTTACATGCCCGGTACTGGCCCCAGCCCGAGGAGTTCCGCCAGGAACGGCGTCTCGAGAGTTCCAACAAGGCCGCCGAGGAACGCCCCCAGGTGGCCATCGAGGCGAGGCGCCAGTTGGCTGCCCGCATCGCCAAAGCCCAGGCCCTCAACCAGCGCCAGGCCGCCTTTGCCGCGGTACCCGCCGAGCCCATCTCCTTTCCCGCCGCGTACCAGGCCGCCCTGCAGGCCCTCGGATCGGGCGACCAGCCGGTGGACGAGCAGGCTTTGGGCACCTTCATCGGTTATACGCGCAACGCCCTGCTGGCCCTGGCCGGCCAGTTCCACGACGAGGAACACCCCCAGCTGACCCGGGAGTTCATCGGCCGGTTGGCCCAGCTTTTCACCGGCAGGCAGCTCGAACTGGCCATCTGGCGTCAGATCGGCGGTGGGTACGAGGATATCGGCGATTTTGGTCGCCTGGCCCAGAAAGTGGCCGAAGCCCACCATCAAGGCCAGCTCTCCAGCAACCAATGCCAGCATCACCTCCGCCTGCTGGCCCAGGGTGCCGAGCTTTTCTACATCCTCTTGGCGGTGGAACACACCATCGAACTGACCCGCCCCGCAGAGGGGTTAATAGATTCCTCCCTGTTATGGCGGCGTCTGGCCGACTTTTTCGCCGAGACCCTCGACGACCACTTCTACGAGTACCGGCCCTGGGTCTACTCGCGGGGCATCGGCTTCGCCGGCTTTGCCGGTGAGGACCTCTATCAGTTGGCGGTGGAGCGCCACACCTGGCTCTACCGCTATCTGCGCCAGGTGGTCACCCGCCACCCCGAGGTACACGCCCTGCCCCTTGCCGAGCAGGATCTGCTCTTGGGCAATTTCCTCGACGGCCAGCAGGTCGAGGCCATCGGCGCCGGCGCCCGGGGCAAAGCCGAGCGGGCCTGGCGCTCCTACGGGCAGCTGCGGGAGCTGGCCTTTATCCGCAACGACGGCTTCCCGCTGCCGGTGGTTTTCGCCGAATTTGACCCTGGGTTGATCCAGGCCGAGCAGCGGATCAACCATCTCATCGGTCTACCGGTGGGTCGCACCCACTATTCGCGGGCCCTGCGCGAAGGCCCCACTCTGGCCCGCCAGTTGGAGGCCCAGGGTCAGTCCGGTGCCAACGTCTTTATCAGCCGCCATCCCGAAATCGACCACCGCCCTGGACTTCCCCGGCCGGTGGTCTGCTGCCGCAGCGCCCACTTTTACGTGGACACGACCACCTATGCCCAGGCCCTGATCCAACACAAGGGCCTCAGCCCGGCGCAGGCGGCCGAGGCGGCCGGGCAGGTACCGCCAAAGGGCATCCGGGTGGCAGCCCGTTTCACCAGCCCGGTGCTGGCTGCCCTTGTCTATCCCTTCCACGGGGACCCGCTCTACACCACCGGTCAACTGGAGGACTGCGGCCTGCCCTATACGGTCCAGTCCCTCTTCCACACCTGGACCACCTACGACAAGGCCAAGTATCCCGACATCTTCCCGCCCACTTCGGGGGTGGAGATGCCCGCCGAGATCGACTGGCTAAGCGAGTACACGGCCCGCAGCCGCGACGAGGCCCTGGTCAAAAAATGGATCGCCGAAGGCCTACCGGACACGCCCTATGGCGGCCTGGCGGCCTTTGCCCAGCGCTACCCGCTGGTGATGATCAAGGATGCCGCCGAATCCGGGGGCCGCAACGCCCGCGCCTTTGCCCTGGGCCGGCTCGATGGCCAGCTGGATGCCGATCAACTGCGCGCGGCGGTGAATTTTATCCACCAGATCTCCCTCAAACACAACACCGCCATCCAGGAAGTCATCCGCTCTTCGCCCGAATACTGGGCCACCGAGGAATTCATGGCCGCCTTCGGGTGCCGCCAGATCTCGGAGTGGGGCAGCCCCGTGGATCGCAGCCGCCGGCCCCGCACCCCCATCTACGGCTCGCACCGCATCATCCTCTCCACCGCCGATCCGGGGGCCCCCAGCCTGGAAGAACGCTGGCACCTCTCCCACTGGATCACCCTCAACAGCACCCAGTTGATCACCAATGTCGGGCGCGGCGGCAGTCTGGAACAATTTCTTCCCGTGCACATCCGGCCCGAACACCAGCAGCCCATTCTCGACCAACTGGCCCTCGCAGGACGCCGGGTGATGGAAGCCCTGGCCGCGTACGAGCAGCGCACCGCCCCGGCCTACCAGCGCGAGCTGGGCCGCCCGGTGGGTGTGGACCTGACTGGCCTCTCCTACGGCTTCCCCCGGTACATGATGCTCGACTTCCTCATCGCCCCCCTCTTCGATCCACCCGGCACCCTGGTGGACGTGTTGCCCAGCTTCGACGACCAGGGACAGCGCACCGGCTCCACCTTTCTTTTGCAGGAGGGCGGGCGCTGTTTTGCCGGGCACATCGCCGGCTGGCGGGTGGTGCTGATCGAGCCCAATATCGGGGTAGGTCTGTGGGATCGGGTGGCCCTGCGCGAAGAGGCCGGCGAAAAGCAGCTGGCCCAGGCTGAGGCGCGCGAGATGGACTGGGATCAGGTGGGTCGCGAGGCCCGGATCGTACTGGCAGATCTGAGCCGGGCCGGAGCGGATTATCTCAAAGCGCTGGGATTGCGCTAGCTACTCGTACTGCCGCGCCAGCACATGGCTGAGCACCTTGGTAGCCTGCAGGCGCACCGCCTCGTCTTGGTGATTGGCGATCACCTCGTGCAAGACCGGCACCGAAGAGCGGTCCTTCACCTGGCCGATGGACTTGACCGCCCGCAGCGCCAGAGAGGAACTGGCGCGGGGGTCCCTGAGCAGGGCGCTCAGATAGCGGATCTGCAGCTGATGGCGCGTCTCCAAGGTGCTGGCCGGCACCAAGGGCTGGGTGCGCAGCCGCCCGGCCATGGCGATATTTTCTTCCTGCACCTGGCGGCCCACCGGCCCCAGATCTGCCTGGGCCGTGGCCCCCAGGGCTTCGATGGCCTTGAGACGCACCGTCTCCGGTTGCGCCTGATCCACCGCAGCCTAACCCAGGGCTTTGATGGTGGCGGGGGTACCTAGCTTCCCGAGCATTTCCACCGCCGCCAGGCGCAGACGCTGGCTGCGGTCTCCCAGGTTGCGGCGCAACACCGGCACCGGATCTAGGAGATCCTTCTTCCCCGCCTCCCACAGCGCCTCCGTGGCCTTCAGGCGCACCAGTTCATCGGCCTCGGCCCCGTCGCTGGATTCCTCCTGCAGCACCCGCAGTGCCTCCGGATAACCTGGGTACCGCAAAAAAACAATATTGCGCAGGGCGCGGACGATTTCCAGGCGCACGGCAGCGCTGCGCTCCCCCGGCAGCGCCTGGCGCAAGAGCAGCACACTCTGGGCTTCGCCGGCCAGCCCCAGGCTGCGGGCCGCCTGCATGCGGAGGCCCTGCTCTCGGCTGTGCAATTCCTGTCCCAGGCGCTGGATATGCGGGTCCTGGGCCTGGGCAGCAGCACCCCACACTAAGAGCAGAAACAGGCAGCAGACTCTCATGCAAAAGCCGTCTCGGTGAGGCGCAGTTCGGGAAGGGCGGTGTCCAGCACCGCCTGCACGCCCAGCGGTAATACCAATCGTCTCGTGAAATGGCCGTAGGGCACCCCGGTCACCACCGGCAGGTCGAGACCTTCGGTCAGTTCCATCACCATCTCCGACAAATCAGGCGAGTGTCCCATCTCCTCGGGCTTGAAGCAGTCCTTGAACTGGCCCAGGACCAAGCCCCCGATGTCCTTTAGGACGCCGGCAAGGCGCAAATGGTTCAGCATGCGGTCCAGACGGTAGGGATATTCGTCCACATCTTCTAGCAGCAGAATGGCACCCTTCAGCTCCGGCACGTAATCAGTGCCCATCAGGCTGCATAAGAGCGAAAGGCAACCACCCCGCAAGGGTCCCGCAGCCCGGCCCGGCCGCAGCACCTTGAATTCTTCCCCCAGAGGTAACGCACCCAAGGGCGCGTTGCTGGTCAGGGTCCGCCACAGCCACTGCTCGGTGAAGGGATCCCGCTCGCCGGCCAGATCCATGGAGACCAGCCCGCCGGTGAAACAGACCAGGCCGCAGCGGGCCTGGAGAGCCAGGTGCAAACCGGTGGTATCGCTGAAGCCCAACACGATCTTGGGGTCAGCGGCGATGGCAGCGTAGTCGAGCCGATCCAGGAGCCGACCCGTGCCGTATCCGCCCCGGGCGCAGAACACCGCCCGCACCTGGGGATCGGCGAAGGCCTCCCGCAGATCCTCGGCCCGCTGCTGGTCGGTGCCGGCCAGGTAATGGTGGCGCGCGAAAAGGTGGCGTCCCGGCCTGACCCGGTACCCGCGTCCCTCCAGATAGGCGATGCCCGCCTCCAACCGCTCCCTGGGCGCCGGTCCCGAAGGCCCCACCAGGGCGATGAGTTCCCCCGGTTGCAGGGGACCAGGCTTAAGCAGCTGCATCTCTGCCCTTGAGTGTTTCGAGAAAACGGGTCTGGACCCCGCCGAAACCGCCGTTGCTCATAAATACCACCACATCCCCCGGTGCCACCTCTGCCTCCAGCCGGGCCAGGATCTGCTCAACCTCGGGCAGGTGCCAGGCGCCCTTGCCCCGGGCGCGCAGCGCTTCGATCAGGCGCTCCCCGGAAAAGGGCTCATCGCTGCGCGCCCGCTCCGGGCGGGGCACCTTGCCGATGATCACCTGGTCTGCCGGGGCAAAGGCCTCCAGATACTGGGCTTCAAAAACCGCCCGGGCGTTGCTGGCACTGGCGGGTTCGAAAATCGCCCACAGCGTCCCGCTGCGGTGGGCCTGGCGCAGGCCGAGGAGGGTCTGGGCCACGGCCGTGGGATGATGGGCGAAATCGTCGATGAGGGTGATCCCGCCCACCACCCCGAGCAATTCCTGCCGCCGCCGCACCCCCTTGAAGGAGCGCAGCCCCTCCTGCAACTGCTCCACCGACAACCCCGCGCTCAGGCCCACGCCCAAGGCCGCCAGGGCATTGCGGATATTGTACGCGCCGCTGAGGGCCAAAAAGAAACGGCCCAGTTCCTCTCCCTGCCGGCAGAGAGTGAAGTGCTCTCCCTGGGACGAGGTCTCCACTTGGGTTGCCTGCCAGTGGGCCTCTGCCTCCAGACCAAAAGTTTGCACCGGCGCCCGGGACTGGGGCAGCAGCCGGGCCAGCACCAGGTCCCCGCTGCCGGCCAGCACCAGCCCTTGGCCTGGCACCAGGTTGATCACCTGCCTGAAAGCCTTCTCGATGGCCCCCAGGTTCTCGTAGATGTCGGCGTGGTCAAATTCGATGTTGTTGACGATGAGGATCTCGGGCAGGTAATAGAAAAATTTCGCCCACTTGGCGAAGAAGGCGCTGTCGTACTCATCGCCCTCCACGGCAAAATACTCGCCCTTGCCCAGACCAAAGGACCGGGGGAAGTTCCGAGGCAAACCGGCGATCAGAAAGGAAGGGTCGAGGCCACCCTGGCTCAGCAGGTGCGCCACCATGGCCGTGGTGGTTGTCTTGCCGTGGGTGCCGGTGATCACCACCGGCCGTTTGCCGCGCAGGAAGCAATCTCTCAACACCTCGGGCAGCGAGGCGTAGGTGAGCTGGCGGTCGAGCACGGCTTCCACCTCGGGATTGCCGCGCGAGACCGCGTTGCCCACCACCACCAGGTCGGGGGCGGGTTCGAGGCGGGCCGCGTCGAAACCGGCCTGCACCTCGATACCCATCTCCGCCAGAAAGGTGCTCATCGGCGGGTACACGTGGGTGTCCGAACCCGTGACCCGGAAGCCGCGTTCCCTGAGCATGCCGGCCAGGGAACCCATGGCGGTGCCGCAGATGGCAATCAGGTGGATATGGGCAGATGGCCGCAATTGAAACATGATTCCTATATACCTCTCGCGCCGAGCCGCTGTCAAGCAGGCGCGGTTGCTAAGGGTAGGGGGCGGGGTTAGATTTTTTGACTTGGAGGAAAGAGCGTGAGTGACACCGCCGCAGCGCTGGCCAACTGGAATGGCATGAAATACCTGGACCGGTGCCTGGCAGGGCTCTATGCCCAGACCTGCCCCCTCGCCGAGGTGGTGGTGGTGGACAACGGTTCCACCGATGGCTCGCAGACGTGGCTCAGGCAACACTACCCGCAGGTGCGGCTGATCGAAAACCCCACCAACCGCGGCTTTGCCGCCGGCTACAACCAGGCCATCGCCGCCTGCAACGCTCCCTACATCCTGGTGCTCAACACCGACGTCTTTCTCGAACCCGACTTTCTCCGCCAGGCCCTGCAGGGTTTTGCCCCTGGCCCCCGGGTGGCGGCGGTGACCGGGCTCGTCTTCCAGGAGGCGACCCAGGAGTTGCTCAACGGCGGCTTCTTCCTGCGCCGGCAGATCCGCATTCGCCACAGCACGGAACTCGATCTCCCCGAGGAAGTCTTCGGCGCCACCGGCGCGGTGGTCCTCTTCTGCCGCGAGGCCCTCGAAGATCTCAAAGTGGAAGGGGAATATTTCGACGAATCCTACTTTGGTTATGGCGAGGACATCGACCTGGCCTGGAGGGCCCAGCTCTGGGGTTGGAAGGTGCGCTTCCAGCCCACTCCACCGGCTCATCATGTGGGCTCCGGCTCACTGGACGGCCGCCTGCGTTTTGCCGAGAAGCCGGCCTTCTTCCAGCGCCACGTCCTGAAAAATCGCTATCTGACCCTGATCAAAAACGCTTCCCCCGGGGTGTTGCTCCGGCTGCTGCCCCCCCTGCTGCTGACCGAGTTGCTGCTGTGGCCCTATCTGTTGTTTCGCTGGCCTCTGCGCGCCCCGTACCTAAGCCTGGCCCTGGTCGACGTGCTGCGCCTGCTGCCCCTGGCCCTGCGGCGGCGGCGCTACATCCAGGGACGCCGACAGGTCTCCTCATCCTATATCTGCGGCTTCTTTCGCGGTCTCTGAACGTGGCCCGTATCCTCCAGATCCTCACCCGCCTGGCCGTGCGCGGCGTGCCCCGCCACGTCCTGGACCTCAGCGCCGGATTGCTGGCCCGGGGCCACCAGGTGGAAATCGTCGCCGGCCGCAGCGAACCAGGTGAAGGCAGCCTGTGGGAGGAAGCGAGCCAGCGCGGCATCCCCGCCACCTATCTGCTCGCCCTGCAGCGGGCCTTGTCGCCCACCGCCGACGCCGCAGCTTTCTTGGGCCTCTACCGAAAGATCATCCGCACCCGCCCCGACATCGTGCACACCCACATCTCCAAGGCCGGGGTATTGGGCCGGCTGGCCGCCCGCCTGGCCGGGGTGCCGGTGGTGGTACACACCTACCACGGCCAGGTGGAGGAGTTGGAGGGTTCTTCCCTGAAGAGCCGGCTGCTGCGCGGCGGCGAGAAATTGGCTGCCCGGCGCACCGACGCGCTAATCGCGGTGAGCGGTGAGACAGCAGCCGGGTTGCAGGCCCTGGGGTTGGGGCGCGCAGCCCAGTACCGGGTGATCCGCAACGGCATCGATCTAAAATATTTCGACCCAGATCTGGCTAGCCCATCTCCCGCAGTGTCCGGTTCCCCGCTGCTGGGGGTCATCGCCAGCCTCACCCCAGAAAAAGGCCTCGATCTGCTGCTGAAGGCGCTGGGCAGCCTCGCCCCCAGGTATCCCCAACTGCGCCTGTGCCTGGTGGGCGACGGCCCCTTGCGCGGGGAACTGGAAGCCCAGGCCCGAGGTCTCGGTCTCGAAGCCAGGGTGTACTTTGCCGGCAACGTGGCAGACGTGCGGCCGTACTTGCGGGCCTTTGATCTGCTGGTCGTCCCTTCGCGCCGGGAAGGCCAGGGCCGGGTGCTGATCGAGGCCATGGCCATGGGCCGGCCCGTGGTGGCCGCCCACGTGGGCGGCATTCCCGAGTTGATACGCCACGGGCACAACGGCTGGCTGGTGCCTCCCGAGAACCCCGCCGCCCTCGCGCAGGCCATTGCCGCCCTGCTGGATGATCCGCCCCTGCGCGCTGCCCTGGCCCAGGAAGGACGCCGAGGTGCCGAACACACATTCGGCCTGGAGCACATGGTGACCCAGGTGGAACAACTCTACTTGGAATTATCAGCCGGAAGCAGGCGACCGTGATTCTAGTAACTGGCACCACGGGATATACCGGGCGTTTCCTGCTGCCCCGGCTTGCCGCCTGGGGCCAGCCCCTGCGCTGTCTGGTGCGCCCCACCAGCGACCAAACGCTCCTGGCCCCCTGGCCGGTGGAGATCTGCACCGGAGATCTGGAAAATCCCTCCAGCCTGGGACCGGCCCTGGCCGGCGTGCGCCTGATCTTCCACCTGGCCCATATCCGCTACACCCCCGCCCTAATAGCCTGTGCCCCTGCCGGTCTGGAAAGGCTGGTATTGGTCAGCTCGCAACGGCGTTATTCCCGAGTGCCCTCCCCCTCGGTAGCCGAGGTCATCGCCGGGGAGCAAAGCGCCCTGAACTCCGCCCTGCCCTGGACCCTCTTGCGGCCCACCATGATCTACGGCCCGGGAGAGGACCGCAACCTCAACCGGCTGGCCGCTTATCTGCGCCGGAGGCGCTGGATCCCGGTCTGCGGCGATGGCCGGGCCCTACAGCAGCCCCTGCATGTGGGGGACCTGGTCGAGGCCCTGCTGGCCGCCGCCCGCGCTCCGGCCGCGCTCCGCCGCTGCTACGACCTGGCCGGCCCCGAAGCCCTGAGCTACAACGCGCTCATCGACCAAGTGGGGACTGCCCTCGGTCTCAAAGCCCGCAAGGTACACCTGCCCCTGTCCCTGGTGCTGGCCGGGCTGTGGCTGGCCCGCAAGACGGGCTTGGTGCCAGACCTCGAAGCCGAGCAATTCCGCCGCCTGCAGGAGGACAAGCATTGCGCCATTGACGCGGCGCGCGCCGACCTGGGTTTTGCCCCGCGCTCCCTGGCCGCAGGCCTGGCCCAGATTTATGACATCGGAAAAACTATATGATGGCGCTCCTGCCCGTCGGTGTGGCCTTCCTCCTGTCCTGCGCCTTCACCTGGGCGATGTGGCGCGGGGCCCAGGCCTGGGGCACGCTGGACCGGCCCAACGAGCGCAGCGCCCACCAGCGCCCCACCCCCACTCTGGGCGGCGTCGGCTTGGTGGCCGGGGTGTGGGCAGGTCTGGCCGCCGGGCTGCTCACCGGCCAGCTGGAACCCCAGGTGGCCTGGCCGCTCTTGGCCGGCAGCGTCCCACTGCTGGGCAGCATCCGCGACGATCTGGGCAAACCCATGAACGTCGCGGAGAAGGCGGTGCTTATCCTGCTGGCCGGCGCGGCCTGGCTGTGGTGGGGGCCGCACCTGGAAGGGCTCGCCCTCCCCGGAGGACATCACCTGGAACTGGGGTTATGGGGCTGGCCCCTGACTTCCTTATGGCTGCTGGCCCTGTGCAACGTGTACAATTTTATGGACGGTATCGACGGGCTCAGCGGCTTGCAGGCCATGGGCGCCGGCACCTGGATCGCGCTGTGGACCCTGGACCGCGCCCCCTCCCTGGCCTGGGTGGGGCTGGCCCTGATGGCTGCCAGCGCCGGCTTCCTGGTCTTCAACTTCCCGCCGGCCCGCATCTTCATGGGCGACGTGGGTGCCCTCTGTCTGGGCTTCTGGCTGGCCGGGCTGGGTGTGATGGGGGAACAGGCCGGACTGCCGCTGTGGCTCATGGCCCTGCCCCTGGGTTATTACCTCTTCGACACCACCTACACCCTGGTGCGCCGTCTCCTGCGGGGCGAGAACGTCCTGCGGGCCCACAACCTCCACTTGTACCAGCGCCTCACCCGCGCCGGCTGGAACCATCTGCAAGTAGACCTGGGCATCGCTCTGCTCATCCTGCTCTTGGGAGGCAGCGGCCACGCGTTTTTACATGATCACCCGTGGGCCGGCGCCCTCCTCTTGAGCGCGGCAGTGGTGATCCTCATCAGCGCCACCCTGTGGATCGAGAAAAAGGTGCCTCTTGATTAGGAATCTGCTCCTGCTCCTGGCTCTGGCCCTGCCCTGCGGAGCGATAGACCAGCGCCCCAATGTGCTGCTGGTCACCGTCGACACCTTTCGCCCTGACCACCTCGGCTATTATGGGTACCCCCACCCCACCAGCCCCCACCTGGACAGCCTGGCCAGCGAAGGGGTCTTCTTCAAACAGGCCTTCACCAGTTCGGGCTGGACCTCGCCGGGCCTGATCTCCATCCTCAGCGGCCTCTACGCCCCCACTCACGGGGTGGATATCCGCAGCCAGGAACTCGATCCGGATGTCACCACCCTACCCGAGGCCTTCAGGGCCGCCGGGTACAGTGCCCCGGACATCTTTTTCCTCACCGACATCCCCAATTTCGGCAATCTGGGCTTCGAGCCGTACGCCGGCCGCGACCGCTATATGCACGACGGCGACCAGATCCTCTTCAAATGGCTCGCCGAGGAGGCCCCTCGCCACCAACCCTTCTTCCTCTACTACCACTACCGCGAGTTACACCTGCCCTACGATCCCAAGCCGGTCTATGAGTCCATGTTCATGCCCCCCGATTACGGGCACGGCTTCTCCCTGACCGGCCTCTACCGGAAATTCATGGCAGGGGAGAAAATCGCCGCGGTCAAAAAAAACGTGATGCTGGTACGCGGCGCCGCAGATTTCGGCTCGGGAGACCAGCCCTGGGTGGAAGCCCTGTACGACGGCCAGATCCGCCAGCTCGACGAGGAGTTCTTCGCCCCCCTGCGCCAAACCCTCAAGGAGTTGGGATTGGACCGCAACACCCTGGTGGTGATCTCGGCCGACCATGGCGAGGAATTGCTCGATCACGACTTGGTCGGCCATGTCTCCACCTTCAAAGAGGGCCGGCTCTTCGACGAGGTGATCCGCATCCCCCTCCTCTTCTGGTATCCAGGGGTGCTGCCGGCCGGCCGGGTGGTGGAGGAGCCGGTCCAGTGCATCGACCTCATGCCCACCCTGATGGAACTGATCGGCCAGCCCACTCCCCTCGGGGCACAGGGCGCTTCGCTGGTCCCCCTGCTCATGGATCAGCCCGGCTGGAAAGAGCGGCCCATCTACTGCGAGACTTCCGGGGGCGGGTACACCGCTGACGACGAGCAGTACCACCAGCGGGTCGCCGCCGTGCGCACCGAACGCTGGAAACTGCTGCACTACACCCCCGCCGATGAATTTGCCCTCTACGACCTGGCCGCCGATCCGCACGAAACGGAGGACGTGCTGGCCGACCACCCCGTGGTCGCCGACAGTCTGCGCACCCTGCTCAACCAGTGGTTCCTCTACACCCAGCGGCGTCCCTACCACCAAGCCCCTGCCCTAGCCGCGCCAACCTCGGTAGCCAGCGGTCCCCCGCAGATCCTCTTTCCCGTGGACGGGGACACCCTCAACTACCAGGGCGATGGCTATTCCATCCAGTTGCGTTGGACCGGAGATCCCCAGGCCGAGTATGTGATCGAATACCAGGTGGGCAAGGGGGCGTACCACCTGGAAGGGCAGATCACCGAAAAGGGGACCACTCCCAGCTACGGGCCCTTCCAGGAGACTTTCTGGAACTCCCTCTCCCTGTACAACCCCTGGCGCTTTAGGATTCATGCCCAGGGCCAGCCTGCCCAGGCCAGTGAATGGACCACCTTCTACCTGGGCTCCACCCACCCCGAGGTCAGCCTCTCGGTAGCAGGCGGGCTGTGGCTGGGCTGGCGCAGTCTCCAGGCCGGCGCCGAACAGGGGGTCCTGCTGGTCAAGGGCCTGGGCCTGGGCCTGGTGGATCTCTACCTGTGGGTGGCCCAGGCACCCCCGGCGGAACTGAGCGCCTATGTCCTGCTCCTGGCCATTGTTGCCGCCCTGGCCTGGCCGCGTCTCCTCCGCTTCGGCGTGGAACGCAGCCGCGCCTGGGGCCAAGCCCTGCTCTATATCGCCTTCGTCTACAGCACCATTCCCCTCATGCCTCAGGTGTGGGGAACCCTCGTGGACCACACCCAGGGCGCGGTCCGCTACCTGGGCATCGCCGTGGTGGTGGGGCTGGGCATCGCGCTGGTGCTCAAGGTCCGGCCCGACCCCACGGGACGGCGCTGGCAGACCTATACCGCCCTGCTGGCCGTCGGCCTGGCCTATGCCTATATGCTGAACCGTTTTGCCCTCTTCCCCGCCGAGCGGCTCCACCTAGTCGAGTACGGCCTGGTTGGCTATCTCCTCCACCGGGCCCTTTCTCTCGACCTGCCGGCAACCAAGGCCTATATTGTGGCCCTGCTCCTTAGCGCGCTGGTAGGGACCGGTGACGAACTCATCCAGTGGATCTCGCCGGAGCGGGTCTTTGAGGTCAAGGACGTGCAGCTGAACATCGTCTCCGGTGGGTTGGGGTTGCTGGTGGTGCGCCTGACCCTGCACAGAAGCAACAACCACAGCGAAGATGAATCCAGCCGACCAGGATAAGACTCCGGTTCCTGCCCGCAGCAAGGTGGGAGCCTACCTCCAGGCAGCGCGGCAGAGTTTGAGCACCGGTGGCGGACCGCATGAAGCCGCGGGTTATTTGTGCGAAGCACTGCTGGAAGCCGGGGTGCCGGCCCTGATTGTCCTCACCGCTTTTTTCTACTCTCCCCAGCTTTCTGACTATCGCATCGGCAAACTCGCCGCCCTGCATCTGATGGCCGGCCTGCTGGGGGGTTTGTGGTTGGTGCGGGCCGGAATCCAGGGCCGGCTCCTGCTGGAACGCGTCCCCCTCTACCGTCCACTCCTGGCCTATCTGGGACTGTCCCTGGTCTCCCTGGCCCTGGCCTTCAACAAGATCCAGGGGGCCGAAGTGCTGCTCACCCAGGCATGGCTCCTGCTCCTGTGCCTCCTGGCCATGCACCATTTCCGCGATCCAGCGGCGGCCTACAGCACCCTGTGGACCATCGCCATGAGCGGCCTGGTAGTGGCCCTCCTGGGTCTGCTGCAATACCATGGCCTCCACCTCATCCCCCTGCCCACTATTTACGGCAACCTGCCGGTCTCCACGCTGGGCAATCCCAACTTTGTCGCCCACTATCTCGAATTACTCATCCCGCTGATCCTGGCACTGCTGGCGGTGCGCCGCCGCCCGTGGGAACAAACCCTGCTCTGGGTCGCCCTCATCCTCACCATGGCCCATCTGCTGGTCGCCGCCAGCCGCGCCGGCTGGCTGGCCCTGGCCGTCGGCCTCACCTTCTGGTTTTGGCCCCGCCTGGCCTTTACCCGCCGTCGGCTGCACCAGTTGCTGGTCGGGGCCCTGGCCGCCCTGCTGTTGAGCGCCCCGCTGGGCCTGGTACTGGACAGCGCGCCCAGTGGCGATGGCCAGACCCTCAACCGCAGCCTCTCCCAACTGGCCCAGAGCACCTGGGACCGCGCCCTGAGCAGCTTCGATCTCGGCAACATCTCCGTGGCCCAGCGCCTGATCATCTGGGGCGACACCATCGCCCTGATCAGCGCCCATCCCCTGCTCGGGGTGGGGCCGGGCAACTTTGAGCTCTTCCTGCCCGCTTACCGTTCGCCCGAACGCCACCAAGCCTGGAAACAGCTGATGGGTGACCTGACTAACGTGGCCTACGAAGCTGAAAACGAGTACCTGGAGTTTGCCGCCGAAGGAGGCCTCCTGGGACTGGCCGCCATGTTGTGGCTGTTGGGCACGGTGGTCTGGAGCGGTTGGAACTGCCTGCGCCACCAGGACCAACCTGAGATCCGCGCCCTCACCCGTGGCTGTCTGGCCGGACTCATCGCCACCCTGGTGCATTGTGCCTTCAGCTTTAACCTGCAAGGTCCCGCCTCGGCAGCGCTTTTCTGGCTGCTGGGCGGGCTGGTGGTGGCCCTCAACCGGGGCAAAAGCCCGGGGCAGGCCATTGCTTTGGCCACTAGGGGCCGGCGCTCAGCAGTCCTGGTCGCCGGGGCCCTGTTGGTCCTGGCCGGTGGATACTGGAGTTTGTGTATCGCCGCCGGCGATTATTATTATTCCAAAGGCCACCAGCACCAAGTCGAGCACCAGCCCAACCGCGCCACCTTGGCGTATGCCCAGGCCATCAGCTGGCGCAACTGGGATTTCCGCTATCACCACAGCCTGGGCCTGGCCCGCCTCGAAGCCAACCGCCCGGCCGAAGCCGAGGGGCCATTGCGGCAGAGCCTGGCCCTGCACCCCAACAACGCCCCGACCCTGCGCCTGTTGGGCCAGGCCCTCTGGCGGCAGGAGAAAAATACCGATCAGGCCGTGTCTTTCCTGCAGCGGGCCGTGGCACTGGACCCCCTCAACCCCCAGAGTTACCTCTGGTTGGCCCGCGCCTTGCAGCAAAAGCAGGATCATGCCGGGGCCATCGGCGCCTGGGAAGGGGCCATCGCCCTACAGCCCCAGGATGCCGAAACCCTGATGAGCCTGGGCATCGAATACGGAACAGCCGGCCAGCGCTCCAAAGCACGCGAGTGCCTGGAGGAAGCGCTGCGCCTGGCGCCCCAGCATCCAGCGATCGTGGGCAACCTGGGGGCAGTCTACCTGCTCGAGGGCCGATTCGACCAGGCCGAAATCTTGTTGAGACAGGCCATGTCCCTGGCACCAGCCGAACTGAGTTGGCAACGCAACCTGGCCCTGCTGCTGGCCGGCCAGCAGCGCCTCCAGGAAGCGCTGCAGCTGGCCGAACCCCTGCTCCGGGCTTATCCCCGGGACCAGCAGTTGCAGCGCCTGATCCAGAACCTGCACCAGCGCCTCCAGAAGGAAAAACCATGAACCCAACCACGCTATCACCTCTGGGCCTGTCCGTCGTTATCCCGGTGTACAACGAGGAGGAGAGCCTGCCTCCTTTGGCCGAAAAACTCGGGGCGGTGCTGGACCGCCTGCCCTTTGCCGCGGAGGTGATTTTTGTCGACGACGGCAGCACCGATGGTTCTTTTGCGGTCATCGAGTCCCTGCACCAGCAGGACCCGCGCATCCGCGCCGTGGGCTTTCGGCGCAACCAGCGCAAGGCGGCCGCCCTGGCCGCCGGTTTCCGCGAGGCCAGGGGCGGGTTCATCCTCACCATGGACGCGGATCTACAAGACGATCCCGAGGAGATCCCCAGGCTACTGGCCGCCCTCGAAGAAGGGCTGGACCTGGTCTCCGGGTGGAAGAAGAAACGCCACGACCCGCTCAGCAAGACCCTGCCCTCCCGCTTCTTCAACCGGGTCACCTCCCTGGTCTCGGGCATCCGCCTGCACGACTTCAACTGCGGGCTCAAACTCTACCGCCGCGAGGTGGCCGAGGACTGCCTGCCCTATCTGTACGGGGAGTTGTACCGGTTTCTGCCAGCCATGGCCCACTGGGCCGGCTACCGGGTGGGGGAGCTACCCGTACAGCACCATGCCCGCCGTTTTGGCAAGTCGAAATTTGGCGCCAAACGCCTGCTCAACGGCTTTTTCGACCTGCTGACTATCACCTTTGTAATCCGCTTCATGACCATGCCGATGCACATCTTCGGCAGTCTGGGGCTGGTCGCTACCCTGGCCGGGGGAGGGATATGCAGCTATATCACCTACCTGCGCTTCACCCACGGCAACATCCAGAACCACCATCCGCTGCTGATGTTGGGCATGCTGCTGGTAATCGTCGGCATCCAGTTCTTCTCCACCGGTCTGCTGGGCGACATGCTGGCCAGCCTGCACCAGCGCCAGAACCGGACGGTGCGCCTGAGCCGGCGGGTCGGCGAAACTCCGGCCTGAACCCACAGCGGGCAATACTTTCCCCCCTCTTTTTCCTCTTGGCGGTTTTTTTGACCTCCAGCCTGCTCCCCTGACCCTGGGCTATTCCCGCACAACTTTTTA
>SICG01000182.1 GCA_009691525.1 Candidatus Latescibacterota bacterium | reverse complement strand
TCCCCAGCCAGAAGTAGAAAGTCCCGGGCTGGCAGTAGCTGTATTGGGTCCTGCCCTTGAGCCGTCCACCCACCCCGAGCAGTTCCTTGCTGCCCACCGCGCCAAAACCGAGCAGCAACAGGTACAGCGACCCCTCGTAGAGCAGGTGGGCCAGCCCCAGGGCCAGTACCCCCAGGGCAAAGGCACCCATGCCCAACCCCAAGGAGAACGCCAGCTCCTCGGCCATGCCACTGGTGGAGATACCGAGCCAACGCAAGAGGCGGCGGCCAAATCCGACCGCCACCACACAGAGCAGGAAGATGTAGATCAGCTCAACCAAGGGCCTGATTCCAAATCTGCTTTATCAACGTGAGAAATCCCTGGGAGTAATAAAAATATCCTAGGCCGGCCAGGCACCAGATGTAGAGCAGGACTTCTAGTGCCCACCTCGTCTTGCTGCTGGGTGCCGCCGGTGTCGGTACAGAGAGCTTATCAGCCATGGCTTTCGACCAACGCGGCCCGGGCACACCCTGTCCCGGCCTGGTAGGTGATGCCCGGCTTGGCCGTGAGGAAACAGCACCCCATGCAGGCCGGCAGCAGTTCCCGCTCCAACCCGGCCCGGAACTGGTTGAGGGCCGCGCCCTTCCAGATTTCCATCAGCCGCGTCTCGCGGACGTTGCCCATGCGATAGGCCAGGCAGGGGTACACATCGCCATTGGGCGCCACCCGAATATTGGTCCAGGGCGCCCGGCACAACTCGTAGTCTGCTAGTTCCCCCTCATTGGCATAGTACTTGAGAATGCCGGAAATCTCCGGATAGTCCGGATAGAAGCGCAGCGCGGGTTCGCCCTCCCCGGCCAGCCGGAACAGGGTTTCGAGCTGGGTCCGCAACAACTCCAGGTCCATCGGCTCGGTCAGCGGCGCCGGCACCTGGTTCCAGGCGCCATCCGCCATCGAGGCGCGGCAGGGCAGGGCGAAGAGCAATTCCGAGGTGCGCAGACAGGAGAGGGTCAGATAATCGGCCCCGATCTCTCTGGCCAGTCGGTAGACCTCGGGGAGCTCTTCCAGGTTCTGGGAGGTGATCACCGTCTTCACGTCGACCACCGGGAAACGCTTCCCCTGCTGGCGGCGGTAAGCGGTCAGGCCGCGCAGGTTGGCCACCGTGCGCTCAAAGGCCCCGGGCAGCCGGCGGATGAGGTCGTGGGTTTCGCCGATCCCGTCGATGGATACCCCGGCGCTCAGCACGCTGCTCTCGTCGACCAACAACCGGGCCTTGTCCGCAAAAAGCATGGTGCCATTGGTGACGATGTTGCAGCGTCTGCCCCGAGCCTTGATCGTCTGCAACAGGTCGGGAAAGTCCTTGCGTACAAAGACCTCGCCGCCGTTGAAGGTGATCAAGGTGTGCCGCGGCAACTCGTCGACGGCAGCCAGGATTTCATCGTTGTTCAGCTCAAAATTTTTCTTGAACTCCGGGGATTGCTCTCGGGCGAACTCCTGAAAACAGAAGGGACAACTAAGATTGCAGCGGTAGGTGACCTCAAAGGTGACCCGCAGGGGCGGCAGGGTCAGGGTCGGGTGCAGGGTCTTGGCCAGGCTCCCGTAGGTGCCCTTGACCCGGTTGAAGACCGCGGAGATGTCGACCATACTCATTATTATTTCCCTTTTTCGAGCTTGTCGGCCAGCAACTGCTCTTGGTGCTGCTGCGCCTGCCGGTGGTGTTCTAGTTCGTTGCGGATGCGGGCATTCTGATCGGCCAGCAGCCCGGAGAAAAAGGTCAGCAGGCCAGCGATGGTGATCAACATGCTGGACTCGTACACATCGCCGCGGATCACCCCGTGGACCAGGGTTGCCGCCCCCACCACCAGCATCAACAGGCTGGCCGGCATGAAGACCTTGAGCGGGTTGAAATAGGTCACGGTACGCACGACGGTCAGAAAGTAATTATAGGTGTCGCGAATGGGGTGGAAGCTCGAAACACCTTGGCGCGGCCGGTAGCTCACCGGCACAAAGTCCACCCGCAAGTCATTGGTCAGGGCGCACAGGGTGATGGTGCTCACCCAGGAGTGGCCATTGGGCAGCAAATAGAAAAACCGCAGGGCCAGGTCCCGGCGCACCAGGCGAAGGCCGGAATTGAGGTCGGGGATGTGGGTGCCGGCCAAAAAACAGGCCAGGCGACGGATCAGCCACTTGGCTGTCCAGCGAATCACCTTGAGGGTGCCCTTTTCGGCGACGCGCGCCCCTACCACCATGTGCGCGTGGCGCAAGCGGCCGATGATCTCGCCCAGGGCGTCGGCCGGATAGGTGCCGTCGCCGTCGGTCATCAGCACCGCATCCCAGCGGGCAGCCTTGATCCCGGTCTTGCGCGCCGCCCCCCCCCCCCGGTTGGCAGTATGGCGGATAACCCTGGCGCCGGCTTTCAGGGCCAACTCGCCGGTGCGGTCGGGAGAGGCATCGTCGACGACGATGATCTCGTAGGCATACCCCAGTTGTTCCAGCATCTGCCGGTATTCCTCAATCACCCCGACGATGGCCAATTCCTCGCGATAGGCCGGAATCACCAGGCTGATGCCCTCGACCTTGAACTCCTCCGTGGTTTCGGTGCTTATCGTTGGGTTCCCCATATCATCGTCCACGGAAAAGGAGAAGACACCTGTTCCACGGAAAAATACTCGGCCACCAGTGAAACAAACCTTTGCCGCCGCCATTGCTGCTGGTGGCCGGGGGTATTGCCCAGGCGTCCCAGGTATTTGCCTCGGGCCAGGTTGGCCAGGCTCCAGTACGGCTCGCAGGGCACACTGATCAGACAACCTCGCCGGCACACCCGCCGCAGCTCAGCCAGGGCTTGGGCCGGTTCGTCGAGGTGCTCCAGCACCTCGCAGGCCACCCCTACTTCCCAGCTCTGGTCCGCGCAGGGCAGCTGGCAGGCCGACCCTTGTAACAAGGGGGTTCCAGGGCAACCCTGGCGGGCCGCCAGCTGCACGATGTCCAGCGACAGGTCCAGACCCGCCAAACGAGCGGCTGGATAACGGCGGCGCACCCGTTCCAACAGATATCCTTCTCCGCACCCCACCTCCAACAGCCCTTCCCCGGGCCGCAGGTCCAGCAGGGCGTCGAAGGAGCGCAGAAATCCCGCCATCAGCCGGCGGGCCAAGGGGTTTCTGGTGTGGTATTTGTCATAGATATTGCCGGCTATCAACCCGGCTTGGGATGTGGTCAGCACGGCGGCGCTCATCGGCTCAGCACCAGTTCCTCGGCGGTCTGCCGCTGACCAATCACCGGCTTGTCCACCACTCCCAGGGCGATCAGGCTGTGGCCTTCGACCCAGCGCCCCAGCAATCTCTCCTCGAGCCTGCCGATACGCCAGAACACCGGAAAAAGCAGGCGACGATAGAGGCGGTAAGCCCAGGTGTCGGTGATCTCGAGCAGGTCTCCCTGAGTCTGATAACGAACCTGTTTGCGCGCCAGGTAACATTTGGTCAGCTGAAGAAAAAACTCCCCAAAAAAAATCAGCGTCTGCCGCTGATCCTGAACCCGGATGCCCTCTTCCTCGAGCAGCTGGCGCAGTCCCTCGGGAGTATAACCGGCCCGCTGGTCGAACTCGGGGGTGCCTTCTTCGTCGTGAAAAAGTCGGCGCCAGCGGGTGCGGGACAGGGCCCCGCGCACCCCAGGAGTCACCAGGGCGAGCCTGGCCCCTGGACGGGCGACCCGGACGATTTCCCGCAGCGCCGCCCGGTCGTCGGCCACATGCTCCAGCACATCGGTGAAAACGATGCGATCAAAAATATTATCGCGGAAGGGCAATACCTGCGCATCGCCTTGGGCGAAATATCCGGAACACAGCCGCCGGGCCAGGGAGAGGGATTTGTGCGAATAATCCAGTCCCCAACCCTGGACTCCACTCCGGGCCAGGTTGTTGAGGAAATACCCCAGACCGCAACCCACGTCGAGTAGGGTGTCCCCGGAACGCGGCTTCAAGAAATCGAGCACGTGTACGGCCTTGAAACGGGTGGTCAAGGAACAATCGAAGGGATGGCGCGCAACCCAGCGCAAGGCGCTCATGCGGCGACCTCCTGTACCTGGCAAAACACCTGGCCATCATCAAAGTGAACCTGGGTGCTGATCTGAACTGAGCGGCCCCGGTTGAGCAGGGCGAGGCATTCGGCCGGCGCCTCCCAATCTCCGGTCACCCCTTGGTCGGCTGGCTGCCAGTACCGCGAGGAGGCCACGTGTAATGCCCCGGCCTGGGCGCTGCGAATCAGGCGGGTCAGTCGTTTTCCCCGCCCCAGACGCAGTTGGTCGACCACCTCCATTTGATTCTCCCCCAGCACCATGCGGCGCTTCATCTGCAGAGACACTGGGCGGCGGGATCGGATCATCTGGTCTTTCACTTTTTTCCCGAACCATTCCATCAAGGGACCGTTCCAGCCAAGGCAGTGCAGGAAGAGACGAAAAGGCGCCAGCAATCGGACCAAGGGCAGCGAGGTGTTCATTCGCGCCATCGCACACTGCACTTCAATCTCGAGCCGGCCAGCGCCCGGCCACACCTGGTACTGCGCCCCCAGGTCCAGCCATTGGGTGGTGCCCACCACGCCGGCGGTGAAACTCGCGAAATACCCGGCATCGCTGTAAAGGGCCGCCGCCTCAGCACCCCGGGTATAACTCTTGATCACGCAATGTTTGCTCAGGCCCACCACGGTATGGGCGCAGGGACCGCGGACAACCGCCAGCCCGGCGCCCAGGAAGATGCGGGTCCCCGTCGGCTCCCCCTCTGCTTCCATTCCGGCCAGCGGCTGATGATCGGCCCAGGCTTCGGCGTATTTGTTGAGAAAAAAGCCGGTGTAGCGGTCGTCCATCAGGGCCGGCGACACCACCTTGCCCTGCTCTAACGCCCGGTACAGTCCCCGCAGCAGATAACGGGCGGCGGCCGACCGACCGGCCATCAGTTCGAGTCCATGGGGCATGAGGTACTTGGCGTTGCGGCTGCCGTACTCCCCCCCGTAGCTGCCGTCCGGGTGCAGGAACCAGACCATAAAATCGAGGGCCCGGCCCAGCGCCGCGCCCACCCGTTCGTCCTGAGAGTGGCGGTAGTCCTTGGCCAGATAGTCCACGGCGAGGCTCAGGTACGCCGGATCGGCCCCCCCATATTCATAGAACCAGCCCTCGGGGTGCTGGTGCGCCAGCAACTCTTCGACTTTGGCAGCCCGATACCGGGCAAAACAAGGATCGCCGCTGAGCCGATGGATATTCTGCAGGGCGGCAATGGCACCGGCCGTGTGGTTGACCACCACCACGTCCTGGTGAGAGCCCAGCCAGTGGCCAGCCCGCTCCAGCGCCTTTCCCGCTTTGGACCACAGTTCGGTGCCGGCTTCAGCACCCAGCTTCAACAGGGTTTCCGAGATGGCGTACGCGGTGAAGGCCGTGGCCACAAAACTGCGCTCATAGGGATAGAACTCGTCGAAGGAACCATCGCGCCGTTGCAAGGTACACCAAAAAGCCAGGGCGGCCCGGGCCAGTTCGTACAGTTCTGCGGCCCCCCGCTCCTCCGGTGCCTGTTGGGCGCAAATCACCAAGGTCAGGGCATCTTCCTGGTGCAGGGGCGCAGCAAAATCGATCAGGGTGCGGTAGTGCCAGTAGCCCCGGTCGAAACATCCGTAGGTCGGGGAACAGGGATTGCGGTCCACCATGGACAGTAGCCGGGGCAGACACCCCCGCACCAACTCGCCGTATGGAGAGGCGCTTCCCCGATTGGGATCAACCCTTTCTGCCGGCAGCCAGCTCATCGTCATCGCCAAGCGTTTTTGGGGTCCGCCAGCGGCAGGGGCGCCTTGAGCCAGCAGAGGGCGCCAACCACCGCGGGAAACACAAAACAGGCGCTGAAGAACAACATGGAATAGATCACCCCTGCTTCGGTACTCTCAGGTATGCCCTTGCGGCCCAGGATGAAGATCAGCAATCCCTCCCTAGTTCCCAGCCCGGCAATTGAGATCGGCAAGAATGAAGCCAGCCCCACCAGGACGATGGCCGCACTCACATCGGCAGCCGAAAGGGCCAGGCCCTGAGCCTGGGCCAGCAGGAAGGTCTGGGTGAAATACAGGATATACGCCAAAAACGTCAGCCCCAGCATCCAGCCGCCCGCCCAACTGACTACCCCGCGCATTTCCAGGCCCATCCCCGAGATAAATTGGTAGAACTGCTGCTGCCGGAGCCGGCTAAACCAGGCCTGCCCCGCGATCTTTCTCCCTTTCAAAGCAAAAATCCAACCACCCAAACCCAGGCCCGCTAGTCCCCAAACCGCCCACGACACCCAGCCGGAAAATAGGCCCAGGTGGAAAAAGGCCCACACAGCGAGTGCGGCCATGACGGCCAGGTCTAACAGTCTGTCGGTCAAGGCGCCGGCCATGGCCTTCTCCCAGGAGACCCCCTGATCCTGACGCAGGTACAACCCCTTGGCCAAATCTCCCAGCCTTCCCGGAGTGAAACTGCCCAGGAAAATGCCGCTGGAATACAAAAGCGCCGCCCGCCAGAGCGGCAGTTCCAGCTTTTGCAGGCGCAGCAACATATTCCACCGCCAGGCCCTTACCCCGGTCATGGCCAGCCCCAGCAAGGGCACTGCCCACAACTGGGCCAGGTCCACCTTGCCGATCAAGATCCCCAGCTTTTGACCGTCGACCTGGCTGAGGATCCATACCAGCAGCAACAGGCCGGCCCCTCGTATCAACCCTCGCATCCAGCGCTTCACCGCGCCTCCCGTTGCAGCCACAACTCCAGGACCAGCATGGCCCACAGCTGCTGGCTGTAGTCGCGCTGTCCCTTGAGGTGCTCTGACATCATTTGCTGGAGACGGGAAGGCACAAAAAAACCGCGCTGGCGACAGGACTTAGAAAGCAGAATTTCTTCCATCCATGGTCGCAGTTCCTTTTGCAGCCAGGATGCCAGGGGCACGGCAAAACCCTGTTTGGGCCGCTGGAGGATGGCACTGGGCAGATAAGAGCCAGCCAGGCGCCGCAGCAATCGTTTGCCCTGGGTCAGGGTGTACTTGTGATCCCGGGGCAACCGGGCGGCGAACTCCACCACCTGGTGATCCAGCAGCGGCGACCTGACCTCCAGGGAGCAGGCCATGCTCATGCGGTCGACCTTGACCAGGATATCGTCGGGAAGATAG
>SICG01000181.1 GCA_009691525.1 Candidatus Latescibacterota bacterium | reverse complement strand
ACCGTGCGGAAGAGCAGGTTGCCCGTGTGGGAACCGCAGGTCACGTTCTCGGCCTGGGGCAGCAATTCGCTGTTGACCAGTTCGGCCGAACAGTCGGGCGGCACCATCCCGCCCATACTTCCGGGAAGCGGAGGAGGCATACCACCTGGCGGAGGCATATCACCTGGAGGCATATCACCAAGGTGGCCCGCACCATCTCCCGCACCATCTAGAGGAGGATCACCGGCTTTCTGCTCTGGTAGAAGAGGCGTCATACCATCCGGAGGCATATCACCTGGAGGAGGCATATCACCTGGAGGAGGCATCCCGCCTGGGGGAGGGGGCATCATGCCTGGAGGAGGCATCCCCATAGTGCTGGGCGCCGAGGAGAAGATCGCCGTGCTTCCCGAGTCCTGGGCCTCCAGCCTGGCGCTCCACTTCAGGCCCAGCAACAGCACGGCTATCAGCAAGCGAAAAATTGTTCTATTCATCGATACGGCCTCCTTGTTAGATTATTGCGGCTGAACACCATACTGTTTTCAAAGAAAGGGAGAAAACGGCTACAGCGCTGTGAGGAAGATCACGTAATGGGCCTCAATATATAAAAAAAATTACCTGCCTCCAACCTAATATTGTCGCCCCTGGGGCCAGATTGCCCAGGATGAGAGGAAACAGTACATTGTAGCTGCTTTCAGAGGATGGGACTGCTTTTATGGAAATACTAGGCGGACCCCTCTATGGGGTGGCGGGAGCGGGCGAGTCCCACGGACCAGCCATCACCACCATTGTCTTTGGCTGTCCGCCAGGCCTCAAGCTGGAACGCGCCCGGCTCCAGAGTTTTCTAGACCGGCGCCGGCCCGGAGCCAACAAACACGGCACCCCCCGCCACGAGGCCGACCAACTCATGCTGCTTTCGGGTCTCTACACCGAGGACCACGACCGCCTGCTCGCCGGCCCCGCGATCACCGTCGCCACGACGGGCGGGGCTTTGGAGACCCGCACCTACGAAGAAGGCCATACCACCGGCGAACCCATCGCGGCAGTGGTGCTGTCGGCGGCCAAACGCTCTGCCGATTATCTTCAATTCGCCGGCCCCCAGGGCGCGGTGCGTCCCGGTCACGCCGACCTAGTCAAATACTATAAGTCCGGTGGCTTTACCGATCCGCGCGGCGGCGGGCGCTCCAGCTATCGCTCCACCATTTCCGACGTGATCGGCGGCTCCGTCGCCCGCCTCTTTCTGCACGAGCATTTTGGCACCGCCATCTTCTCCTCCATCTATCAGGTAGGTCCCTTGCAGACCCAGGTGCGGCTGGCCGATCGCCTCGCGGCCCTCCAGACCAGCGAGGGCCGCATCGCCCCTGAAGCGCTGCGCCAGCTGGCAGCGCAGCTGGAAGCCGCCGAAATCCACTCACTGGACCCAGACTTCGCCCGCGCCGCCGGCGAATTGATCAAGACCACCCGCCAGCAGGACGACTCGCTGGGCGCTGGCATAGAGGTAGTAGCTGTGCAGGTACCGGCGCTGGTCGGTGAACCCCTGTACCAAAGCCTCAAGCTGCGCCTGATGGGCAGCCTGGGCGGATTACACGCCGTGCAGTCGTGCGAAATGGGCTCGGGCCGCGAAGCGGTGGAACGCCGGGGTAGCGAGCACAATGACCCCATCCGCCGCCAGGGTTATCAAGGCAACCACCACGGTGGTCTGCTGGGCGGCATCACCACTGGTATGCCCCTGGTGTTCAGGGTGGGCTTCAAACCCACCTCCACCATCGCCCTGCCCCAGCAATCGGTGCGCAAGGACCTCGAAGAAATCGACTTCCAGTTGCAGAAGGGCCGCCACGATCCCTGCGTGGGCGTGCGGGCCGGCATCACCCTCGAATCCCGCCTGGCCATCGAGCTGATGAACGCGGTGCTGATGCACCAGGCCGGACGCGTGGACCCGCAAAACTTCAACCTATTCTAGGACAACGTATGCTGCAGCCCATCACCTTCGACGAAATCGGCCGTCTCCCCATGCCCGGGGACAACGTGGCTATCGCCACCCGCCGCCTGGAAGCGGGCACCCTCATCCACTGGGGGAACACCTCTTTCACTCTCGACCATACCGTGCTCGAAGGGCATCGTTTTGCCGTGCAGACCATCGCCCAAGATCAACCCCTGCTCTCCTGGGAGCTGCCTTTTGGTGTGGCCCTGACCCCCATCGCCCCCGGCACCTATGTGTGCAACCACGGTGCCCTTGAGGCCCTGCGCATCCGCCAGCTCGACTTTGCCCTGCCCGTGCATCCCAATTTCGCCGACCAAATCCTCAGCTATCAACTCGACGAGTCCAGTTTCCGCCCCGGCCAACAAGTGCCTCTTTACGCGCATCCCAACACCTTCATGGGCTATGACCGCGGGGTGCGGGGGACCGGCACCCGCAACCACATCGCCCTCATCGGCACCTCCTCGCACACCGCCAGTTTTGTCCGCCTGCTGGCCGAGCGTTTCCGCGGCAAGAGCGGCGACACCTTCGACGGGGTCGTGGCCCTGGGCCATACCGAGGGCGGTGGCACTGCGGCGCCCAACAACCAGGAGCTGCTGCTGCGCACCCTGGCCGGCTGGATGGTGCATCCCAACGTGGGGGCAGTGCTGGCCGTCGACTACGGCACCGAGGCGGTGACCAACCGCCTGCTGCAAGAGTACCTGGCCACCCATCATTATGCCCTCGACCAGCTGCCACACCGTTTCCTCTCCCTCAGCGGCGACTTGCAGGCGCACCTGGCAGAGGGCGAGCGGATCGTCGGTGAATGGCTGGAACCTGTGAGCCACACCCGTCGCACCCCACAGCCCCTCTCCGGCCTGAAGATCGCCCTGCAGTGCGGCGGCTCAGACGCCTTTTCCGGGGTCTCTGCCAACCCGCTGATCGGCTGGGTGGCTGGCGAGGTGGTCCGCCACGGGGGAGCGGCCAACCTGGCCGAAACCGACGAGTTGATCGGCGCGGAGAGCTATGTGCTGGAAAACGTCCGCGACCTGGAAACGGCCCGCCGTTTTCTGCACATGGTGGAGCGTTTCAAGGAACGGGCCGCCTGGCACGGCACCTCGGCGGAGGGCAACCCTTCGGGAGGCAACAAGTACCGCGGCCTCTACAATATCGTGCTCAAGTCCATCGGTGCTGCCCGCAAACGCAATCCCCAGGTGCGCCTCGACTACGCCATCGACTATGCAGTGCCCATGACCGAGCCGGGCTACTGCTTCATGGACAGCCCCGGCAACGACCTGGAGGGCATCGCCGGTCAGGTGGCTTCCGGGTGCAACTTGATCTACTTCACCACCGGCAATGGCTCGATCACCAACTTCCCCTTTGTGCCCACCATCAAGGTGGTGACCACCAGCCAGCGCTTCGCTCTGCTCTCCAGGGACATGGACTTCAATGCCGGGGGATACCTGGAAGGCAAGCCCATGGAGGACCTGGGGCGCCAACTCTTCGAGTTGACCCTCGAAGTGATCTCCGGGACCCGCTCGGCCGGCGAACGGGCGGGCCACTCCCAGGTCTCCATCTGGCGCAACTGGCAACAACAAGATTCCAGCCAGCTCGAAAATCTGCTGGCCGCCGAAGAGCCCGATGGCAGCCCCCTCGCCATCAAGGGCGAAGCGCAGGTACCCCAGGCCGCCTTTTCCGCCCTGCACACCGGCACCAGCCACGCCACCGATCAGGTGGGCCTGATCCTGCCCACCAGCCTGTGCGCCGGCCAGGTCGCCCGCCTGGCTGCTGAGCGGCTCAATGCCAAGGGCCTGGGCCGCCAGCAGGGCATCTCCCGCTTTGCCGCCCTGGTCCACACCGAGGGCTGCGGTGTTTCGGGCAACCAAGCCGAACATCTCTACGATCGCACCCTCATCGGCTACCTCACCCACCCCCTGGTAAAGGTGGCCCTTCTGCTAGAGCACGGCTGTGAGAAGACCCACAACGACTATTTTCGCACCCACCTGGAAAAACTGGGCGTGGACCCCGGGCAGTTCGGTTGGGCCAGTGTGCAACTAGACGGAGGGATCGAGAAAAGTATAGATAAAGTGGAGGCGTTTTTCGGTCAGGCCCTGAGTGGTCAGGCACCCCCCCCGAGTGAACAGGTGGGGCTGGACTATCTGTCCTTGGGCCTGCTGAGCGCTGGCCCAATGCCCGACCCGGCCGCCGCTGCCCTGGCCCGACTCACCCGTTGGTTAGTGGGCGCCGGCGGCACGGTGGTGGTGCCTTCGGGCGCTGGCTTGCTCCAATCCCCGGTTTACCTGGAGGAGGTGCTGGGCGGACAACAGCCCGCACCCTCGCTGGCCCACGGCCAGCCCTTTGAAAATCCGGGCTTCTATATCATGGATGCCCCCACCGAACACTGGGTGGAGACCCTCACTGGCCTGGGGGCCACCGGGGTGGAACTGATGCTGGCCCACGCCGGCGAGCATCCCATGCAGGGACATCCGCTGGTCCCCCTGATCCAGGTCTCCGGGGCCGAACCGGTTCTGCGCGCCTATCGCGGCGACCTGGATTTGACACTGGAAGGTGAATCTTCGGGATGGGCTCAGCAGTTGTTGCAACTGCTCGTGGAAGTCGCCTCGCGCCGCCTCGCGCCCAAAGCCCTGGCCCAGGGCAACACCGATTTCCAGATCACCCGGGGCTTGCTGGGGATTTCGATGTAACAACAAGGGCCTCGGCTCAGTTGCAGAGTTGAGGCCCGATTCCTTCCCTGCGGCAACTTCACACCTGCGGTATCGCCACTCCCAATTCCGTTGCCGTCTTGCCGATCTCGGCCCAGGTGCGCTCGGCCACGTCGATGCCTTCCTTTAGCCGGCGCTGGCGGGTCTCCTCCTCGATCTCGCCTGGAGCGTAGACCTTCTTGAACCCCGGCAGCGGCTTGGCCGAACACACCCACTCGGCCAGGCCTTCTACCTCATCGACATAGGTATCCAGACTGGTGAAGGCCGAGATATCGATGGCCAGCACCATCACCCCATTACCTCCGCCTTTGTCGCCCTTGGTACATCCGGCGTGCGAGAGGGGGCCCACCATCATCTCGACCATCATCGCCAGGCCGTAGCCTTTGTGCCCGAACTGCAGCCCACCCAAGGGCGGCACCCCGGTTTCCTCGGCGTTGCGGTAGCGCTGGCCATCGGTGACCCACTTGCCCTGCTGGTCGATCACCCAGCCCTCGGGCAAGGGTTCGTCGCGGATGAGCTTCTGCTCGATCTTGCCGCCGGCCACTGTGGTCATGGTCATGTCCAGCATGAAGGGCACCCCCTGGCGGCGCGGCGCCGCAAAGGCGATGGGCTCAGGACGCAATTTGCGGTCGGCACTGCCAAAGGGCGTCATGAAGAGGCCACCGCCGTTGAGCCAGACCATGCCCAGCAAACCCTGCTGGGCCAGTTGCGGCGGGTAGGCACCCAGGCGTCCGATGTGGCTGAGATTGTGCAACCCCACAAAACCGAAGGTGGCGGCGCGCGCCTTGGCCGCGGCCAGTTCCAGGGCGCGGGTCACCGCCACGATGCCGTTGCCGCCCTTGCAGTCGAGGATGACCAGCGAGGCATTCTCGCGCACCACCTGGCGTTTCTCCCAGCCCACGTAGTTCTTCTTCATGCCCTGGGCGTAGCTGGGGATGAACCAGGTGCCGTGAGAGTCGTGGCCGGCCAGCTGGCTATCGATCAAGTGGTCGCTGACGGTACGGGCGTCGGTCTCGGGAATGCCGGTGGCCTTGAAGATCTCAAAGGCGTACTGGCGCAAGGCTTCCTGGCGGACTATGGGCATAGCGCTGGACCTCTGGCGGGGTGTTTTTCCATCAGCTCAGTGAAGTAGCGGAAGAGATGGAAGCTGTCGTGTGGTCCGGGCGAAGCCTCGGGATGGCACTGGATCGAGAAGATGGGCAACTTCTTATGGTGCATGCCCTCGATACATCCATCGTTGAGGTTGACCCGGGTGGACTCCAGGCAGGCCGGCAGGCTCTCAGTGGCGATGCCCCAGCCGTGGTTCTCGGCGGTGATCAGGATGCGGCCGGTGGCTTGTTCCTTAATCGGCTGGTTGCCGCCCCGGTGCCCGAACTTCAGATGGAAGATCTCCGCCCCGAAAGCCAGGCCCAGCAGCTCGTGGCCCAGGCAGATGCCGAAGATGGGCCGGGTGCCGATCAACTTCTTGCAGGTGTCGATGGCGTAGTGCAGCGGGCGCGGGTCCCCAGGTCCGTTCGACAGGAAGATCCCGTCGGGCTCGAGGGCCAGAGCTTCCTCGGCAGTAGTCGTGGCCGGCACCACCGTCACCCGGCAACCCTCTTCCACCAGCTTGCGGATGATGTTGCGTTTGATGCCGTAGTCAAAGGCCACCACGTGAAAACGAGGTACCGGCGGGCTCACCTCATAGGGAGTGGTACAACTCACGTCCCGCACCAAGTCCAAGCCTTCGAGGCCGGCCCAGTTGCGGGCCTTGGCCACCAAACTCTCGGGATCGAGATCCTCGGTAGAGATCGCCGCGTTCATCACCCCGTGGATGCGCACCCGCCGGGTCAATTGCCGGGTATCGATGCCCTCCACCGCGATGACCCCGTTGGCCTCCAGGTACTCGGGCAGGCTCTGGGTGGCCCGCCGGTTGCTTGGCCTCCGGCAGCATTCCTTGACCAGGAAGCCCCGCACCTGGGGCCGCGCCGACTCCTCGTCCTCCGGGTTGACCCCATAGTTGCCGATCAGCGGATAGGTCATGGTGACCATCTGGCCGGCATAGGAGGGATCGGTCAGGATCTCCTGATACCCGGTCATGCTGGTGTTGAAGACCATCTCTCCCAAGGCCTCGCCAGTGGCGCCCACGGAAGTTCCCCGGAACACCGTGCCGTCCGCGAGAGCGACAAGCGCTTTCATCCAGTCCATGCTCCTGCTAAAGTAGAGAGTAAAACCTAAGTAAAAAGACAAAAAAAAAGAAGGGCTTCCCCCGCAGTGAGGGAATCCCCTTCTTTTGGCGACACGAGCGCAGTACGGCGCTGATCAACTCACATGCTTGTTGACCAATTTGGTCATGTCGAACATGCTCACCTGCTTCTTACCTTCGAAGACAGCCTTGAGCTTGTCGTCCGCATTGACCATGCGCTTGTTCTGGGAATCCTGCAGGCCATGCTTTTTGATGTACTCCCAGAGCTTCTTGATGACCTGCGTGCGGGGGAGGGGTTTGCCGCCTACGATAGCTGCCAACATCGCTGAGGGCTGCAGGGGCTTCATAAAGGAAGGGTTGGGCTTGCGCTTAGCCTTGACCTTCTTCGGAGCAGCCTT
>SICG01000025.1 GCA_009691525.1 Candidatus Latescibacterota bacterium | reverse complement strand
CGGCGGCCATGTCCATGGGGAAGATGCTGCCGTCCTGGCGCCGGCCCCAGACCTGGCGGCTGGTGCCCACCACCCGCTTGACCGCCAGGCGCATGAAGCGGGCGGCGTACCCCGACCGGCCGCTGCGGTAGCTTTCTGGCATCAGGATGCCAAAGTCCTGGCCCAGCACCTCGGCAGCCTGGTAGCCAAAGATCTGCTCGGCCGCCGGGTTGAAGGATTCGATGCGTCCCTGCTCGTCGAGGGTGATAACCGCATCGATAATGTTGTCCACCACGGAGCGGTGCAGGCGGCTGGCCGCTTCGGCTTCCATCGCCGAATGGATCAACTCGGCCTCCGCCTGGCGACGTCGATCCATATCGCGGGCCCGCCGGTACCCCAAGCTGATCAGCGGACCCATATCTTGTAGTAAAGCGATTACTCCGGCAGTCTCCCCAGGCCTGGCGTGTAGGCCCAGCGCCACCGTGCCTTCGGTGAAGGGCACATCCACCACCAGGCTTGGTCGGTAGTTGGGGACATTGGGAATGAGGAGCTGTTCCGGCACCCGTTCCCAGACCTCGCCCCGGTGCCAGTACTGCACCAACTCCTCGATGCTCGGCGTCCCCGCGATCGGATCCACACTCAGCACACACTGGCCCGCCCCGAAGGGTGCGCCATAGGAGTGGAACCGGTCCTGCTCCTCCTCGATGATGTTGACCCCTACCATCTCGAAATCCAGACCGGCTTCCTGCAATTGCCTGGACAGCACCAGAATGACCTGCTCGAAGTCCTCGACCCGCTCCATCTCCAGCACCGCCCGGTGCACCCCCTCCAACAAGAGCCGCCGCCGCTGCTCCTCCTCGGCCTGCTTGCGCCGAGTAATGTCGCGGCCAGTGGCGTAGATCAGCTGCCGATCCGGTAGCGCAACGGCGCTCCACAGAATCCAGCGAAAGCTTCCATCCCGGCAGCGGAGGCGGCATTCCAGATCGCGGATCTCCTCCCCGTTGGCTACCTGGCGCAGCGCAGCAGTGCCGATCCGGAGGTCCCGCGGATGGACTAGGTCGAGTAGGGGCCGCTGCAAGAGCTCGGCGGTCGAGTATCCCAGCAGCTGCTCCCAGGCCGGATTGAGGCGTTTGAAATAGCCGTCGAAACCGGCGATGCAGAGCATGTCGGCGGCCAGGACAAAGAAATGGTCCAGTTCCCTTTCGGCGCGCCGGCGCTCGGCCGCCTCGCGCTGCAGCTCGCGGTACTGCTCCTCCTCCCGCATCCGGCGCTGCGCGAGTTGCTCCTCGAGTTGGCGGCTCACAAATATCCCACCAAACCATCGTGGCCGTGCTCCACCTCAGGGGGGCATCCCAGTTCACTGAGCAACTGCTGGGTGAGGTTGAGCTTGCGCTGGAGGAATTCGTCGTCGTGAATGGGATCGTGATGGGTCACGATCCATTTTCTTGCCCCGGTGTGCCGGATCAGGGCGCAGGCGTTGGAAAGCGAGGTGTGGCCCCAGCCTATTTTTTTGAGATACTCCTCGTTGGTGTACTGAGCCTCGTGGATGAGCACATCCACCCCGCTGAGGAACTCGATCAGCCTGGCGTGGATACCCAGCAACTGGCTGTCGCGGCCCACCTCGGCGGGAGGCCCCAGATACCCCTTGAGGAACTCGTTGTCCGGCACGTAGGCCAGGCTGTGCCCGCCCATCTCGACCTTGTACCCCACGGTGGGGCTGGGATGCAAGGTGTACTCCCACGACACGCGGCAGTCGCCGATCTCCAGCGCATTGCCCTGCAGGTGCTTGAATTCCAGGTGGGCGCGCATGTCCTCCATCTGCACTGGGAAATAGGCCCGGTCCAGCTGGCCGCGGAAGATGGACTCCAGGTCCTTGTCGGTGTTGGGCGGGGCGTACAGGGTGATCTCAAAACCGGGGGTGAAGGCCGGGGCAAAAAAGGGGAAGCCCTGGATATGGTCCCAGTGGGTGTGGGTGATAAAAAGGTGGAGATGGCAGGGCGGACCCGCCAGCAGGGAAAGCCCCAGGTCGCGGATCCCCGAGCCCGCGTCGAAGAAGATGCGGTCCTCCTGGTGGCCGACCTCCATGCAGGAGGTGTTGCCTCCATGCCGCACAAAACCGGGTCCCGAAACCGGGATCGAACCCCGGGTCCCCCACAACCGGTACATCCCGTGCGCCGACCTGAGCTGGGGCCGGAACACCTCCGCAGGCCCCAGGTCCAGGCCCTGCACCGGGGCGACGCCAGATCCATTGGCCGAGAAGAAACCCTCGACCTGCGCCAAGAGCTCGTGGTGGGAGAAGGGTTTGGACAGGAAACTGAAAGCGCCCAGCTCCCGGGCCTGCTCCACCTCGGTCTTGAAATCCTTGGCCGAACAGACCATCACCCCCGGCACTGGATCGGGGGGATCCGCCTTGAGCTGCTTGAGCACGTCCAGGCCGTGGATCTTGGGCATCATCAGATCCAGGATCACCAGATCCGGCCCGGTGGTACGGGCCTTGGCCAGGCATTCCTGCCCGTCGTGGGCCAGGATGATCTCAAAGCCGGCATTCTCCAGCACGCGGCTCATAAAGGCGGCCATGGTACGGCTGTCTTCGGCGACTAGGATGCGGCGCGGGCGCGGTGCAGCCATCGACCATTCCTCCCTTCAAGAAAACCAGGCATAATGATATCTATATTGTGCCCGGAGTTCAATCGCCAATTGACACCCCCCTGATTTTGATCTCGCTAACCCTGCCCAATCCTTTGGTGAAATTCGAGCCATGAGCGCTTGCCTACTCTTGTTCCTGCTCTGGAGCCTTGGTGCCGCCCTGCCCACTGCCGCTGCTGGGGCGGCTGCCGATACGCTGAATTCCCCGGTGCACCAGCCCGCGTCGGATTTTGCGGACGCCACGGCGGAGCTGGCCCAGTGGTTATCCCGACGCCGGCAGTTCAGCTACCGGGGGGCGCCCTACGGCCTGACCGGACTGCCGATCCTCTACTACAGCCAGAACTCCGGGTGGAACTACGGCGGACGGCTCAAACTGACCGATTACCGCCGCCGCCCCTTTCGCTACAAGGTCATTCTCACCTGGGTCCAGTCCGAGGAGGACCGAAGGGATTATTTTTTTAGATTGCAGGTGCCCCGCATCGCCGGCATAGGCTGGGGGCTCCGCCTCCAGTTCGACTTCAGCAAGGGCCTGCGCCAGTACTATGGCCTGGGGAATGACGCCCATTTCGACAAACCCTTCATCGAACCCGGCCATCCCCTCTACCGGGACGCGCAGTACTACCGCTATTCCCTCCGCAAGCCCAGGCTGCTCTTCAGCCTGGTGCGCGAACTCCGAAAGCCCGTGCTGCTGGCTCTTGGCTTTGGCCTGAAACACGTGGAGATCACCCAGCCGGGCGCAGCCTCCCTGCTCTTTGAGCAGCGATCTCACCGGCTCGAGGCAGGGTTCTCCGGCCTGGCCGGCCTGATGCTGCGCTGGGACAGCCGAGACGACGAGTTCGTCCCCAGGCGGGGCGTTCTGCACGAGTGGTCCTACGAGATCTCGCGCGACGCCTCATTGAAGGATTTCCTGGTCGGCGCTACCGATTTCCGCCGCTACACCCTGACCGACATCCGCTTCTTCTCCCTGGGGCGGCGGACGCTGCTGCTGGCCAACCGCATGGTTTTTGAGGTGCTGCACGGGCAGACCCCCATCGATGTGTACAGCGACTTGGGCAGTATACGCCGCCGGGTCACCGGCCTGGGGGGAGACGAGACCCTGAGGGGATTTAACACCAACCGCTTCATCGACGATGTGCGCTTCTTCGCCAACACCGCGCTGCGCTGCATCCTGCACCGCCACCGCCTGTTCCGGCAGTACCTGGAGTGGAACGGCATCGCCTTTGTCGACCTGGGCCGGGTATGGCCCGACCTGGGATCGCTGACCCTGGCGGGCACCCGCATGACCGGCGGGGCCGGCATGCGGCTCTACTGGGACGAGGACTTCGCCGTCAACATGGAGGCACGCTTCTCCGCCGAAAACGATGAAAATCGCATCGACATTTCCCTGGGAAACATCTTCTGATTGACCCCCGTCCCATTGAAGCGTACACTGGTCACACCCCTCATCTGGAGAGACGCATGTTAGCCAGCACCCTGAAGGAAAAAGTCGCCCATGGACAGGAGGTCGTCGGCGTGATGATGGGCCTCTCCTTCTGGCCCGGATATCTGGAAATATGCAAGCAGGAGGGGCTGGACCTGGTAGTGCTCGACCTGGAGCACGGCGCCCTATAAGCCCCCCGGGTCGAAGAGCTGTGCCGCGCCGCCCGCCTGCTCGACCTGCCCCTGCTCATCCGGCCCCAGAGCGCCACCGCCGACCTGGTCAAACGCTGCGTGGACATCGGCGCCGGCGGCCTGATGGTCCCCTGGGTGGAGACCGCCGAGCAGGTCGGCACCCTGTTCAACGCCCTGTATTCGCCGCCCCGCGGCCGGCACAGCATGGGCGGGCCGGGCATTATGGCAGTAGCCGGGGTTACTAGCGCCGACTGGGCCCGGATCGAGGACAATCTCTTCATCATGTGCCAGATCGAGACCCCCCTGGGCGTGAAGTTCGCCCCCCAGGTGGCCGCCTGTGACTGGGTGGATGCCCTGCTGGTGGGTCCCTACGACCTGGCCTGCACCATGGGCTTGACCGACCAGTACCTGAAATCCCCCAAACACCTGCGCGCCATCGAGCAGGTGCGCGAGGCGGCTCACGCCCATCTCAGCTGCGCCGGCATGGTGACCGGCACCGACGAGGAGGCCCGCGCCTGGTTCGACCGCGGCTTCGACCTGATCCTCATCGGCGACCTGGCCGGCCATCTGGCCCAGGGCCTGAGCCGAAACCTGAAAGCAGCGCGCCCGGTCCACGGGGCCGGACGCCCCAAAGCCGCCCGTAAGAGCAGAGGAGGAACACGGTGATACGTCTGGGAGTGATTGGATATGGGGGCCGCATCCACGGCATCATCGACCAGGTGCTGCGCCGTCTCGACCCCTCGGTGCGGGTGGTGGGCCTGGTGGACCCCGACGAGGCCGGCGCCCGCAGTCGCCTGGCCGAGTGCGACCGCCAGGACGCGGTCTTCTACAAGTCGGTGGACGAACTGGTGCGGGGAGCCAAACCCGACGCCCTGGCCATTAGCACCCGCTGCAACCTGCACACCCCCTTCGCGATCCAGGCCGCCCGCTACGACCTACCCCTCTTCCTGGAAAAACCAGTAGCGGTCACCATGAAACAAGCCACCGACCTGGAAAAGGCCTTCCGCAAGAGCCGTTGTCAGGCCGTGGTCAGCTTCCCCCTGCGGGTTTCCCCCCTGTGCGAACTGGGCCGCCACTTTATCGAAGAAGGCGCGGTGGGCGACCCGGTACACGTGACGGCCATCAACTACGTGCCCTACGGCACCGTCTATTGGGAACAACCCTACCGCGACTGGGGCATCACCCACGGACTCTTCCTGCAAAAGGCCACCCACGACTTCGACTACCTGGCTTATCTGATGGGTTCGCCCATCGTGCGGGTGGCTGCCACCGCCACCCGCGGCCAGGTCTTCGGCGGAAAAAAGAAGGCCGGGCTGGTCTGTTCGCGCTGCGACGAGCAGGAGATTTGCCTGGAAAGCCCCCAGAACCGCCGCCGCAACCAGAGCGGCGGCGTCCAGTCCGACCACCTCTGCCTCTACAGCGTGGACTGCGGCGAAGGCCACCGCCTCAACGAAGACGCCTCCAGCGCCCTGCTCGAATTCGCCTCCGGGGCCCATGGGGTCTACACCCAGGTTTTCTACAGCCGGCGCGACGCGGCGGCGCGCGGGGCCACGGTCAGCGGGTACCAAGGCACGGTTAGCTTCGACTGGTACACCAACGAACTCAAACGGGTGCGCCACCATGCCCCCTTCAGCGCTGTGGAGCGGGCCGGAGAAGGGGCCAGCCACTTTGGGGGCGACCAGGCCCTGGGGTACAATTTCCTCGATGTAATCAAAGGGGCCGGCCCCTCCCGCACGCCCATCAAGACCGGCATCCAGAGCGCCTACGCCTGCCTGGCGGCCACCGAGTCGGCGCAAAAGGGGCGATTTGTGCCGGTGCGCCAGGTAGAGTTCTGATGCCCGAACTTCCCGAGGTCGAAACCGTGCGCCGGGCCATGCAGCGCCACCTCAATGGCCGGCGCATCGCCTCGGTCCGCACCAGCGACAAAGACCTGCGCGCCCCCCTGCCCGCCGCGCAACTGCGCCGCCTGGCCGGCGATTTGTTCACCGGAGCGCGCCGCCGCGCCAAGTACCTGCTCCTCGATCTCGAGTCCGGCCGCGCCCTGCTGGTCCACCTGGGCATGACCGGCAACCTGGTCTTTCGGTCCCCAGGCGAGAAACACGACCACGTGATCCTAGAGTTGGACCAGGGCCCGCCCCTGGTCTTCTCCGACCCGCGGCGCTTCGGCCTGGTACTGGTCCTCGATCCGGGCGAGGAAGCCGGCTGCCCCTATCTGAGCGAGTTGGGGCCCGAGCCCCTGAAGGCGGGTTTCGACGCGGCCTACCTAAGCGCCCAGTGCCAGTGCCGCCACCGGCCCATCAAGGCCCTGCTGATGGACAACCAGGTGGTGGTTGGGGTGGGCAACATCTACGCCAGCGAATCCCTGTTCCGCGCCGGCATCCACCCCCTCACCCCAGCCGAAGAGCTGATGCCAGACCAGCTCAAGGTGTTAGTCCGGGAGGTCAAAGGTATCCTGCGCGAAGCCATCCGCCGGGGCGGCACCACCATCAGCGACTACCTGGGCAGCGGCCAGGGCGGCCGCTTCCAGCAGCGGCTGGCCGTGTACGGCCGGGCCGGCGAGAACTGTCTGGTCTGCGAGCGCCCGGTGGAGAGCACCGTGCTCGGAGGACGCAGCACCTTCTACTGCCCGCGTTGCCAGGAAAAATAAAACCGCTGATCTGCCAGGCAGATCAGCGGTCGTTGTTTCGGTTGCTGTGGCGCAGCGCTTACTTTCCGTCGGGGCCGGGGCCCACCGTGGTGATTACCTCGTCGATCAGCCCGTACTGCTTGGCTTCCTGGGCCGACATCCAGTAATCGCGGTCGGTATCCTGGGTGATCTTTTCCAGGGACTGGCCGGTGTGCCCGGCCAGCATCCGGTTGATCTCCTCGCGGGCCCGCATGATCTCGCGGGCGTGGATCTCCAGGTCGGTGGAGGTGCCAGTCACCGTCCGGGAGTAGAGCGGCTGGTGGATCATCACCCGGGCGTGCGGCCAGGCGAAACGCCGGCCCTTGGCACCGCCGGCCAGCAACACCGCGCCCATGCTGGCAGCCATGCCGGTACACACCGTGGACACCGGGGAGCGGATGGCCTGCATGGCGTCGTAGATGGCCAGCCCGTCGTGAATGGAACCCCCGGGGCTGTTGACGTAGAGCACGATCTCCTTTTCCCCGTCCTCTGCGTCGAGCGAGAGCAGCCGGGTTACCACCGCCTTGGCCGACTCGTCATTGACGTCGGTCCAGAAAAAGACCTTGCGGGCCTTGAGCAGGGTGTTTTCCAGATTTCTTTCCTGGAGGCCCTTCAGCAATCCTTCTTCTTCCTTTTCTGCCATCTCGATCTCCGGTATTTTCGTGAAGGTTTTGAGAATATAAAGGGCCTCCCCACCGGCGTCAAACCGGCCCGGGCTTGTCTGCCCGCCCCGTTTTACTAGATTTCAATACTCGCGGTGTTTTACCAAGGCCATGCCTCCAGCTTATCTCCTGCTCGCCAAACTCGCCGCCAATATCCTGTTGGCCTCGTCTCTGAGCCGCCTGCTGCAACGGCGGCTGGGCCAGACCCTGCCCGGTCTGGCCGGTTCCCAACTGCTACCGCTATGGCCGGCCCTGGTTGGCGGCCTGTTGCTCAGCGGCGGCCGGGATCTGAGCGGGGTCCAGGTGCTGGAACCGATTGCCCTGGTATTGCTGGGCTGGCGCGGCGGGTATTACTTCAACATGGTGCTCGACCACCTGTTGACCTCGGAGCCCGCACCCCAGTGCCAGGTCTGCGGTGCCACCCAGGCCAACCCGCGCTTCATCCGCCGCCAGGGTCTGGATTTTTGTTCGCACAACTGTTGGTACACCACCTAAAAAACATCGTCACCGTGAAACCGGTGATTTTCGATTAGCAGGGGATGTTCATCCGTCAGGAGGTTTATCCGATGAGTTTTGGCGAGTATTCCCCGCCTGAAACCCTGGAGCTGTTGCGGGGCAACACGGGTTATGTCTATGTGGACGTGCGTTCCACCCCTGAGTACGAGCAGGGGCACCCGGCCGGCGCCTATAACGTCCCCCTCTTCCATCGCCAGGCCACCGGCATGACCCCCAACCCCGACTTTCTCCAGGTGATGGAGAAAGCCTTCCCGCCGGAGTCCAAGCTGCTGGTAGGCTGCCAGTCGGGCCAGCGCTCGGCCCGGGCCGCCGAAGCGCTGGTGGCTGCCGGCTATACCTGCGTGGCCAATGTCCGGGGCGGTTTCGGCGGGGTGCGCGACCAGTTCGGCCGGGTAGTGGAGAAAGGCTGGCTCGAGCTGGGCCTGCCCGTGGAGCAGGGTTCGCCCGCAGACCAGGGATATGCGGCCTTAGCACTCAAAGAAAAAGAATAGAGAGGGCATTATGGCGTACCAGGAACATCTAAAAGAAGGTCCCAGCCAAGTGGGCTGCGCGGTGATCACCGTCAGCGACACCCGAGACGAACAGGGCGACAAGAGCGGCCAGCTCATCAAAGAACTGCTCACGACCCAGGGCCACCAGATCGTCCATTACGTCGTCATCAAGGACGAGCCCATGCTGATCAAGGGTGAACTGGCTATACAGGTCCAACGCCCGGCCTGCCAGGCCATCATCCTCAACGGCGGCACCGGCATCGCCCCCCGCGACCACACCTACGACACGGTGGCCCCGCTGCTGGAAAAACGCCTCGACGGGTTCGGGGAACTGTTCCGTTTTCTCTCTTACCAGGAGATCGGCTCCGGGGCCATGCTCTCGCGGGCGGTGGCCGGCGCCTATCAGGGCCGCGTCCTCTTCTCCCTGCCCGGCTCCACGGGGGCGGTGAGACTGGCGATGGAAAAACTCATTCTGCCCGAACTGGGACATATGGTCAGCCAGCTCCACCGCTACGGATGAACCGGGCCGCCAACCCCTATTTCCAGGTGGGCCTGGATGTGCTCGACCAGCCCTGCCTGATCATCGGCGGTGGCGCCGAAGCCGCCGACAAAGCCGGCCGCCTGCTGGAGGCCGGTGCCCGCCTCATCGTGGTCAGTCCCACCCTGTGCCCGCAGTTACAGGCATGGGCTGGGCGTTTTCTCCACCAGGTGCGGCGCTGGGCGCCGGCAGACCTGGACGGGGTCTGGCTAGTGCTCAATACCGTGTCTGATCCGGACCTGGGCCAGCAGGTCTTTGTCCTGGCCCGGGAACGCGGGCTGCTGATCAACACCTACGACCGTCCCGAGTGCTCCAACCTGGGCATGGCCGCCCTAGTCCACCCCGGCCCTCTGCGCCTGAGCATCAGCACCAGCGGCGCCAGTCCGGCCCTGGCCGGTCGCCTGCGTCGCAATCTGGAAGCCCTCTTCGACGGGGAATTTGTCGAATACCTGGAGCAGCTAGCCCAGGTCCGCACTCATCTAAAAGAAAACCCAGACCGGGAAACGAGGATTCAACTCTTGAGGGAACTGGTGGCCGATTTCCGGCTGGAGGGAAAACTGCACTATCCGGAAAACTGGCGGGAGAAGATGCGGGCGTTGCTGAAGGAGGCCTAGCGCACCACGGCGACCTTGTCCCGCCGCAGCACCTTACCCTGGACGTCGGTGATGGTGTAGGCGTACACCCCACTGCCCACCTCGTTGCCATCCTCGTTATCGCCGCGCCAACGCACCTCAAAATCCAGCACCGCTTTCTCCTGATTCTTGCGGTCCTCGGCGCCGCTCCATACCGGCTCTCCCTGAAGGGTGGTGATCCGCACCAGGGCTCGCCGCGGCAGCCCACTGAAGGACACGTACTGATCCTGTCCCACCCGGAAGGGATTGGGGAAGACCACAATGTCCTGATGCGGCACCAGGCGCGCATGCTGGAACGCCCGATTATCCGCCTCGTCCGCCTCCACCACCTGACTATCGGGGTCTGCCTCGATCAGGAACACCACCTCCCCGAAACGGTCCCAGGGAATCTTCAGATCCACCACATCACCGGCGGCCAGGGACTCCACCTGCAGCTGGTCGTAGACTACCGCGCACCCGGTCGAATCAGCCCGGCAGCGCTGCACCCGCACCCGGTAGGGATCTACCACTGGCCCCAACCCCAGGTTGCTGATCCGCACCACCAGGTCGTCACCGCCATCGCTGCGCAGGTCCCCGGTGAACACTGCCAGGTCGGGCAGGCCCTCCTCCAGCCCGTACTGGCCCAGGGTGGCCACGGTCAACTGGGTGACGCGCTTGACCAACTCGTAGTTGACGCTGTCTGGCAAATCCAGCACCGAGTGGTACTGGGTGTTGATGCGGTAGTCGCCGTTGCGCACCCCATAGGTGTCCGGATCGGTGGGCAGGTAATTTTCGATGCCCAGGATCGCGTCAAAACCCCGGGCCCAGAAAGGGGCGTGGTCGCTGAGCCCGGCGAACTCGTCCTCCAGCACCTCCACCTTGAGGCCGATACCGTAGCGCCGGTTGCTCTGGCGCATCTGCTCCACCAGCCAGCGCGAGGCCGGATTGGTGACCAGTTCGAGGCGCTGGCTCAGGTCGTTGAAGCCGATCATATCGAAGTTGAGCACCCCGAGGATGCGCTCGTCCCGCTCCACCGCCTGGGTGGCGTAGGCCTTGCTGCCCCACAGCCCCAACTCCTCCCCCGAAAAGGCCACGAAACGGATGGACCAGGGAAAGTGTTGCTCGGCCAGAACCCGGGCGCACTCCAGCACCAGGGCCACACCTGTGGCGTTGTCGTCAGCTCCGGGAGCCGGGTCGGTGCGCCAATCCCATCCGCCCCGGGTGCGCACCCCGATGGCGTCGTAATGGGCGCAGACCACGTAGTAGCCGGCATCGGGAGCGGTACCGTAGAGATTTCCGACCACGTTGTACATGGTCGAATCCCCCTCGCTGATCCGGAAGGGCTCGACAAAAACCGCCCCTTCGCCCAGGGAAGATGCTAGTTGGTCGCGGATATACTGGGTGCTGGCGTAGGTTTCGGGCCGGCGGGCGTACCGGGTGCGCCAGTTACTGGGGTCGGCGCTGCCCAGCGCCGGGTCCACGAGGACCAGGCTCTCCACATGGGCGCGCAGTCGTTGCTCATCCACCGCGCCAATCAGATGGGCGAGGGTCAGCGCGTGGGTAGCAGCGGGTTTGGCCCGCGCCGGCTGCCAACCGCGCAGGCTGTACTCTTCGGGCAGGGGCCAGAGGAAGTGATGGTACTCGAGCGCCTCACTCAACCCCGCAGAGGGCAGGCGCAACAGCGCCCAACCGGAGGGATCGCGATACACCAGAGAGGTTCGACGGGCAAGGGGCAGATCGAGGTGGTCGGCGATAAAATACGCCTCCCCCGGGAGGAGATGGTCGCTGAAAACCAGGGACAAGCCCCAGTGCTCCAGCTGCCGGACAGTGCCTTCGTCCCCCTGCACCAGGACCAAGTGGGAGGCGATATAGCGGACCTGAAGCGGCTTCAGATCCGCTAGTTGGGCCGGCGACGACCAGCGGGCACCGATGAGTAATTGAGCCCCTGCCTCGGATCTAAGCAGCCAGAGGCCGCCCAGCAGCAACCAGATCGCTGCCCGCCTAAGCCTGGGCGTCACCGGCCTCCCCGGCCTGTCCCTGGCCGGCGTCCGGGCGCACTTGGTGGAGGGCTTCCTTCAGCAGGCGGCCTGGCTTGAAGTGGCTCTTGCGGCGGGCAGGGACATAGATCACCTCGCAGGTGCGCGGATTGCGGGCCGCAGGTTTGGGACGGGTGTCCTTGACCTGAAAGACGCCGAAACCCCTGATCTCGATGCGCTCGCCTTCGATCAGATTGTCGCGCATGGCGATGAAGAGGCTGTCGACCATCTGTGCCGTCAGGTTCTTCTTGAATCCCGTGCTTTGGCTGACGAGGAGCGCGAGTTCTTTTTTGGTGATAGTAGACAAGGAGATACCTCCCAAATCTTTTTGTGTATTTTTGCATTTACGGTAATATCCGGCTGGAGCCCTGTCAAGATAAATTTGCATAAATTAATTACTTTTTATCTAGTTAGGCCCATGAATACCTCTGCCTCCTCACTGCGGGCACTAAAGGGACAGATACTCCTCCCCCGGCCCCTTAACTGCCTGATCACCGCCTTCTCTGTAGGCGTGGGTGCCTTTGCCGCCGGCCTCCACCTGCTCCCACCCGAGGTCTGGTGGGCGGCCCTGGCCGCCGCGCTGCTCGCCGGGGCCGGCAATGGACTCAATGATGTGGCGGATCTAGAAATCGACCGCATCAACCGCCCCCAGCGCCCCCTGCCCGCCGGCCACCTGAGCCGCCGCACCGCCCTGGTCCAGAGTGTAGTGCTGGCCCTGGCCGGAATTGGCATCGCCTGGTGGCAAAGACCCGCCCTGGGCGGGATGGCGCTCCTGGTGACCGCGGCGCTGGCCCTCTACGACCTGTGGCTCAAACGCACTGCCCTGTGGGGCAATCTGCTGGTCAGCGCCCTGGCCGCCGCCGCCTTCCCCTTTGGCGCGCTGGCCGCCGGCCAGCTTGGCCGCGCCTGGATTCCGGCCGGGTTCGCCTTCCTCTTCCACCTTGGCCGAGAAATAATCAAGGACCTCGAAGATGTGGAAGGGGACCGCGCCCAGGGCGCCCGCACCCTGCCCCTGCGCACCGGGGCGCCCTTCGCCGCTGCCCTGGCAGCCGGTCTGCTGCTGGTGCTGGCCGTCTTCACCTGGTGGCCCTGGCTGGGGGGGATCTACGGCTGGCCCTACTTGGTGCCGGTGTTGGGTGTAGATGCCTTGCTCTTGTGGACCTCCTGGCGCCTGCTCCACGACCGGGCCGCCATGCCCGGCGCCCAGCTAAGTTCCCGCCTCAAGTGGGGCATGCTGCTGGGCCTGCTGGCGGTGGTGGCCGGGGAAGTGGGCTGAGCTTTGTCTTTTTTGCACCGGTTTCGGATATTATGACCCCAACAAGCTGAGGAGCGCTGCCATGAAGATCACTGCCGTGAAAACCTTCCCCATCTTCTGGGGCTCCCGCAACTATCTCTTCGTCAAGGTCGAGACCGACGAGGGCCTGTATGGCATGGGGGAGTTCGGTATCACCTGGAAGGAGCAGGCCGGGATCGGGGCCATCCAGCACATGACCCACCACCTGCTGGGCGAAGACCCGCTCAACATCGAGTGGATCTGGCAGAAGCTCTTCCGGGGCGACTTTTTCCCCGGCGGTCGCATCAACATGGCGGCCCAGAGCGCCATCGACCTGGCCCTGTGGGATATCAAGGGCAAGGCCCTGGGCCAGCCGGTGCATATGCTGCTGGGCGGTAAGATGCGCGACAAGGTGGTTTGTTACACCGGCATCGGCGGCAAAAACCCCCAGGACACCGCCCGCCAGGCCCGCGAGCGGGTCGAGGCCGGCTGGCAGTACCTGCGCCTGTCGGTCAACGACCGCGAGGGAATTCTAGAGCCGCGGGTTGCGGTGCGCGACTCCATCGCCCACTTCGCCGCCGTGCGCCAGGCCGTGGGCCCAGAGGTCGAGATCTGCATCGACGTACACACCCGCCTCGATCCGCCCGACACCATCCGCCTAGGCCGCGAGTTGGAGCAGTACGACCCCTTCTTCATCGAGGACCCGCTGCGCTGCGAGAATCCCCAGAGTTACCGGCAGGTGCGCCAGCACGTCAGCTCCCCCCTGGCCGTGGGTGAACACTACGCCACCAAGTGGGAGTTCCGCCAGATGATCGAGGAGGAATTGCTCGATTACGCCCGCATCGACTTGTGTATCGTCGGCGGCCTCACCGAGGCCCGCAAGGTGGCCAACTGGTGCGAGACCCACTACATCAAGATCGTGCCGCACAATCCCCTGGGCCCGGTCTCGGCAGCGGCCTGTTTGCACCTGGACCTGGCCTGCGACAACTTTGCGGTGCAAGAGGCGGGCCTGGTCGGTCATACGGTGATGCAGGATCTCTTCCCGGTGCAGGTGCCCTACGAGGCAGGTTATCTGTTACCTCCCAATCGCCCTGGCTTGGGCGTGGAGTTCGACGAGAAGGCTGCTATCCATACTGAGTTCAAGTGGCTCACCGGCCCGCAACTGCGGCGCGCCGACGGTTCCTTTACCAACTGGTGAACTGACCATGGATCTGGCCCCCCCGCGCGGCACACGCGACTTCTTTCCCGAGGATTTGCGGCTGCAACACTGGCTCTTCGGCCACTTCCGCGAGGTGGCCCGCCTCTACGCCTTTGCCGAATACGACGCCCCAGTGGTCGAGTCCGCCGAACTCTACACCCGCAAGGCCGGCGAGGAGATCGTCCAGCAGCTCTATGCCTTCGAGGACAAGTCCGGCCGCAAGCTGGCCCTGCGCCCGGAGATGACCCCCTCCCTGGCCCGGATGGTGCTCCAGCGCGGCAAATCCCTGGCCCTGCCCATCAAGTGGTTCAGCATTCCCCAGTGCTGGCGCTACGAGCGCATGACCAGGGGCCGGCGCCGCGAACACTACCAGTGGAACCTGGATATCTTTGGGGTGGCCGGCGTTAACGCCGAGGCCGAATTGCTCAGCGCCCTCACCACCTTCTTCAAGCGCGTAGGCCTGGGGCCGGCGGAGGTCGGGATCAAGATCTCCAACCGCAAAATCTTACAAACCGCCCTGGAAAAACTGGCGGTGCCCCCCGAGCACTTCGCCCAGGTCTGCATCCTGGTGGACAAATTGGAGAAGGTACCCCCCGAAGTGGTCAAAGAGGAAGTAAAAGCCCTGGGCCTGGACCCCGGCCTGATGGACCGCGTCGCCGAACTCTTTTCCTTCGCCGAACTCGATGCCGTGGCCCAAGTGGTGGGCCAGGACCACGAGGGGGTGAGCGAGCTGCGCCAGCTCTTCGCCCTGGCCGGCGAGTACGGCTTTGACGAGTGGCTGCGCTTCGACGCCAGCCTGGTGCGCGGTCTGGCCTACTACACCGGAACCGTCTTCGAAGCCTTTGACCGGGGTGCCTCCCTGCGGGCCCTCTGCGGCGGTGGCCGCTACGATCGCCTGCTCTCCACCTTTGGCGGCGAGGACATCCCCGCCTGCGGCCTGGGCCTTGGCGATGCGGTGATCGTCGAGTTGCTCAAGGACAAAGGCCTGCTGCCCGTCCTGCCCGAACACCTCGACGACGTGGTCTTTGCCTTCGACCCCTCCCTGCGCAGCCCCGCCATGCAAGTGGCCAATCACCTGCGCCAGCAAGGCCGCTCCGTGGACCTGATCCTCGAAGACCGCAAACTCAAGTGGGCCTTCAAACACGCCGATGCCCGGGGCGCCTCCCGCCTGGTATTCCTGGCCCCCGACGAGTGGGCCGCCGGCAAGGTGCGGGTCAAGAATCTGAAAACCGGCGAGGAACGCGACGTGCCTCTGGAGGCTCTATGAAGATCGGCCTCTGCGCCTGGAGTTTCACCGGTTCCCACCGGGAAGCCGGCCTCAAGCCCGACCCCCACACCGCCGAAGGCCTGGCCCAACTGGCCCTCCGGTGGGGCCTGCACAGCATCGAGTGCTCCCCGCAGTTTTTCGCCGGCCAGTCCCCTGCCCAGTTGAAGGACTTCGCCGCCGCTCTCGCTGACCGCGGCCTGGGCCTGGTCCTCGACACCGGCGGCCACGACTACGCCCAGGACATCTCCCCCCTGCGCCAGGCCCTGGAAATCGCCGGCCAGTTAAACGTGCGCGTGGTGCGCACCACCATCAGCAACCTGCTGGAAGGGGACCGCCGCCAGTACGGGTACGAGGGGTGGAAAACATACCTGGAAAACCTGGTGCGCCCCCTCAAAGCGATCATGCCCCTGGCCGAGGACCACGGTATCGCTGTGGGCATCGAGAACCACCAGGATATCTGCTCCTGGGAACTATGCTGGCTCTGCGAGCAGGTTGACAACCCCAGCCTGGGCGTGACCATGGATTGCGGCAACGCCCTATCAGTGGGCGAAACCCCGATGGCCTTTGCCTCCAGGATCATGCCCTTCCTCAAACATGTGCACCTCAAGGACTACACCGTACACCCCACCCCCTTCGGGTACCGCCTCAAACGCTGCGCCCTGGGCCAAGGCGTGGTGGACTGGCCGGCTCTGATCGCCGCCTTCGACGCAGGCGCTCCCCAAGTCCAGGGCTGCGTCGAGCTGGGCGCCTCGGTAGCCCGCCACATCCGCATCCTCGAAGAGGACTACTGGGCCACGTACCCGCCCCGGCCCCTGGCCGAGGCCGTCAATGCCCTCCGCGTTTTACATCAGGCAGCCCGCTCCTCTGAGGAAGACTGGCGCACCCCTCACGAGCGGGGCGAAAGCGCCCAATCACGGGCGGCGTACGAGCTGGCGCAACTCGACGCCTCGGCGGCTTATCTGCGCCAGAAAGGGCTCACCTAATGGAGAGAACTTTCCTGATCCTGGGGGGGATTTCGGGGTTCCTGGCGGTGGCGGCCGGCGCCTTTGGCGGCCACGCCCTCAAAGAGCGCCTCAACCCGGAAATGCTGGCCATCTTCGAGGTGGGGGCCCGCTACCACATGTTCCACGCCCTGGCCCTGCTGGCCACGGCCTGGGCCTGCACCCGCTGGCCAGGCCCCTGGACCAGCGCTGCGGGCTGGTGTTTTGTCGGCGGCACCCTACTCTTCTGCGGCAGCCTCTATGTCCTGAGTCTCACCGACACCCGCTGGTTGGGCGCCATCACCCCCCTGGGCGGCCTGGCCTTCATGGCCGGCTGGCTCTGCCTGGCCTGGGCGGCCTGGCGAGGGTAACCCCCAACTTCAGTGGGGATTGTGCTGGCGCTCGCCGACCGGCCGGTACTGCCGGCCCTTGATCAGGCTGGTCAGTGATTCGTTGTAGGGACTGGGCAGCCCCAGCTTTTTGCTCTCCCGCGCCACGTACCCGTTGAGCGAGTCGATCTCGGTCTGCCGGCCCCGCGCCAGGTGCTGGAGCATGGATACCCGGTGAAATTTTTTGGCGCTGTATTCCTTGATCTCCTGCAGCGGCTCCGGGTTGGACAACTGGATCCCCTTGGCCCTAGCCAGGGCTACTACCTCGGCGATGATCCGCGTTTGAAACTCGTCCAGTTCCGGTACCTCGCGCAGATGGCCCGGCCGCAGATCGGTGATCGCGCACAGCGCGTTGATGCCGCAGTTGAGCACCAGTTTGCCCCAGATCGTCGCCAGGATGTCCGCTTCCAACACTGGGTTCATGCCGGCCTTTTCCATCAGCGCCACCAGTGCCTCCAGGCGCGGGGTGTGCGACCGGTCCAGTTCGCCCAGGTAGGTGTGGCCCTCGTTGGTGTGGGTCACCGCCCCCGGGCCGCGCAGATCGGCGCTGTGAAAGGTCAGCCCTGCCATGGCCCGTGTCACCCCTAGGGCTTCCTGCAAAACCTCGACATTGCCCACGCCATTCTGCAAGGTCAGGGCGTATCCTTCCGGCTTGAGCACCGTGCGGGCCGCTTCAGCCGCAGCATCCCTGGCATAGGTGCCCACCAGGATCAGCGCCAGATCCGCCTGACCGGCGATGGTGGCCGGGTCGGTGGTGGCCCCCACCGGGACGATGAACTCCCCGTGCAGACCATCCATCTGCAACCCGTGTTGCTGGAGCTGGTGGATATGTTCCTCCCAGGGGTCGACCAACGTGACCTGCGCACCGGCCCTGGCGAGATTAGCCCCGTACAGACAACCCATATTGCCCGCGCCGATCACCGCGATCTGCATACCTGGTCTGCTCCTTCTCCGGGGTGGTTTTTAGCTTTTTAATCCCGCCAACTGCCCGATATCCGGCAGCGCCACCACCGGGTTCTCCAACACCCCAATCCCACCCGAAAAATTCATCCGCACCACATCCCCCACCTGTAGGCCGCCGGCCAGATCCTTGTCGGCGAAGACAATGGGCGTGCCCCAGTAGAACACCAGCAGATGCCTGGCCGGCAGGGGTAGCCGGCTGAAGAGAGAACGCTCCAGGTGGAAGAGTTTGTCGGGCATGTTCAGCTGGCCCTGACCGGTCTTGCCTTCCTTGAAACCCGCTCTTTTGCCCTCGCGCAAGATCTCGCAGGAAACAGTCACCTCGGTATCGTCGTAGTCTCCGGCGCTCACCAGCACCGGCCCAAAGCTGGCGCAACCGACCGCCCAGTTCTTGGCCTGGGGCAGGTTGAGGGGGTTGGCTGCCTCGATACCGTTGTCGGTGGCGTCGTTGCCCCCGGTATACCCCAGCCTTTCGAGTTGCCCCTTCCGATTCAGACCGTACACCGAAACCAATTCGGTCTCGGGGACCAGGCGCTGGGTGTCCGCCGGCCGGGTCAGCACCTGGCCGTGGCCTACCACCGCATCCGGGTCCCCCTTGGAGAACAACTCGGGCCGGCCGCCTGCGGCGCACTCGCGGTACTTCTGCTCGTACACATTGACCGCATCGCCGGTGGCCTGTTTGGCCTCGATCTCGCGCAGTCTGGCGCTGTCGCCGTGTGTCACCCCAGCCAGCCAGATGCGCAGGGCGTGGGGTTCCCCAGGCGGACCGCTCACCGGCTTGACCAGGTGGGGCTTGCCCGGGTCGCGGTTGGCCATCAGGATCTCCAGATCCAGCCGGCGTGCGCCAGAGGCACCCCGCTCCAGCCGGCGCACCGCCTCCTCCAGTCCCACCTCGTCCCCACCACAATTGTAATAGATCTCAAACAAGGTGCGCGGCGCGCCCGACCCCTGGCTCAGGTCCACCACTTCCCCCCCGGCGACCAGGCCCACATGTGCTCCGCTTTGCGAATCGGCGAATTGCAGCAGTTTCATCTTTCCAGCTCCTAGTTAACTGAACAAAGGCACGCCGGCCTGCGGCACCACACCAGCCCAGGCCGCCCGCGCCAGCAACTCCCCGATGGCCACCTCGCCCTCCGGCCCGTAGTCGAGGGTGTATTCGTTTACGTACAGGTCGATGTGGGCCTGGGTCACCACCGGGTCCAGTTCCTGAGCATGCCGCGCCACATAGTCGTGCACCTTTTCTGGATGGGCGTGGGCGTATTCGACGCTGGCCCGCAGACTGCGGTCCACCGCGCCGATCAACTCCGGCCCCAACGCCCGCCGCGCGACGATCCCGCCCAGGGGAATGGGATGGCCCGTCTCCTCCTCCCACCAGACCCCCAGGTCCATCACCTGGCGCAGGCCGTACTGGGGATAGGTGAAACGGCTTTCGTGGATGATCAGGCCGGCGTCTACCTCGCCCGCACGGGTGGCCTCCATGATCCGGTGGAAGGGCATCACCACCAACTCCTGCGGGCCGGCCCCGATGCGCGGGTCGAAGAGCCTGAGCAGCAGCACCGCGGTGGTCAGCCGCCCTGGCACAGCGATTTTCAGGGTGTGCAGATCGGTCGGCACCACCGCTTCGCGCGCCACCACCAGCGGGCCGCAACCCCGGCCCAGGGCCCCCCCAGCGTGTAACAGACAGTATTCCCGGCGCAGATGTCCCAGCGCGTGGAAGGAGACCTTGGCCACGTCCAACTGCCCACCGAGGGCCAACTGGTTGAGGGTCTCGATGTCCTCCAACCGCTCGGCAAAGGCCGGGGCCCCGGGGATCAACTGCTGTGCCAGGGCGCCGAAGACAAAGGTGTCGTTGGGGCAGGGCGAGAAACATAGGGAAAGAACAGGCATACACAAGATCTCCACGTAGGGGTGAACGGCCGTCGCCCCTACAATAATTCTTTTATCAGCGCCAAGGCCGCTTCCTGAGCGCGGCGACTGGCCAGGGGCAGGTCCCAGCCCTCCCGGCGGCGGTCTTCCACCAGGTTGCTGATGCCGCGCACCTCGAGAAAGGGAACCCGGTAGAGCCGGCACAGATGCGCCGCCGCCGCCCCTTCCATGTTTTCGCACAGCCCGGAAAAACGGACCCTCCGTTCCTCCCCCAGGCTGGCCAGGCCGCTGCACTCCTGCACGGTGACAAAGGGACCACTGCGCAGCGCGGGACAGCCCCCATCCCAACTGCCATCCTGCAGGATCTGCATGGCGCGGGCAACTTGCTCTGGATCGAGGGGGAAACGGTTGAAATATGATACATCCTGTTGCAGGATGGGAATGCCGATCAGTTCAGCCGATTGCCAGCCGGCAGGGGTGCGCACACCCAGGTCTCCGTAGTTCTCTTCGCTGGCCAGGGCCACGTCCCCGATGCCCAGGCCGGCAGCCGGGTACGCGCCTCCGACCCCGGCTTGCAGCACCAGGGCCGGCTGGTGTACCTGTAAAACGCAAGTGAGGGCATGGGCGGTGTTCACCGCGCCGATGCCCCCCTCAACCATCAGAATTTCCCTGCCAGCCAGCCGCCCCCGCTGCCAGCGGCGTCCCGCCACCTGCTGCTCCACTTTTTCGCCTAGATGCGCTGCTAAAAAGTCCTGCTCGAAGGCGGTGGCGCTCAGCAGCAGGACCTCTGCGCTCACCGCCGTCTTCTCTCGGTGGCCTCGCCCCGCTCCTTCACCTCTTTCATCAACTCCTCCACGTCCACGTCGAAGCTTTCGGGGTCCAGCACCTTGGTGATTTCCCGGCCGTCGGCTTCAGAGCGTTTGATCAGACTGATAACCAGGGGCACGGCGCGGGGCTTCTGATTGGGCATGGTCAGCAGCGCCACCTTGGGCTTGCGGGAGTCCAGCGGATTGGGCTCGGCAACGATGGCCTGCTCCTTGGTGTTCATCTCCACCAGGCTGCCCACCGGGTAGAGCCCCAGCACCTTGATGAAGGCATCGACCACCTGGTCGTCGAACTCGGTGACGCGGTTTTTCATGATGCGCAGCAGGGCCTGGTACATGGGCATACCCGGTTTGTACACCCGCTTGGCGGTGAGCGCGTCGTACACGTCGGCCACCGCAGTCATACGGGCATAGGGATGGATCTCGTCCCCCTTCAGGCCGAGGGGATAGCCGCTGCCGTTCATCATCTCGTGGTGCTGGGTGGCAATGGCAATGGCCTCGTCGGGGAAACCGCCCTCCTCGCGCATGATGTCGCCGCTGAAGGTGGCGTGTTTGCGCATCTCCTGCAGCTCATGCGGCTCGAAACGCCCCGGCTTGTTGAGGATCTCCAGCGGCACCCTGGTCTTACCCACGTCGTGTAAGAGGGCGGCGGTGGTGATCATGTTGAGGATGCTGCGGTTCAGCCCCTGGCCATTGGCCATGGCCACCACCAGGGGTACACACGTTCATGCAGTGGATGGCGGTGTAGGCGTCGTGCGCCTTGATGCGGGTGAGGCTGACCATGGCGTCCATGTTGCGCAGGATGCTCTCGGTGATCACCTCGCTGGCCCCCGCCAGCGCCGCCGCGTCCACCCCCCTGCCCGACGCCACGTCCTCCAGGGCGGTCTTGAGGGTATCGGTGGTCTGCGCCCGCGCCTCTGTGGCCCGTTCGATCTCTTCGTCGAAGTGGACCAGGCGGCCCGGGGGTGGAGGGGGCCGGGTGGGGTCGGTGAGCGGTTTGACCGTCTCGGGCAGGTCCTTACCCTTGTCGGTGTCGATGGAGACGGTGCTATACCCCAGCTCGCGGAACCGGTCGATAAAGGCCGACGAGGACAGCAGAAAGCCCGCATCCCTTTCGACCCGCTCGTGCATGCTCACGGTCAACCGAGCCCGCTTGGTACTCTGGCCAGCCTGGATGCCGTTGAGCGGTACCAGGAAGCGCGCTCCTCCCCATCCTTCTCTTCGCGGACCACGTCCGCCTCGAGAAACATCCCTACGTCCAGGTGTTTGATGTCGATCAGCTTTTTCATTGGTCTCTTCTGTGAAGGCACAAGATACAAGATGCTGCAACCCGCCGGTCATCAACCAAGATAATTTATAGCATAATGTCCCCGAGAAAAATCCCCCCAGGTAAGCGCCTGTCAGGACGCCGTGCTTTTGCGCGGCGCCGACGGAATATGCTACGGAATCCCCGCTCCCAGGTCAAACGATGGCTTGTGCGCTGTGCTGCAACCTTTTATCTTCCCCTCCATTATGGCGCAAAAAATCAGCGACCCCCTCACCAGGAGGACGACCATGCCCCTACTTTTTGGCAGGAATTATACCCCCCAGCAGGTGCGCGAACTGGTGGGCGATATGAGTCAGGTAGCCGGCACCCGCCGTGCCGAACTGGTGGAGGGCAACGAACGCGGCGCCGGCCTCATCGAGGTATTCAACGCCTCGGGACTGTGTTTTTCAGTGCTGCCGGGCCGTGCCCTCGACATCGCCTCGGCCCACTACAAGGGCATGTCCCTGTGTTTCCGGGGCAACACCGGCGACGTGGGCCCGGCCTTCTACGAGCCCCAGGGGTACGGCTGGATGCGCGGTTTCTACGCCGGCCTGGTGCTCAGCTGCGGCATGAGCTTCACCGGCCACCCCGAGGTTGACCCTCTGGAGGAGAACCAGGAGCTGGGCCTGCACGGCCGGCTCTCCTTTATCCCGGCCAAAAACGTGGTGGCCGATGCCAACTGGGAGGGCGAGGATTACGTGATCCGCATCCGCGGCAAGATGCGCGAGGCCGTGGTCTTTGGCACCTTTCTGGAGCTGACCCGCGAGATCAGGATGAACCTCGGCGAACGGCGCTTCACCATCCACGACCGCATCGAAAACCTGGGCGTCGACCGCTCCCCTCTGATGTTCGTGTACCACTGTAACCCCGGCTTTCCCCTGCTCGACCGAGGCACCCGGGTGATCGTCCACAGCGCCCGCACCACCGAATGGCTCAAGGACGAAGAGGTAGGCCCCGAAGCCTACAGCGTGGTGGGCGCCCCACAAAAAAAGGCCCACGACAACGTCTTTGTGCACCGCCCCCTGGCCGACCGGGAGGGCAACGTCCACGTGGGTCTGCTTAACGACCGGCTGGGCCTGGGCCTGTACTGGAAATTCCCGCGCACAGAGATCCCCATCCTCAACCACTGGCAGCATTTCCAGCGGGGCACCTACATCATGGGCATCGAGCCGGGCAACTGCTCCATGCTGGGCCGGGCCTGGAACCGCAAACACGGCTATCTCCAACATATCCAGCCCGGCGAGGTGCGTCACTTCCACCTGGAGATCGGGGTGCTGGACGGGGCAAAGGAGCTGCGGGCGTTTGAGAAGATGGTGGCGGAGGGGATCGTCAGGGGGAAGAAACGCTGATCAGCCGATGCCGTAGCGGTGCATCTTCTTGAGCAGATCCGGCTGCAACACTTCCACCTGCCGCAGCGCCTCCTCCCCATCGCGCGCCATGGCGGTGCGGTACCCGGCCTGCTCCAAAAGCTGCCGCACCAGGCTGGCGCTGTCGGCGTTGTCGTCGGCGATGAGGATGAGGGAGGGGGGGAGGGGCATGGAGAAGCTCTCTAGAAAGCTGCCTCTATGAGTTGCCAGGGCTATCACATGGTGCTATCATATAAAGTATGAATAAAAGCCGCCACAAGACCCTCGAAGCGATCTTTGCCCAGCCGATATCCGGCACCATCCGCTGGCGAGAGGTCGAAACGCTGTTGAAGGCCTTGGGAGCGACCCTCAGCGAACGCGCCGGCTCAAGAGTAGCCGTGTTGCTCAATGACCGTGTAGCGGTATTTCATCGCCCCCACCCCAGTCCAGATATGGACAAAGGCGCGGTGAGGGATCTGCGCAGATTTTTGGAAAACGCGGGAGTGAGACCATGATCGAGTACAAAGGCTATATGGGGGTGTTTGAATTCGACCCCGAGCGCGAAACCTTCCACGGAACAGTGGTCAATACCAACGATGTGATCTCCTTCTACGGTTCCTCCATAAAAGAATTGCGCCAAGAGATGCGCAAGTCTGTCGAGGAGTACCTGGCCTTTTGCCAGGAGCAGGGCAGATCGCCGGAGAAGCCTTTCTCCGGAAAGCTGATCCTCCGCACCAACCCCGACCTGCATCGCCGGGTCGCCCTAGAAGCCGCCCGCCACCGCCTCAGTATGAACGCCTACCTGCAGGAGGTATTGGAGAAGGCGGTAGCAGGCGGGTAAATAGGTGCCGCAGGGCAGGGGACCAGCGTGGCCTCATTCGCCGGCCCTGCCCCGCGGCGGGTTCACCAAACATTTCTGCGCAGCGTTACAGGTTACTTGATCCTCACCAATCGGGCACCGTTCTGAGTATTAATCTGGTCATGAAGGGTAGGCAGGCGAAGCGATGAGTTTGGGATTGCTACTCCCCCGTCCGTATTGCCAAAGCCCCCACCACGCGTGAATCGGAGACCGTTGTCGATCGAAGGACCTCGGGGATCCCTGGCTGGCAACGCTGAGTAATTCAGGTCCTGATCGACCGCCTGCACCTGGAACACATATTCCCCAACTGGCAAATCGCGGTACTCGGCCTTGAGGCTGCGGGTGGTGCACCACTCGCGGTCATAACCCTCTAGTGGATAACAGTAGACCAATTCGTCAGCAGCCCTGAAGCTGACAGAACAAAATTCAAAGGCCAGATAATCTTGGGAGGAGGGCAGTTCCACAGCTTCAACCGGCCCGTACGGGCGGTCCGCAACCACGTCCTTCAGGAAAACTAGCGGCAGGGTGTGGCCAGGACGGTACCAGGAGACCCCACCATGGGTGGCAAACCACAGATCCCCGTGGCGATCCTGGAAGATATCGTTGACTACGTCGTGGGCCAGGCCATCGCGCCGACCCAAACGCTGGAATACCTGGCCGTCGAACACCCCCACTCCACCGCCATCACAACCGATCCACAGCCGGCCTTCTCGGTCCTCCCACAAGCACCGCACCGGGCCTTCGGCCATGCCGTCCTCAGCGGTGAAATGGCGGCTAAAACGGGTCCCATCCCACTGGCTCAGACTACTTACCCCGCCGGCCCATACCAGACCTTGATGATCCTCCAACAGGCTGAGCACACCGCCGGTTGGTAGCCCTTCTTGCTCGCCGAGGGTGGTGAAACCATCTCCGTCGTACCGCCAGATGCCCTTGTCCGTCCCCACCCACACCACGCCGCCCCTATCGACCAGCAGCGCAGAAACATTGTTATCCGGCAACCCATTGGCAGTGGTGAAGTTGACAAAACTCTGCCCATCAAACCGACTCACGCCCCCCTTCTCGGTGCCGAACCACACATTCCCCTGGTGGTCTTCGGCGATGGGCAATACATCATCATTGACCAGCCCATCGGCGCTGGTGAAGGTCTGCCGTTTTTTCCCGTCGTACCGACTCACTCCTTTCTTTTCGCTGCCGAACCACAACACCCCCTGGTGATCGATGAGCAGAGAGCGTATGCAGGTGTGCGCCAGGCCTTCCTTGGGGGTGAAGGTGGTAAACACCTTGCCCTCACAGCGACTCACCCCGCCGTCCCGCAGGGCGAACCACAGATTGCCCTACCCATCCTCGCCTGTGGCCCAGGCGTTATTCCCGGCCAGGCCTTCGGCCACAGTCAGGTTGGCAAAGCGCGCCCCGGTATAAGAGCTGACCCCACCTCCCCAAGTGCCGAACCACACCTCGCCTCTATGGTCCACGCCGATGGCCTGTACGGTATTGTTGCCCAGCCCATCCTCGGCAGTGTAGGTGGTAAAGCGCGCTCCGTCGTAGCAACTCACCCCGCCTCCCTCAGTGCCCAGCCACACCTCCCCTGCTGATCTGCATGCAGGGCCAGTATTTTGTGCGCTGGCAGGCCGTCCTCAGCCGCGAGTTCGGCGCAGTGCTCGCCGTCGCAGTAGCTGACCCCTTTTACCCCATGGGCAAACCACATATTCCCCCGCTGGTCCTGGGCCAGGGCGCGCACGTACGAGGGCAGGCCATCCTGGGTCTCCCAGGTAGTCCACGACCCCCGATGTACCCGCGGACCCATCTTCTTCCTCCTGCCTTCCCCTGCCCGAACCACCTTCCCTTCGGGAGACCTGACCCTCGCGCTGGCCTCGGCTGCGCTGCCCGGCTTCACCTCCACCTCTTGTTTTTCCCCGCCGATCCAGGGGGCTAGGTGATAGCGACCCGCCGGCACCTCCACCCCGTATCGACCAGTGCGGTCGGTGCGCACCACCACCTGCATGCCCGGCTGCTCCAACCGCACACCTCCGTACCTGGCAGCCTCGCCGGTGTCCTCCCACACCAACCTCCCTTCCACCCGCCCCACTGCGGCCTCGCTCTCCACCAGCACGACATCCCCAAGATCATCCAAGGGAGCGAAAGGGTTGGCCACCACGCTGCCCCAGCCAAGACACAGAGCTATCCACATCCACATCGCTGGCCGCCACCCCCAATCCCAGCACCATGCCCGGTCGGAGTTGCAGCGTCCCGCCGCTCAAGCGCCCATATCGATCCGCCACTCGTACCGATGGACCCCCAGGCACCGCCGCACCCCGAGGTGCACCTCCTCCCTGGCTGCCAGCTCCACAACCCCACTGCCTGCATAGGCCCGCCCCAAGTCGCCGTAGACCGTGTACTGCGCCAGCCGCGCCAGTGCGCCGTGCTCCCAGTCCACCAAGACCTGGCAGCCGTCCTGGGAATTCCAGATATGCCATTCGTCCGGCTTGGTCACTATGGATTCATCCCGCACTTCTACAGCTATATAAAGCGCGTTTGCAGAGACCTCATAACCGACCCTGAAGGTGCCGGTAAAATCAGCTTTGCTCTGGGGAGGTGTGCCCGCCACCGTGTGCATGAGGGGATAGGTGCGCATCTCTGCCGGCCAGTCCCCGAGGTCGCCATCTACCACAATGCCCTGCACCGGCACGGCCAGAGCCACCTGGCCATTGTGGGCAAAAACCGCGAGGGGGAAAACCCCGAAGAGCAGGAAGAGACACCCGGCCATTGTTAGGCCCTCCGCTCACTGAGAAAGCGCTCGTAACAGGCGATGATGCGCCCGGTGGTGCGGGCTTCGGTGTAGTGGGCCAGCACCCGTTGCCGGCCCGCCTGGCCCAGACGCCGGCGCAACCCTGCATCTAGGAGCAGACGACGCACCGCAACAGTGAAACCCTGCACGTCCTTGAGCGGGAAGAGCAGCCCCGTCTCTCCGGGGACGATCACCTCGCGGCAGCCGCGGATGTCAGTGGCGGCGATGGGCACCCCCATGGCCGCCGCTTCCATCAGGGCCCGCGGGATGCCTTCGCGGTGGGAGGGCAGCACCGCCACATCCATACACAAGTACAGCTCGGGCATGTCCTGGCGCTGCTCCAGCACCAGGCAGCGGCCCTCCAGCCCGTGGGCGGCGATCAGGGGCCGTGGGTCGAGGGCGTCCGACTGATCCGGCTCGGTGATGCCCACCACCAGCAGCCGCAACTGCGGGAATTCGCGGGCCAGCCGGCCGGCCATCTCAAAAAACTCGAGATACCCCTTTTCCCGCACCAGCCGCGCCACCATGCCCACCACCAGGTGCCCCTCCTCCAGCCCCAACTCGCGGCGTTTGTGTTGCCTGGCCTCCGGGTGGCGCTCCGGATCGAAGCGGCGCTCGTCGATGCCATTGCCCACCAGGTGCAGCCGCTCCGGTGCCTTGAAGCGGTGGCTCAGGGCAAAATGATGGTCCTCCTCGCTCTGAAATAGCAGGTGGTCGCACCAGCGGGCACACCACAACTCGGCGCCCATGGCCAGGCCCCGCATCAACCCCGTGGTATTCTCATTGAACAGGAAGCCGTGTACCGTGTGGGTGACCACCGGCACCCTGGCCAGTTGGCCCACCATCGGTCCCAACAGGGTGCCCTTGGGGTTGTGGGAATGGACGATGTCGAAGCGCTCGCGCCGCAGCACCTGGTACAGCGCCCGGGCGCAGGCCCAATCCGTGCGCGGTTCGATTTCGCGCGCAAAGGGGATGTAGATCACCCGCAACCCCGTCCGGGCCAGCTCCTCCCCCATGGCCACCTTGCCGCAGATGACCGTCACCTCAAAACCGGCCTCCTGCAGACGCAGGAGGCCGGGGCGCAAGAGCAGCTGGACGATGCGGTCGCTGGGCGAGACGTGGGCGACCCGCCCTCTCACAGACCGGCCTGCCGCCACACCTTTTGCAGCGCCGCCGCGGTGGCAGCGCAGGCCTCCTCGGCCGGCAGCTGCCGCACCTTCTCGCTGAAGGGCTCCACCATCACCGGTCCGTCGTAACCGATCTTTTTCAGGGTCTGCAGGAAACCGGCGATATCGATCACCCCGGTTTCGCCGGGCAAGGTGCGCACATTGTCCACCTGCTGCTCTCGCGGCAAATCGGGCGCGTCGTTGACGTGTACGTCCACCGCCTGCTGGGGGGAAAGCTGCTCCAGATCGGCGATGGTCTCACCGGCCGTGTACCAGTGCCAGGCGTCGAGCAGGAAGCCCACATTGGGCCCCGCTGCCTGGGCCAGTTCCCCCATCTGCTCCATGGTATGGGCAAAGGGGTACTTCTTGCTCGACCACAAGGTTTTGGGGCCGATGTACTCCAAACCCAGATGGATGCCCTCTCCGGCCAGGATCGCGGCAGCCGGCTTGAGGCGGGTGGCGTGGAATTTGAAGTTCTCCTCGTAGGTCAATTCGTCGGAGCAGGGCACGATCCAGGTGGCGGTGCGCCGCACCCCTAGCTCGCCGGCCACCCGCGCCAGGGCAGGCAGCGCCTCCAGATCCCTCTTCCAGTCGGCCTCGCTGCCGCGGAAATTCACCGGGAACCCCCAAGCTGCAAGCCGCACCTTGTTGGTAGCGGCCAACTCCGCTGTCTGCGCAACGCCCAACTGCGCCGCCTCGCTGAGGCTGAAATGATACCCCTCAAACCCGTGCCGGGCCGCCAACTCCAGGCCCTCTGCCAAACTGCTCACCTTGACCCCGATGGCGCCGGGGGATAGCGATCTGAACATATAGAACTCTCCTTGGTTAGCGATTCAGCGGCGGGGAGATGACCCCGATGGCCTTTTCCGGGGAAGAGTGGATGTCGGGAAAGGGCATGCGGGAAGGGCTGGGCGTCGGCGGCAGGCCCGGGACTCGGGAAAGGCCAAAGTGGGTCATTCCCCGACGCTCCCCTAGACCGCCACATTATTCTGCGGCCGGCCCTCCAGAAAGGCGATCACATTGTCCACTGCCCCCTCATTGAGCAACTCCACCCCTTCGGGCGTCTGGTCAGCCGCATGGGGTGTGAACACCACCCGCTCGCACTTGAGAATGGGATGGGGCTCCAGAAAGGGCTCCTGCGGAAACACGTCCAGGGCCGCGCCGCCCAGCTGCCCGCTGTCCAGCGCCACCGCCAGCGCGTCCAAGTCCACCACCGCCCCCCGGGCCCCGTTGAGCAACAGCGCCCCCGGCTTCATCAGCTCCAACTGGCGCGCCCCGATCAGGTGGCGGGTCTGGTCGGTCAGCTTGACGTGCAGACTGAGCACGTCGGACCGGCGCAGCAACTCCTCGAACTCCACCAACTGCACCCCCGCCCGTGGCCCGCGCTCCGCCGAAGGGTTGAAGGTCCAGGCAATCACCTCCATGCCCAGGGCCCGGCCCAGCCGCGCCATCTGGGCGCCGATGTGGCCCAGGCCGGCGATGCCCAGCACCTTGCCCTGCAGCATGATATTGGTGCGCCGCGTCCAGCGGCCCGCCTTGAGCTCGGCAGTCTGGAAGGCCGCGCCCTTGGCCAGGGCAAACATCAGCCCGAACATGTGCTCGGCCACCACCGGGGCCGTGCGCCCGGGCAGGTTGGCGACCACAATTCCCCGCTCCTTGGCCACCTGCAGATCGATCATGTCCGTGCCGATGGAGCAGAGGGCGATCAGCCGCAGCTTGGGCAGGGCGCGCAACTCGGCCTCCCGCCAGGTGACCATGCCCCGCGTATTGATGATGATGTCGCAATCGGCCGCCCGGGCGACCTTTTCCTCGCTGTCGGCGGGCCGCGTGTGGTGGATGACCACCTCGCCCCACTCCTTGAGCCGCGCTAACTGGGGAGAGCCGGCCATCTGCACCGGGTCGTCCCCGGGCACCAGTATCTTGATCCTCTCTGCCATGATCCTCTCTGCCGCGATTGATGGGCGAAAAATGCTTGCCTATATTCACCCCTTGGACCCGCACAATATAAGTCCCCCACCTCAGGTCTTCAACGCAGAGAATGCCCCATGCCCAGAGAATTAATCGCCCCGGCCCAGGAACAGGTGGCCTTCCGCGAGTACCCCTCGCCGCCGCTGCAACCCGGCCAGGTGCGCGTCAAGAGTCTTTTTGGTGCGGCCAAACACGGCACCGAGATGGCCATGTACAAAGGATATGCCGGCCCGCGCGGCGGCTACGACCCTGAGTACCGGATCTTCACCCAGGAACGGGAGATGGTTCGTTACCCCACCGCCCTGGGCAATATGGGTGTGGGCGAGGTGGTGGAATTGGGGCCCCAGGTCAGCCGCCTCAAGGCGGGAGACCGGGTCTTTTCCTACGGCCCCCTGCGCCAGGAACACGTCTGGCCAGAGACCGTGCGCCTCCTGCCCGAGGGGGTGCCTTGGCAGGCGGCGGTTTGCCTGGACCCGGCCGATTTTGCCTTGGGTGCGGTGCGCGACGGCCACGTGCGCCTGGGGGACGCGGTGGCAGTCTTCGGCATGGGGGCCATCGGCCTGGTCGCCCTGCAACTGGCCAAACTGGCCGGCGCCCATCCGGTCATCGCCGTCGACCCCTTGCCGCTGCGACGGCGGGCCGCTCGGGAATGCGGCGCCGACCTGGTCCTGGACCCCTCCTCCTGCGACGCCGGCCTGGAGATCAAGAAGGCCACGGCCAAACGCGGGGCAGATGTGTGTATCGAATACAGCGGCCACTACCTGGGCTTGCAGGGGGCCCTGCGCGGGGTGGCGTACAAGGGCACGGTGGTGGCCGGTGCCTGGCCGGGGGCGTACCCGGCGGGCCTGGATCTGGGCGCTGAAGCCCATTTCAACCGGCCCTGCATCGTCTTTTCGCGCGCCTGCAGCGAGCCCAATCCCGAGTACCCCAATTGGGACGAAGGCCGGCTCTTCGAGGTGGCGTGGCGGCTGCTCTGTGAGGGCCGACTCAACTGCGAGGTGATGGTCCAACCGGTGGTAGCCTTCGACGACCTGCTCACCGCATACCCCAAGATCGCCACCCATCCGGGGGAAAACATCAAGTTGGGCGTGTCTTTCTAACTTTTTGGAAGAGAGGATTTCACCATGAAGATCGCATTGCAGGAAAGTCTGCTGCCCGGCGACACTCTGGCCGAGAAGCTGGACTTCGCCGAAAGCATCGAGGTCGAGGGGCTGGAGGTCGGTGGCCGCGGCTTCGACGCCGAAAAGGTCGCCCAATACGAAAAGGCCCTGCAGGGCCGCAAGATCCGCCTCACCACCGTCTGCGGCCAGAGCACTTTCGACTGGCTCGACCCGGATGTGGTTAAGCGCCGAGCCAGCGTCGAGGAGAGCAAACGCGTCCTGGACGGCTGCGGCCAGCTCAAGGCCGTGGGCCACGTCATACCGCCCATCTTCGGGCCGCCCCGCCTGCCCGACCTGTGGCCGATCAAAGACGCCATCGCCCTCGAAAAAGATCTGCTGGTCGAGATCACCAAGGAACTGGCTGCCTACGCCCACCAGCGCGGCACCCTGGTGCTTTTGGAGCCCCTCAACCGCTACGAGCAGCACCTGCTGCGCCGTCAGGCCGACGGGGTGGAGATCATCCAGCGGGCCGGCGATCCGCCTGGGGTGGCGCTGATCAGCGACTTCTTCCACATGCACATCGAGGAGACCAACACCCCCGCCACCCTGCGCGAGTGCGACGAATACGTGGCCCATGTACACATGGCCGACAACACCCGCATGCAGCCGGGCACCGGCGACATCGACTGGAAAGCCGGCCTCCAAGCCCTCAAGGATATCAATTTCAAGGGCTACCTTGCCTACGAATGCGGCATTCAGGGCGAACGCCGGGAAGCCCTGCGCCAGTCGGTAGCTTATATCCGCGAGGTCATTGCCGATCTGAGCTGAAGCCCCAAATTTGATTTGACTTCTCCACCTACAGAAGGCACATTTCTTTTGAGGGCCGGCGGGGCACGCTCCGCTGGCCCTCGGCACATCAGACCCCCAACCTGCGAGCCCCCACGGTGGATCTTTCCCGCCCCGAGTACTATATCAACCGCGAATTGTCCTGGCTCGATTTCAACGGCCGCGTCCTCGAAGAGGCGCAGGATCACGCCAATCCTCTGCTGGAGCGGGTCAAATTCCTGGCCATTGTCGCCAACAATCTAGATGAATTTTTCGAGGTGCGGGTGGCCGGCCTGCAGCAGCTCCATGCCGACAACAGCCCCGCCACCGGCCCCGACGGCCTGACTCCCATCCAGCAGTTGCGGCAGATCGCCGACAAGGCCCACACCCTGGTCCACGCCCAGTACCGCTGCTGGAACGAGGAGCTGCTTCCTGCCCTGGCGCAAGAGCGCATCCACCTGTGGGAAGCGCGCCGACTCAAGGGCGCCCATCTCGCTTTCATTAAGAAATACTGGAAAGAGGAGTTGGAGCCGATCCTCACCCCCATCGCCATCGATCCGTCCCATCCCTTTCCCCGGGTGCTGAACAAATCGCTGTGTATCGCAGCCCTGCTGCAGCCAGGCCGTGGCCAGCCGGTATTAGGGGTGGTCACCGTGCCCCGGGTGCTGCCGCGCATCCTGCACCTGCCAGAGCTGGAGGCGGGCAGCTACCATTTTATCACCCTGGTCGGGATCGTCAACTTTCACCTCGGGGAATTGTTCAACGGCTACCAGGTGCTGGCTTCGGCGCCCTTTCGCGTCACCCGCAACAGCGAGCTGTACGTCAACGAGGAGGAAGCCGACAACCTGCTGGAGGAGATCACCCAGCAGCTGGAAAACCGCCGCAAGGGAGACGTCGTGCGCCTGGAGATCGAGGCCACCGCCCCCGACCAGGTGGTCCAGCTCCTGCGCGAGGAGTTCAAGCTAGACCCCGAGGACGTGTACCTGGCCGAAGGCCCGGTCAATCTCAACCGGGTGATGACCATCTACAGCGAGGTGAAACGCGCCGACCTGAAGTACCCTTCCTTCATTCCGGTCGAACGCAACCTGCCCGAGTCCCCCGACGCCTTCTTCAAGACCCTGCGCAACGGCGACATCCTCCTCCATCACCCCTATGAGTCCTTCTCGACGATCATCGACTTCATCAATATGGCCGCCGTCGACCCCAAGGTGCTGGCCATCAAGCAGACCCTCTACCGCACCGGCGACGATTCCCAGGTGGTCCAGGCGCTGATCCGGGCCGCCGAGAACAATAAAGAGGTCACGGTGCTGGTCGAGCTGAAGGCCCGCTTCGACGAAGCCTTCAACATCGCCTGGGCCAAACAACTGGAAGAGAGCGGAGTACACGTGGTCTACGGCCTGATGGGGCTCAAGACCCACTGCAAACTTTCCCTGCTGGTGCGCCGGGACCGCGACAGCCTGCGGCGCTACGCCCACCTGGGCACCGGCAATTACAACCACAGCACCGCCCGCTTCTACACCGACCTGGGCCTGCTCACCGCCCGCGAGGACATCACCGCCGACGTGGCCCAGGTGTTCAACCTGCTCACCGCCCGTTCCAAGGTGAAGAACTTCCAGAAACTGCTGGTGGCGCCCTCCACCCTGATGGCCGGCCTGCTCGAACTGATCGAGCGCGAACGCCAGCACGCCCTGGCCGGCCGCCAGGGCGCCATCATCGCCAAGATGAACGGCCTGATGGACCCCGAGGTGATCCGCGCCCTGTACCAAGCCTCGCAGGCGGGGGTGGAGATCGACCTGATCGTGCGCGGGATCTGCTGCCTGCGTCCAGGCCTGCCCCGCATCAGCGAGCATATCCGGGTCTACAGCATCATCGGCCGCTACCTAGAGCACAGCCGGGCCTACTTCTTCGCCAATGGGGGCACCGGCGAGGTCTGGGCCGGCAGCGCCGACTGGATGAACCGCAACCTGCGCGGTCGGGTCGAGGTGATCTTCCCGGTCGAAGACCCGGTGCTCAAGGAGCGCGTCTTCCACGACCTGCTCGAGCTGTGCCTGCGCGACCGGGTCAAGGCCCGCTCGCTGCAGCCAGATGGCACCTATGTGCGCCGCCGGCCCGGCCCGGACGAACCGGCCCTGTGTATGCAGGACGCCCTGATGGACCTGGCCCTGGGCAGAAAACTGGTCTTCCACTCCCCTTCCGCCGAGCGGGCCCGCAAAAAACCGGGCAAAAGATCCTCCGCCCGAACCAAATCCTGAACGCCATGTCACCAGAGATCGTACACGCCAGGTCTGTCCTGGAACAGTTGAACCGCCCGCTCACCACCGCCCCCCGCCTGGGTATAGTGCTGGCCGCCGGCCACGGCAAACGCATCCGCTCCGAAACCTCCAAGATGCTGCACCAGATCTGGGGCAACCCCTCGGTGGCGCGGGTGGCCGGTGCCGTGGCCGCCGGGCTCGATAGCCCCGACCAGGTTATCGTGGTGGGCATCAAGGGCGCCGAGGTGGCCAGCCAACTGGGCACCCAACCCGGTCGTCTCTTCGCCTACCAGGAAAACCCGGTCCTGGGCCTGCCCGCCGGCACCGGCGATGCGGTGCGCGTGGCTCTCGGAACTTTTGCCCCCGGATCGGCGCCCCGCGACATCTACATCTTTCTCGGGGACATGGGCCTGCTCACCAGCCAGGGCGTGGCCCTGTTCCGGCGGGAATTCGAGGCCAACCCCTGCGACATGATGGTGCTCACCGGCCTGTACCCCGGTCCCATCGGGCAGAACTATTACGGCCGTATTCTCCGCGTGCCCACCGCCGACCAGGAAGGCCAGCCCTCGGGTGCCGACCAGGGCAAGGTCATCGAGATTAAGGAACACAAGGACATCCTCGGTCTGCCCATCAGCCAGAGTTACCAGGTGGTCTATCAGGGACGCACCTACTGCTTCACCCGCGAGCAGTTGCTGGAGATCCGCGAGATCAACACCGGGGTGGTGGCCTTCCGCGAGGAACCGCTGCGCGCCCAGATCGGCCAGATGAAAACCGACAATGTCCAGGGCGAACTCATGCTCACCGACATGGTCCAGATCCTCAACCAGCGCGGCCTGGTGGTGCGCGCCGTACAGGCGGCCAGCGAAGAGGAGATCCTCGCCTTCAACGTCAAGAGCGTCTGGCGGCAGATGGAGACTATCGCCCGCCGTTGGGCGTACCAGCGACTGATGGACTTGATCACTATCGTCGACGAGGAAGATTTCTTCATCGCCGACGAGGTAATCGCGCAGATCATCGCCCTGGACCAGGAGCGCGGCCCCTTGGACATTGTCGTGGGCAAAGGGGCGCAGGTGGGGCCGCAGGTGCGACTCAACCGCCAGGTCCAGCTGGGGGACAACTGCCTGCTGAGCGGCCATATCGAGCTGGGCGAGGGGGTGCGCATCGGTCCAGGGGTACAGCTGAGCACCTATGCGGGGCAGACCATGGTGCTCGAAGACCGGGTGGAGGTGCTGGGCGGCGACATGCTCAAGGGGAATCTGCACATCGGCCTGGATAGCCGCATCGAGTCGGGGGTGATTTTGACCGGTAGCGACGAACATCCCCTGCGCGTGGGCCGCGGGGTGACCATCAAGGGCACCACCTATCTGTACGGCTGCCTGATCGATGACGGCCTGCTGATCGAGCAGTCCGTCATCAAGTGCAAACACCTGGTCCAGGTGCGCCGACGCGACGGCTCCATCCAGCCCATTCGTTATGTGCGCCCCCAGCCCGAGGGGTTGGACTCCCTCGCTGAACTGCCGGGCAACTAAAAAAGCCCTGGAAGCGATTACCTCCAGGGCCCGGCATTTTCCCGCTAGCTGTTGTTTACTTCCGCACCGCCCCGATCTCTTCCAGCACCTTCTTACTCACCTTGCAGACCATGGTATAGGCCGGGTCGTAGATATTGCCCAGGTCGTACTGCACGCACTGGCCCAGCAACAGATGTGCGGTGCGCGCATCCAGGCCGAAATCACTGGTCAGCCAACGCACCATCTCGGTGGTGGCGTGCTGCACACACTGGTCCAGGGGCCGGGCATTACCCACGGCCATTATATAATCCGCGTTCTCAGCACGGGGCCAGTTGATCTGGCGGCCCTTGATCAGGTCCACACCAAAGGTGACCTCGGCCGAGATCTCGATCCCGGTGCCGACGATCTCGCCATCCCCCTGCACCGCGTGGCAGTCGCCCACGTGCAACAGGGCCCCGGGCACAAAAACCGGAAAGTAAACCGTCGCGCCCTGGACAAAGCCCCGGTAGTCCATATTGCCCCCGTGGGTGGAGGAGGTGGCAGTGGAGATGGCCTGGTCCCGGGGCGGCGCCACCCCAAAGCAACCCAGCATCGGTGCCAGGGGCAGTTCTATTTTGCCCAGCGGCGAGGGCGGGCTGGTCATCCGGGCAGTTCCTTTTTCCAGGTCCACTGCCCACTCGGCCAGGTCCACCTGGTCGGTGAATTCCGGATTGAACCCAGGGTCCAGCACATGGGGGGCGATGGCCGTGGCGGTCCAGCCGCGCTGGCGGTTGGGCCAGATCCGGTCAAAGCGCACCACCAGAGTGTCCCCAGGCTCGGCCCCCTCGATGTAGAAGGGCCCGGTCTGCGGGTTGCCGCGCGGAGTGACCTGCTCGTTGCTGGCGTCGCGGCCTCGGGCATCGACGGTGGTGGTGGAAACCGTGTCGCCGGTAGCGATACGCAGCACCGGCTCGTGTGGACCGATGGCAACGTGGTAGTGGGTCGGAGTGTAATGATGGTGGGCCATCTCAACGCCCTTTCGTCTTACTGGTCTTCGGCCCCTTGACCGGGGGCCTAGTGCGCCCGGCCGACGAGGGCTTGCTGTAACCCCCAGAAGCTGGCTTACCCCGGCCCGCCGACGAAGGCTTGCTATAACCACCCGAAGCCGGCTTGCCACGACCCGCTGGCGAGGGCTTGTCATAACCACCCGAAGCCGGCCGGCCACGACCCGCTGGTGAAGGCTTGCTATAACCGCCCGAAGCCGGCCGGCCACGACCCGCTGGCGAAGGCTTGCTATAACCGCCCGAAGCTGGCTTGCTGCGCCCCGCTGGTGAAGGCTTGCTATAACCACCCGGGGAAGGCCGACTCCGCACGGCACCTGAAGGCTTGCTGTAGCCACCGGAAGCCGGCTTACCTCGCCCCGCAGATGAAGGCTTGCTATAACCACCCGAGGCCGGCTTGCTGCGCCCCTCCGATGAGGGCTTGCTATACCCCCCTGACGCGGGCTTGCTGTACTCTGCCGCTGGCGCTTTGGCGCTCGCGACCTGCCC
>SICG01000024.1 GCA_009691525.1 Candidatus Latescibacterota bacterium | reverse complement strand
CAACCCATCCACCCCACTCACCGCATAGTAATACACCGCCCCCCCCTCCAAACCCACATCCCGATACTCCCGCACCTCTAAGCCCACCGTGTCCACCGGCACCAACCCCTCCCCATCCCCCTTGCTGCGATACACCACATAAAAATTCAACCCCGTCAGCAAGCCGCCGTCCGCATCCCGACTCGGCGCACTCCACCGCAAAGCCACCGCACTGGTCCCCTCTTCACCCACCCCACCCAACCCCACCGGAGCCCCGGGGCCCGCCTGGTCCTTGCCCACCTGAGCCCCGGCAAACACCGACCGGCTGCTCTCCCCGTTTCCCGTCACCACCGTCACTGCATAGTAATAGATCTCCCCCCCCACCACCGCGCTGTCCACATACACCGTCTGACCCGTAGTAAAGCTCAAGCCCTCCGAGCCGGCCAGCCGCGTATACCCCTGGTCCGGACGCAACGAGCGATATACGTTATACCCCTGTAACTCGTCCTCCCCGCTCGCACTCCAACGCACCGCCACCGTGCCTATACCCCCCTCTACCACCAATCCACCCGGCACCGCGACCCCGGCAGTGCGCGCCTGGCTACCGGTTCCCAGCGGACCGGCATTGCCGATCCGGTCAAAGGCCAACACCGTATAAGAATAGACCGAGGCGATCTCCAGGCCCTCGTCCACATGCTGGAAGGTTTGGGCATCGACCGTATCCACCGGCATCAGCGAACCACCCACGGTGGACCGCAGCACCACATACCCCGCCAGTCCAGTCAACTCGCCCCCGTCGGCATCGCGGGCCGGGGCGCTCCAGTTCACTGTCAGACGCCCTGGACGACCTTGGTCGGCCACCACCCAGATATTCTGCGGCGCCCCCGGCGGCGAGTGATCTGCAAGCACCGTGGCCCCCACAAAGGGCGAACGCAGACTGAGCACCCCGAGGGTATCCACAGCGGCGATGCGGTAGAAAAACGTCTTCCCCGACGCATCGAGCGAATCCACCAAGCCCAGTTTTCCCGTGGTGATCTGCAGGGTGGTATCCCCTTCGCCGTGGACCAACCGATACTGGCCGTTGGACTGCTCGGCGCGGAAAAGCGCATACCCGGCCAGACGTTGACTGACGACAGGCTCCCAGCCCAGACGGATGAAACCAATACCCGGCTCGACGCTCAGCCCCTTGGGGGTGGACACCAGCTCGCGGCCTAACTCGGACTGGGGATCCATAGGATTGCTGCGCTCTCGATCGCAACTAAGACCTAAGAGCAGCATTACACCACTCAGCGCCAGAACAGATGACAGTTGTTTCATAGCCATTTCCGCACTCGCAGTTGAAGGCTTGGGGGAGCCAGGATCATTTGCAGGGAGGGCCGGGACACCTCGGAGGAGACCACTTCGGTTTCGTGGGCGAAGAGCAGGCGCAGGCCGTTGATCGCCAGGGCGGCGCTCAGCGCCCAGCAGACCTGGCCTTTGGTATCCTGGGTGGTGGTCCGTTGGTAGTACGCCTCGATCTCTGCGGGATCGGACTCTGGCTGCTGGTAAAGGGCGTAAAAATCATCGGCCTTGTCCCGGTAGTTGCTGCCCCGGTTGTAGAGCAGGAAACTGCCCCCCAGGTAACCCGCAGCCCACAGCGTGCGGGGGGTGAAATACCCGCGGCGTTGGGCGGCAAAGCTGCTCCTTTTGGGCAGATACCCAGGGGTCGGCGAGGGGAGCGGCACTGGAGGAGGAGGAAGGAGGGAGGGGACCGGCTCGACCGCGCTTTGGGAGAGGGAGTCAGCCGCCCAAGGGGACTGCTGCGAATCCCCCTCCATCGGTGCAGCGACCTGGATGTCGGCTCCGATCACCAAGGTGTCAGGCCCGACCAACTCGGGGCTGGGGGTGGTGCTGAGGGAAACAGCCGCTGCGGGGGCTCCCTCCAGGGCCAGAACGATGAACACCGAAGCGATCCACAACCCAGGCATAACACCTTCCTCTCTCATGCGATGAACAAGGGGAATCGTCTCCGATATCACTGGGCGACTTTCCCGGGGACCTGCTATCAGGCTTTAATCTAGACTATCAACTAGCTGGTCCACAGTGTCAAAAAAGAGTATCCTCTACCTGCTGCCCAGTAGCCATGCAAAACTGAGGCGATGCACGAGTTTCAGCGGAGCAACAGGATCTTCTGTGCCACCTGCAGCCCTCCCGAACGCAGCACCACCAGGTAGATCCCACTGGCGGCCTCCCGGCCTTCGTGGTCCCTCCCGTCCCAGACCATCTGGTGCCGGCCGGCTGCCAACGACTGGCCGACCAGCAGGCGTACTTGCTGGCCGAGGATATTGTACACCCCCAGTTCCACCGGGCCCGCTGCCGCCAGGGTGTAGGTGATCTGAGTGGCCGAATTGACGGGATTGGGAGCCCCGGGATCCAGCAGCAAGCCAACAGCCGGAACCTCCGCTTGCAGGCCGGCAACGCTCTGCCGCGGCGCCGGCGCCACCGCAATGCCGCGCAACCCCTGCCCGGCAGCGTAGCGCTGCATCAGGGAATCCCCAGCCACCGAAATCACCGCGATTTCGGTGGCACCCGAACTGGTGACCAGGGCCTGGGCTCCACCTGGGGAAAAAGAGATGGCCCGGGGATCGGCGCCCACCTTCAGGGTCTTGATCACCGTCTCGGTCCGCACATCCACAATCACCACCGCACTGTCCTGCTGGGCGGTCAGGTAGAGGCGTCGTCCATCCGGACTGACCGCTGCCGCAAAGGTCCCGCTCACCGGCAGCTGGACCGATCGGACCACCCGGTTGCGGGCGGTCTCGATGACTGTGAGCTGGTTGCGGCTGAGGCTGGTGACATAGAGCCGCCGCAGATCCCGGCTCAGGGCCAGGGAGCGGGGCTGGGCTGGCACCGAGATGCGGGCTGCTTCTTTGCCGTTCAGGTCCAGGGCCAGCACCCGACTGTTGTTCAGGTCGGCGACGTAGAGGCCGGTGCGGGCGGCGGCCACCCCGTACGGCCCGTCCTGCACCTGGGGCAGCAAGAAACGCCGCGTGGTGCCCGCTGCCAGACCGATGGCGGTCAGGGACGAGGCCCCAGAGTTGGTCACGTACAGGGTTTTGGCGTCAGGGGAAAGGGCCAGGTCCAGGGGCTGGGCGGCCACTGCGATCTTGTCCACCACCTGGAAGGTGGCAGTGGAGACCACATAGATCTGACCTGATCCCAGGCTGGCGATGTAGAGCCGGCGACCATCCGGGGCCAGCAACACCTGGATGGGTTCGTCACCCACTGGGACCCGGGCCAACTCCCGCTCATTGCCGGTATCGATGACGCTGACCAGATCTGCTTCGCGCACCGCGCTGAAAAGCAGCGGTGCCCCACTGAGAGCCACCACCTCCAAGTCCAGCCAGTGTTCAGCCGCCGGATAAACCGTGGCCTGCCCCTGGCGGTTCAGGGCCTGGGTCTGGTAACTCAGGCGGGAACCGGTCGGCTGGCCTGGAATGGAGGCCGAGTACAGGCCCTGCCCCAGGGCTTTCATGTTGATGTTCTCCGGGTCTGGGCGCCCGCCGCGCTGCGATAGGAAAGCACCACGTGTGCGGCGCCCTGGGAGCGCAACCGGACCGTATAGGGACCCTGGGCGTCGGGGGTGTTGCCTGGCAGCATATCGGGATCGAGGGTGGGGAAACCCGCAAGGACCAAACCGGTGGTGAAGTTTATGCCATCCAGTTGTGGCCCAAGCGCAGCACGAGCAGTTGAGCCCATGCTGGTTCGGCGATATTGTCGTAGTACTCGGCGGGGAACCCCGTGGGCAATTCGCTGAAGATGCCGCCGAAGTTCTCGGCGGTGATCCGTCCCGCCACCGGTTCCAGTCGCAGCCGGTACTGGCCCGGAGAAAGTCCGCGCAGTACAAAGTCGCCGCGGTTCTTGGCAGTGGCAAAGGCGCCCGACAGGGTCCCGTACCGCTCGCCAGTGTCCATGTTCTCTGCTGTCAACTCTGCCCCGAAGAGCGGCTGGCCCTGCGCGTCCTTTACCGTGCCGGATATCCTCGCTTCGCCCGCCAGGAAATTGGGACTGGGGTAAAGGACGCTGGCCCCGGCCTGATCGTCGGCCTCGAGGGTGGAGGCAGCGCCCGGGCCGTCGTCGCTGTAGTAGGGAATCATGGTGGGGCGGATCTGGGCCGGGCCGTCGAGAGGGGTGTGATCCAGACCGATAAGGTGGCCAATCTCGTGTACTGCCACATCCTTGAGTTCCACGCGGTTGGCCTGTTGCCCCTGGCCAAAGTGAAAGTCGCGGCCATTGAAGATAATATCGGCGTCGCTGATCTCGCCGGTCAGCGAGTTGGAGTCGATGCGGGTCAGGGCGATGATGCCTGTCCCCCGGGGTGCCTGCAGCCATTCGCCGGTCTCATCGAAGACTACGACATTGACCCGGTCGTCACCGGATGGAGCCTCTACCTCCACCAGTCCCTTGTCGACAAAGATCACCCGAGAACCAGGCACCGCCGTCCACACCGCAAAGCTCTCGCGCAGGATGCGCTGCACCGAATCAGCGGGCAGATCGTCGGAACCAGCGCGGTCGAGGACGTAGTTTATTTTTTCCGGGTTCTTCCAGGCCACCCGCACCGGACCCCGGGCGCTGTCGAAGGTCTGAATAAGAAAGGCCCGGGCCGGCAATGCCCCCCACAGCAGCAGCCAGACCAGCGCACTAACGCTGCGCATCCCCCGGACCTTCCTTTGCCAGCCGGCGTACCCGCGAGAGAAACTCCTCCAGCTCCATCTCGTCCAGGCTGGCGCCCTGGCCTCCGTGCAGCCGGGCCTCCCCGGCATCCTGGCGCACCCGAAGTTTGGCGGCCGCGTCCCGCTGCACCCGGAACTTCCCCTGACTCAACCCCACCGGCCAGGGGTGGCCCAGCCAGTCCGGTTCGGTGAGGAAAAGCACCACCTCCTCCCCGGGAGCAAACTGGGGCATGCCGGCCAGGTGGAGCTGCCGGCCCCGATACTCACCGCCGGGCAGGCACACTTTCAGGCTAGCACCCGCTTGGCCTTTGACGACCTCACCCACCTCAAAGGTAAGCTGGGTATAGGGTTGCCCGGCGATAATCTCAGTCTGGGACACGGTGCAGGTGCCGACAATAACACAGATAGCGGTGCGGGCCAGCGCCTCCAGGTCGAAGCGCAATAGAGTGATGGCCTCTAGGGTGCCGCACAGGGAGAAGAGCAGCAGGAAGGGCAGCATCTATATCCTTTCGGAGGACGACAACTTATATATCGACCCGATATATAGACCCGAAGGCCGGGCAGAAAGTTGCACGCCGGCCCGCCTGAATATAACTTTTTAAGCCCATGCCCACCGAATCCGCGTTCACCCCCCTGGTAATCCCTCTCATCCTCGACACCCTCGACGCCCTGTACCCGGAGCCGCCTATTCCACTGCGCCACCAGGACCCCTATACCCTGCTGGTGGCCGTGGTGCTCTCGGCCCAGTGTACCGATTTGCGCGTCAACCAGGTCACCCCGGCTCTTTTTGCCCGCGCCTGCACCCCCCAGGAGATGGCCGAACTCCCGGTCGAGGCCATCCAAGCTATAATCAGACCCTGCGGCCTGGCCCCGCAAAAAGCCCGGGCCATCCGCGAACTGTCGCGGCTGATTGCCGTGGACCACCAGGGACAGGTTCCCCGCACCCTCGTGGAACTGGAAGCCCTGCCCGGAGTCGGGCACAAAACTGCCCAGGTGGTCCTGGCCCAGGCCTTTGGCGAACCCACCTTTCCGGTGGATACCCATATCCACCGCCTGGCCTGGCGTTGGGGTCTTTCCAGCGGCAAAAACGTGGTCCAGACCGAAAAGGACCTCAAACGCCTATTTCCCAAGGACCGCTGGAACCGCCTTCATCTGCAAATCATTTACTTCGGGCGCGAACACTGCCCGGCCCGGGGCCACGATCCCCGCGCCTGCCCCCTGTGCAGCCAGGTGGGTCGTCGGGAATTGTTTCAGTAGGGAAACCCCTGCTGGACTTCAGACGAGTGAAACAGCCATGCCACTAGGTCGGTTCGACCATTTCATCTGTCCGATGAAAAATGCGGTAAAGCACCGGCAGGACGATCAAGGTCAGGGCGGTGGACGACAAAATACCGCCGATCACCACCGTAGCCAGGGGGCGCTGCACTTCGGCGCCGGTGCCGGTGGCCAGGGCCATGGGCACAAAGCCCAGCGAAGCGACCAGGGCAGTCATCAATACCGGCCGCAGCCGGGTGACGGCCCCATCCGTGACCGCCAGGTCGAGGCTAGCGCCCTCAGCGCGGAGTTTGTTGATAAAGGAGATCATCACCAGGCCGTTGAGCACTGCCACCCCGGAAAGGGCAATGAAACCAACGCCGGCGGAAATGGACAGCGGGATGTCCCGCAGCCATAGCGCCGTAATCCCGCCGGTCAGCGCCAGCGGCACCCCGGTGAAAACCAGCAAAGCGTCTTTGACCGTGCCAAAGGTGGTGAATAGCAGCAGGAAGATGAGCAGCAGGGCGATGGGTACCACAATCTGGAGCCGTTTGGCGGCGGCGATCAACTGCTCGAACTGGCCGCCCCAGGTGGTCCAGTACCCGGCTGGAATCTCGACCTGCTGCTGGATCACTTGCACTGCTTCCTCCACAAAGGAACCGATGTCGCGGCCCCGCACATTGGCCGTCACCACCACCCGTCTTTTGCCATTTTCCCGACTGATCTGATTGGGACCGGGCGCCACGACAAAATCGGCCACGGCCCCCAGGGGGATGTAGCTGGGACCGTGGCGCTCTCCGGTACCGGTTTGGTCTGCCCTTTCCCCGTTGTCCGGCAGCAGAATCGGGATGCGCCTGAGCGCCTCTACATCGCCGCGCAAGACATCCGGGAGGCGCACCAAGAGGGCAAAACGCCGGTCCCCTTCAAAGACCTCGCCGGCCGCCTTGCCGCCGATGGCGATTTCGATGACCTCCTGGACATCGGCGACATTGAGGCCATACCGGGCCATCTCCCGACGATCCATCTGGATGGTGAGGACCGGCAGCCCGGTTACCTGTTCCACCTTGACATCCGAAGCGCCGGGGATGCGCTCCAGCACCTCGCCGATCTGCTCCCCGGTTTCAAACAGGACTTCCATGTCGTCCCCGAACACCTTCACCGCCACATCGCTGCGCACCCCGGCGATCAATTCGTTGAAGCGCATCTGGATTGGTTGGATAAATTCGTAGTTGTTGCCGGGGACCTTTCGCAGGTGCTCTTCGAGGGCGCGAACTAGGTCGGCTTTCGGGCGATCAGGATCTGGCCACTCGGAATTCGGCTTGAGCATGACAAACACATCCGCCACACTTGGGGGCATGGGATCAGTGGCGATTTCCGCCGTCCCAATCTTGGCAAAAACCTTGGCTACCTCGGGGAATTCGAGGATTTCCTTTTCTAGTACATGCTGCATCTCGACCGCCTGGGACAGGCTGGTCCCCGGGATGCGCAGGGCGTGGACGAGCAGATCCCCTTCATCCAGGCTGGGGATAAACTCGCTGCCCATCCTGGTGGCCAGCAGGGCGCACCCCACCACCAGCGCTGTGGCCACACCGACCACCCACCCCCGATGGCGCAGGGCCAGGCGCAGCGAGGGGACATAGGCCTTGCTGGCCCAGCCCATGAGGGCGTTTTCCTTTTCGGCCAGGGTGCCGGATAGCAGGAGCGCCACCCCCGCAGGGATAAAGGTGACCGAGAAGATCATCGCGCCCAGGAGTGCCATCAGCACGGTGAAGGCCATCGGGTAAAACATCTTCCCCTCGATGCCGGTCAGAGTCAGGATAGGCAGGTAGACGATCATAATGATCAACTGGCCGAAGAAAAGCGCTCTGCGGACTTCCTTGGCGGCGTCGAAGACGATCTCAAAGCGCTCGGCCCGCTGCAGGCGGCGTCCCAGGCGGTGTTGCTCCTGGCCCAGCCGGCGGATACAGTTTTCGACGATCACCACCGCCCCGTCGACGATGATGCCAAAGTCGAGGGCGCCCAGGCTCATGAGATTGGCGCTCACCCGGTTGCCCACCATGCCGGTGATGGTGAAGAGCATCGACAGAGGGATGACCAGGGCCGTGAGCAGGGCGGCGCGCAGGTTTCCCAGCAGCAGAAAGAGCACCGCGATGACCAAGAGTGCCCCTTCTGTCAGATTTTTCTTGACGGTCTCGATGGTCTTGTCCACCAGGGTGGTGCGGTCGTACGCAGTGCGGGCTACCACCCCCGGCGGCAGAGTGCGGTTGATCTCGACCATCTTCTCGGCCACCCGCTGGGAAACGGTCCGGCTGTTTTCCCCCATCAGCATGAAGACCGTGCCCAGCACCACCTCTTTGCCGTTTTCGGTGGCCGCACCGGTCCGCAACTCCTTGCCCAGGATCACCTCGGCTACATCCTGGACGTAGAGGGGCACCCCCTGGTGGTTGCCCACCACGATCCGCCGGATGTCATCGAGGCCCCCCACTTGTCCGGGCGCCCGGATCAGGTACTGTTCCCCGCGATGTTCTACATATCCGGCACCGACGTTGGCATTGTTGCTGGCCAGGGCCTCCAGAATGTCCCGGAAGGTCAAGCCATAGGCGATCAACTTATTCGGGTCAGGGGTGACGTGGTACTGCTGCTCGTATCCGCCGATGCTGTTTACCTCGGTGACCCCGGGAATATTGCGCAGTTGCGGCCGAACGACCCAATCCTCAATCGTTCTCAGGTCGGTGAGGGTATAAGGCTGGCCCGCTGGCCCCACTGCGCCTGCCTCGGCCTCCACGGTCCACAGGAAGATCTCCCCCAGCCCCGTGGCGATCGGGCCCATGCCCGGCTCCATACCGGGAGGTAGTTTCGCCTTGGCCTCCTGGATGCGTTCGTTGACCAGTTGGCGGGCAAAGTAGATATCCGTCCCGTCCTGAAAGATAACGGTGACTTGCGAAAGCCCGTACCGGGAAAGGGAGCGGGTTTCCGCCAGGCCGGGCAGGCCCGCCATCACCGTCTCGATGGGAAAGGTGAGGCGCTGTTCGACCTCCAGGGGGGAGTAGCCCACGGCCTCGGTATTGATCTGGACCTGGACGTTGGTGATGTCGGGGACGGCGTCGATAGGCAGTTTCTGGTAGTTGTAAATCCCCAGAATCGCCACGCCAACCATAGCCAAGAGGACCAGCCATCGCTGGCGTATCGAGAAGGACAGAATGCTTTCGAGCATGAGCAGATCCTCTGCGGCTAGTGGTCGTGGGAAGCCCCGGCTTTGCCGAGGTCGGCTTTGAGCACAAAACTGTTGCGGGTGGCGTAGCGCTCCCCGGCAGCCAGCCCAGACAGGACCTCCACCCGCTGCCCATCGCTGCGCCCCAATTCTAGCGGGCGCGCCTCGAACAGATCGCCATACTGCACAAATACCACCGACCAGTCGCGCAGGCTCTGAATCGCCTCTGCCGCCACCGCCACTGGCACCTCCACCTCATCCTGGACCAGCTCGACGGTCACGAAGAGCCCCGGCCGCCATTGCCCGTCGGGGTTGGCAATAACTACCCGGGCCTTGGCGGACCGGGTCTGCTCACCCACCAGCGAGCCGAGGTAATCCAGGGTCCCCTCGGTTTCCAGGTGCGGGGCCCGGGAGCGCACCGTGGCCCGCTGCCCCACCCGGACCACGTCCAGGTCCTGGGCATAGACTGTCACCTCCACCCACACGGTGGACAAGTCGGCGATGACGAAGATATCGGCGTCCTCCTTGACCGCCTCGCCGATGGCCGCGTGTTTCTCGATGAGGGTCCCGTCAAAGGGAGCGCGGATCTCGTAACGAGTGAAGTCCATGTCCGGATGGCTGGGCAACCCCGCCAGATATTCGTCGGAGAAACCCAACGCGTGTAATTTCTGCTCGGCAGACTGCGTTTTGATCTGGGCCTCGGCCAGCGCGGTCTTGGCTTCGAGAAAATCGCGCTCAGCGCTGATCTGCTCCTGCCACAGCCGTTCCTCCCGGCCAAAGGTCGTCTGCGCCAATTCTACCCGCCGGACCGCGGCCAGGTACTCGCTTTTGGCGTCTGCCAGTTCGCGGCTTTCGAGGACGGCGATGATCTCGCCTTTGCGGACCTTTTCGCCCAACCCCTTGCGCGCTTCGGAAATCACCCCCGAAAGCCTGGGGACCACGTGGGCCACCTTGTCGGCATTGAGCCCGATCTCGCCGGGGAGTTCCAGGACCACCTGCAGCCGGGCAGGGCCAGCCTCCTCGATCGTGATCCCGGTGCTCGCCAGCGCCTCGGGGGGTAGTTCGACCTGCCCCTCCACCTGCTCATAGGTCCACTGGTAGGTCTGGCCGCCCCGCTGAACCATCACCTCGACCGCAAAGGAATGGGGTTCTTCGACCACCCGGTCGCCGCGCAGATACTCGCCCTCGCCCTGGAACTGGATCAGTTCCTCCCTGCCCCCAAGCCGGCGCAGGCGGATACTCAGGGTCAACTCCTCCGGCGGCACCGGCTTTCCCTGCTCAAACGCAAAAACCCGGAACTGCGGCGGCACCCCGCGCTCGTAAATGGAGACCTCGACCTGAAAATCGCCCTCTGAGAGCAAGCGGCCACCGTGCGGGCCTTTGACTTTTTCCTTATCTGCGTGTTCGCCGTGTTCCTCGTGTCTGTGAGCGCCCTCCTCGCTGGACGCGTTATTGCCGCAGGCGGTAAATGCTGCAAGGGCAGCGCCCAAGAGCACCAACATGGCCACCGCTAGGAACGGGATCTTTTTCACCGGGTCTCCTCCTTTTTTTTATCTCTCTGGTTCCCGCCGATGGCCTTGGTCAAATCTGTAATGCCGATATGGTAGTCCAGTTGGATTTCTACCCATGCCGTGCGCACCTCCGCCAGGGTCCGGCCCGCATCGATGACCTCCAGGTAACTCGCCCCGCCTTCGTCGTACCGCCGCCGCACGTACCGGTACGCTTCCTCGGCACTGGGCAACACCCTGTCGCGGTAGAGCTGGAGTTGATGCTGAGTGATTTCTACTTTCAGGAACGCCCCCAGGACCTCCAGGAGCACCTGGTTACGGGCTGCAAGTTCTTCGGCCTGGGCACGGGCCACCCCGGCCCTGGCCGAGGCGATTTCCCCCCTTTGTTTGCCCCAGGCCCACAGCGGCACCCTCAGGCTGAGGCCGGCCTTCCAAAAGTCCCCTTCTCCCCGGATTTTCTGACTGGCCATGCCCAGGTTGAGATCGGGAACCAGGGCATAGGTAGCCAGGCGCTGCGTGCCCACTGTCCCCTTCAGGTGGGCGCGGAAACCTTGCAAATCTGGCCGATGCACCAACGCCTGTTGCTGCAGATCCTGGAGGTCAAAGGCCACCGGGGTGTAGTTCAGGTTCTCGCTCAATTCTATGGGAATGGATAAATCCTGGTTCAAGAGGGTATTCAGCACCGCCCTGGCCTGGCGCAATTGCTGCTGGGCAGTGGCCTTTCCCACTTCAGCCCGCCCGGCCTCCACCACAGCCCTGAGCAGCTCTGCCCGCGCCGCATCCCCAGCGTCCACCCGCACCAAGGTCCGGTCGCGGAATTCAGTGGCTAGGCGGAGGCTCTCCTCGGCGTATCCCAGCCGGCGCTGGCCGGCCCAGAGCCTGCCGCAGGCCTGTGCCACCTCGGCAGCCACCTCGGTGCGGACCGCCTCGTACTCTAACTCGGCGACCTGGGCTTCCTGGGCAGCGATCTGGCCTCGCAGGTAGGGCCTGGCGGGGAACTCCAGGGTCTGCGCAACCCCAATGCTGCGCTCGCCGAAACGACTCAGGCTTGGGGCCTCCGGCAGGGCTTCGTATTCAAAAGAAAGTTCTGGATCGGGGAGCATGCGCGCCGGCCAGATGCGGGCACGGGCGGCCTCCCACGTCTTTTGAGCGGCCCTGATCCGGGGGTTGTGTTCTAAGGCCAACTGGATGAGTTGGGCCTGGGTGAGCGGCTGGGCTGCTAAATGGTTGACAAAAGAAAAAAACAACGCCAAACCTAGGCCCAGGGCGGGCAAGGGGTATTTCAGCATGACGGAGATCCTCTGCGCGATGAGTGGAAAAAGGCGGCGGCAGCCGTGGAGCTAGCGCACCAATGGCACAGGCGCAGAGGGTCAGATCAATAGGACAGTGGTGCGGAGGCCGATGAGGGCGGAAGAAGGGACAGGAAGAAGCGGAAAGAAAGAGGTGATGCGGATTGCGGTCACGGCCAGCGGCTGGAGCAGGGGATGCACAACCATCGCGGATACTTTATGCAGCGGTACCCAGTTTTGCATAGGGCGGGGCAGTTGATAGCTAGCCCCACTGGCAAGGGGGAGATCCAGACAGAGATCGCAATTGGCGAGGGTGGAGATGAACGCCCCAACGCCCTCCCCTGCGGGGACCACTTGAACCAGATCGCGACACTTGCCCTCGATCGCTGGCTCCACCATCAAACGACCGTCAGCCTCCAAGCAGAGCACCATATCGGACAACAAGCACTCGCCGATGCAGAGGCCGATCAAGAGCCATACCCAGGATCTGGAAAATCGTCTTTCTCGAAGGGACAACTTCACCTCAACTTGAGCTTCAAATAACCCTGACCGAAGGCGCTATTACGCAGTAATACGAATATGGGTAACGAGCGTCTACTTGTCCAGCCTGGATGGGACTGGCGCGGGTCATGATGTCCCCCCCCTCCGGCCCCGCTGGGGATCTTCCTCTCCTCCAACGATACACGACACTATCGGGACAAAGCGGTCCCAGGAGATCGCCAGAAAGGACTATCACGGTCCCAGTTTATACCGTAGTGCGTCCTGAAAGTCACCTGGAAATGGTTGGCGAAATTTGTGCATGGTGGACGACCAGGTTTAAGGTGGATCAAGACAAAAAGCTTGACTTGATCTTTTCTTTCAAAGGAGGTCCTTCTGTATGAAGTACTGGAAAATCGCCATCGCGGGACTGACTCTCGCCGGCATCGCCGCACTCGTCAACACCTCCACCCGATCAGTGGAGGCCAATACTGAGCAGAGCATCGAACTGGTCTCGCAATACGTGGCCGCCCCGCCACAGCGATCCCAAGACCGCCGGTTGGTACGCCGACAACTTCAACGCCGACAAGACCGGGCCCGGTTTCATGAGCCCCGCTGGCGCCAACAGCGGTTACTGGATCATGGACAGCGAGAAGGTGCCCTTCGTCGACACCTTTTCCCCTGGTGACGAAATCGCCGGCATCGTGGTTGCGCCTCTGGTCGGTGACCGGGGGGATCTGCCGGCCGTGACCCAGTACGGTGATGGGGGCTGGACCATGGAATTCAGCCGCAAATTGGTCACCGGCTCCGACAAAGACGTGCAGTTCAGCGACCTGAGCCAGGCCTATTACTTCGGGGTGGCCATTTTCGACAATGCCCAGGTCCGCCATTCCTTCCAGACCAGCGCCGCGGCCCTCAAGTTCAGCCAGCGACCCACTGCGGTGGCCCAGTCGAGCTGGGGTGAAGTCAAGCAGCTGATGAACCAGTAACAAGAGCAGTTACCGACCAGCGTTCTTCCATAGGGACAGGGGGCATAGCAGGGCGTTATACCCCCCTGTGGTTTTGGGCTAGCTCATGGGTGTGTGAATAGTGAGTGCTGGCCACCTCAGCCACTCCCCCTCAAATCCCCATTGCCACCTGGACCGTGACGATGCCGCGATCGCTCCGTGAAGGGGTTTCTTCCTTTTGGTTTACAAAGGAATAGTCCGCGCCGTAGAGCCAGTCCCAGATGCTGAGCATGATCGCGTATTTCTGCCCGTGGGCGCCGTGCAGGACCACATCGTGGTGCCAGGCGTGGAAGCGAGCGGAGTTGAGCACGTACCGCAGCGGTCCCCAGTCTATCCGCAGATTAGCGTGATTCAGGTGCCCGATGAGCGTGGAGAAGATCGCCAGCCATAGGATCACCGGACCCTCAATGCCCAGCACCACCAACGGCAGGTAGGTGAGGCTCTTGTAGACCACAATCTCCATCCAGTGGAAACGCATATTGCCGATCCAGTCCAACTGGGTGATGCTGTGGTGCAGCTTGTGGAACTCCCACAACCACGGCACTCGATGCAGCAGTCGGTGGACCAGCCATTCGCAGAAATCCTTGACCACCAGAAAGACTACAAGCTGCGCCCAGAGAGGCGTCGCGGCCAGGAGCCAGAAGAAGTACCCACGGGTACCCGAGCATCTGCAGCACGACTAGGGCTGCTCCCCGACGAAGACACGAAAGCCGCGCCGACGCCAGTCTTGAACACTGTCCTCCAGGCGTAGAGCCTTGAAGCCCTTGCGCCAGAGCAACTCCACTACCTCGATGGCCAGCACGCAATACGGCCCTCGGCAGTAGGCCACGATGGTTTTGTTCTTGGCCAGCCTGGCCAGTCGCTGCTCCAGCTCTTCCAGCGGCACGGAAAGGGCACCGGGGATATGACCGGCCCGGTATTCCTCTGGTGGCCGCACATCCAGGGCAACAACCGCTCCCTTGCGCACCTGGGACAAGAGCTGCTCCTGGTCCACGGGCTCGAACCGTTCCCGCTGGGCGAGGTACTGTTGGACGAGCTGTTCGATCTCCGTCAGCCGGCGCTCGGCCAGTTGCCTGAGGGTGTGGAAGAATTCGCCCACGGCTTCGTCCGCCAGGCTGTAGGTCACAAACTGGCCCTCCTTGCTGGCCTCCACCAGCCGGGCGATGCGCAGGGCGCGCAGGTGCTGGGAGGTATTGGCCACACTCAGGCCCGCCTCCCCGGCCAAGATCTCCACGGTGCGAGGTCCCTGGCAGAGCAGATCCAGCAACTCCAGCCGGCACGGGCTGGAAAGGGCCTTGCCAATACGGGCGAACTGCTCGTAGATGGCCTCTTTGAAACGGCGATTCGGGCTTTTCTCGGTAACAACCAAGGTCCCCATCCTTGTCGTGATATCGCAATTTCCTATCTTCCCTGTATCCCCCCCAGGGGGTTACTTGACAAAGGCTGAACAAATGAAACACCAACACGTCAATCAGAAAATCGTCCACCGGCTGTCCCGGATTGAGGGTCACGTCCATAGCATTAAGGAAATGGTGGCCTCGGGACGGGACTGCGCCGAGGTTCTGGTACAGCTAGCTGCCGTGCGCTCTGCCCTGGACCGGGCTAGATACGCCATCCTGGAAGATCACCTGGAGCACTGTATCGGGGAGGCGATAGAGGAGGGGAAAGGCCAGAAAACAATCGACGATCTGAAGGTCGCGCTGAAACGCTTCATCGGCTGAGGGACAACCGCCATGCCTGACTTTCTCGACGCCCTCCAAAGCGGCGCGCCCAACCTCTGGATTTTCATGCCCGCCGCCATTCTGCTGGGTGCTTTGCACGGCCTGGAACCCGGCCACTCCAAAACGATGATAGCCGCCTTCATCGTCGCCATTCGCGGCACCATCGGGCAGGCGGTGTTGCTCGGCCTTTCAGCGGCGATCTCCCACTCCCTGATCATCTGGGTACTCGCCGCCGCCGCGCTGTACTATGGCGGCCAGTGGGATGCAGAGCAGGCCGAACCCTATCTCCAGCTCGGTTCGGCAGCAGCGATTATCGCGCTATCCTTATGGATGTTTTTTCGCACGCGCAGAGCGTTGCGTCAGGCCGCCGATCACCGCCACAAAGGTCATGGCCACCATCACCATCAAAGTGAGGGACTCACCCCCGGTACCGGAGGTGGCACGGTGGCGTTGAGGGTACTTGAAGCCGGCGTCTCACCCGTCTTCCGGCAGCAGGCCCCGCACGGGCGATTCGACCACCACCATCATCATGCGAAGGAAAGCAGCGGTGAATTTCAGGACACCCACCAACAGGCGCATGCGCAGGATATTCTCCAGCGATTCGGCGGACGCCCCGTTACTACCCCGCAGATCATGCTTTTTGGCATCACCGGCGGGTTGATGCCCTGCCCCGCAGCCTTCACAGTGTTGCTGGTCTGCCTGCAACTCAAACGCGCGACCTTGGGCTTTGTCATGGTCGGGGCCTTCAGCTTCGGCCTTGCCCTGACCATGGTCGCTACCGGCGCCCTCGCCGCGTGGAGCGTGCAACACGCGCAGCGGCGTTTCCGCGGCTTTGGCGAGGCCATGCGCCGCGCCCCCTATGTCTCTTGTGTCTTGCTGGTTTTGCTCGCGTCCTACATGGCCTGGCAGGGCTGGCACGGGCTCTACCGATGACCCCCGGTGGTCCCAGCCAGGGATCGTAAACAGCATTGGTCCCCGCGTCACGCCTCGCATATCCACTCCCCCGCCAGCACCATGTCCCCCAGCTGAAGCTATGGCGCTGTTGACCCCCTCTCCCTGCTTGAGTATCTTGGCAGTAGACACTCAACAGGCTGCTCATAATGCGTGTAATCGTCGCTTTGCTCTCCGCTCTGCTCGTCTCCCTGCCCTGTGCCGGCAGCCTGCCGGCACTCTGTGGAGATCGGAGCGCCCCAGCCGACAAAGCGCCTTCCTGCTGCCAGCACCAGGCCCACGCCTGTAACCCCAACCAGCCCGTCTCCTACTGTTGCCCAGGTGAGGCCGCGCCAATACCACTGCCCCTCGCCCAGGCCACCATGCCCGCGCCGCTGCCGGCCCCTGAGTTGGTAGCCATCGCGGTGCCGGGCCCCATCTTCACCTCGCGTCTAGCTGTTTTTCATCCTGCAACCCCTCCAGGGTCTTACCGTCCGGCGCTGTACCTGCTCCACCGTTCCTATCGAATCTGATTTACCCCTGCCTGATTCCACCGCTGTGTCCTGAACCGCGCTTTTTCCGATAAAGCGCTGGTATCCCCCTGTATTTTGTACGCAGAGGAAACCCCATGCCGCGGATCTGCATCCCTGCTTTTGGCGTGCTCCTGACGGCGGTCACCGCCCTCGCCGAGGAACCGCTTTCTCTTGCCGTGCTCATCGCCGAAGCGCTGGAGCACAACCCCGAAATCCTCCGGGCCTCCCAGACCTGGGAGGCGGCCAAAACCAAGCCTCCCCAGGAAAACGCCCTGCCCGACCCCATGTTACAGGTGGGTTTCGAGCGCAACCCGGTGTTGGTCCGGGAGTTCATCGGGGGCCACCAACTGACCGAACCAGGCATGTTAGAGCGCATGAACATGCTCAGCATCGGCCTAGCCCAGGAATTCCCCTACCCCGGCAAGCGCCGGCTGCGAGGGCAGATCGCCGAGAAAAATGCCGCGGGGGCGGGCGCCGAGCTAAGGGCGGTGCAGCGTTCGCTGGAGGCGCAGCTCAAGTTGGCCTACTACGACCTGGCTTATAGCTATCAGGCCCTCGAGGTGGTCAACAGCACCCACCGCGTTTTGGCGGATTTCGAAGCCACTACCCGGGCCCGTTATCGCGTGGGGGAGGGGACGCAGCAGGAGGTGCTCAAAGCCCAGGTTGAATTGTCGGTGCTCATCCAACGCCGCCTGGTCTTTGAGAATGAGCGCGAAGCGGCCAGCACCCAGCTCAATGGCCTGCTAAACCGCCCCCCCGAAGCCTCCCTGGGCCGCCCCGATACCCTGCCCCCGCCCCGTCCCCTGCCCTCGCTGGAGACCCTCTTCAGCCTGGCCAGAGACCACAACCCTCTGCTGCAGCGCCGGCAGCGGGAAGTCGAGGCTGCCCAGTTGCAGGTGGCATTGATGAAAAAAGAGTACCGCCCTGACTTCAACCTGAGCGCCGGCTGGAAAACCGACGGCAGTCTGGACGACTACTTTCAGGTGATGGTGGAGACCCAGTTGCCCCTGCAGCGCCAGCGCCGCCAATACGGCGTGCAGGAAGCCCTTGCCCAACTCGAAGCCGCCAGGCAAACACGGAGCGCCGCCGAGCAGCTGCTCCTAGCCCTGGTCCGCACCCTGTCAAGCCAGGCCACCGCCTCCAGCCGGCTGGTCGAGCTGTACACCAGCGCCCTCATTCCCCAGGCGCGTTTCGCCCTCGAAGCAGCCCTGGCCGGGTACCGGGTGGGCAAGGTGGAGTTGCTCATGCTTTTGGACAATGCCCGCGCCTTGCTAGAAGACGAATTGATGACCCAGGACCAGTTGGCCACGCACCACCGGGCCCTGGCCCAACTGGAAGAGGCGGTGGGCGCCTCTCTGGAACCCTGAAAGGAGCACCCCATGCAATGCCGTCTCTTCAGTCTCGCCGCTGCGCTGCTCCTGTGGAGCGGCTGCGGCCACGGGGAGCAGCCCAGCCCACACCAGGAGGCCAGCCCCAAGGCAATCTCTCATTACGCCTGCCCCATGCACCCCGACCAGGTTTCCGACAAACCCGGGGCCTGCCCCATCTGCGGCATGGATCTGGAACCGGTCACCGCCGCCGACAGCACGGCGCAAACCACAGCCACACCGCCCCCCCTAGCGCCGGGGGCAACCAGGTACCACTGCCCGATGCACCCCAGCTACATCGCCGACAAACCCGGGGAATGCCCGATCTGCGGCATGACCCTGGTCCCCTTTGAGGATGAGCAGATCACCATCGCCATGCCCGGTCAGGCCGAGGTGCATATCTCCCCCGAGCGCCAGCAGCTGATCGGGGTACAGCGCGAGAGGGTGTTGCGCCGACCCCTGGACCGCAACCTGCGCCTCCTGGGCAAGGTGGAATACGACGAGCGGCGGGTGGAACACATCCACACCCGCACCGAGGGCTGGGTAAAGAAGATCTACGCCAACTACACCGGACAATTCATCAAGAAACACCAGCCGCTCTTCACCTTTTACAGCCCCGAGTTAGAGGCCACCCAGGAGGAATACCTGCTGGCGCTGCGGGCCAGGCAGACCCTCAAGGATAACCCATTTCAGGACGTGGCCACCGGTGCCGCCGCCCTGCTGGCGGCCACCCGCAGCCGCCTGCTGCTCTGGGAGTTCGGCGAGGACCAGCTGCGCCAGCTGGAGCAACTGGGCAAACCCCTCTCCGAAGTGAGTGTCTACGCGCACCGCGACGGCTTTGTCATCGAGAAACAGACCGTCGAAGGCATGCGTATCGAGCCAGGGGCGGACCTCTACACCATCGCCGATCTGTCGGTGGTGTGGGTCTACGTAGACCTGTACGAGTCCGACCTGGCCCTGGTCCAAGTGGGACAGGAAGCCCTGGTCACCCTCAATTCCTACCCGGATCAGACCTTCCGCGGCCAGGTGGTCTATCTCTATCCCTCTGTCGATCCCCAGACTCGCACGGCCCGGGCGCGCATCGAGTTGGCCAATCCCGACACGCAGCTTAAGCCGGGCATGTTTGCCCAGGTGCAGATCCAGACCGCCCGAGGCGAGGGCCTGGTGGTCCCCCAAAGCGCGGTGCTGGACTCGGGCACACGCAAGCTGGTCTTCGTCGACCGAGGGGAGGGCCGTTTCGAACCCCGCGAGGTGGACCTAGGCGGCCGCACCGGCGAGGGCTACGAGGTGTTAGCCGGGCTGCAGGAGGGCGAGCAGGTCATCACCAGCGCCAATTTCCTCATCGACTCCGAGAGCCAGCTCAAGGCGGCCCTGGGAGCGATGAGTGCGCACCAGCACTAGCCGGGAGCTGGGACCATGATCGATAAAATCATCGACTACTGCGCCACCCACCGTTTCCTAGTCTTTACCCTGGTGGCCGGCCTGACCCTATGGGGAATCTGGGCCATCAAGCAGACGCCGCTCGATGCCATCCCCGATCTGTCCGATACCCAGGTCATCATCTATTCCCGCTGGGACCGCAGCCCAGACCAGATGGAGAATCAGGTGACCTATCCCATCATCTCGGCGATGCTGGGCGCCCCCAAGGTCAAAGCAGTGCGCGGCTTCTCCGACTTCGGTTATTCCTACGTGTACATCATTTTCGAGGAAGGCACCGACCTGTACTGGGCCCGCTCGCGCATCCTCGAATACCTCAGCAGCGTGTTGCCCCGCCTGCCCGAGGGGGTACAGGTGGAATTGGGCCGCGACGCCACTGCCGTGGGCTGGGTCTTTCAGTACGCCCTGGTAGACTCCACCGGCCAGCACAACCTGGCCCAAATGCGTTCCTTTCAGGACTGGTACCTGCGCTACTACCTGCAATCTGTACCTGGGGTGGCCGAGGTGGCACCGATCGGCGGCTTTGTGCGCCAGTACCAGATCAACCTCGACCCGGTGGCCCTCAAGGCCTACGACCTTTCCCTCGACCGCGTAGTCGAAGCCATCCGCCACGGCAATGCCGACGCCGGGGGCCGGCTGGTGGAGTTGGCCGGCCGCGAATACATGGTGCGCGGACGCGGCTACGCCAAATCCACCGACGACCTGGAACAGATCGCGGTGGGGGTCAACGCCCAGAGTGGCACCCCCATCCTCATCCGGGACCTGGGCCGGGTGACCCTGGGGCCCGACCTGCGCCGAGGCGTGGCCGAACTGGACGGCCAAGGGGAAACCGTGGGCGGCATCGTCGTCATGCGCCACGGCGAAAACGCCCTCGCCGTCATCGAGCGGGTCAAAGCCAAGCTGGAGGAGATCAAACCCTCCCTCCCCTCCGGGGTGAAGGTAGTCACCACCTACGACCGTTCCGAGCTGATCGAGCGGGCCATCGACACCCTCGAGGGCACCCTCGTCGAGGAACTGGCCATCGTCAGCCTGGTTATTCTGATCTTCCTCTGGCACGTACCCAGCGCCCTGATCCCTATCCTCACCATCCCGATCACCGTGATCATCGCCTTCATCCCCATGCACGCCCTGGGGCTGAGTTCCAATATCATGTCCCTGGGTGGCATTGCCATCGCCATCGGGGCCATGGTGGACGCCGCCATCGTCGTGGTGGAACAGACCCACAAGAAACTGGAGCTATGGGACGCCGGGGGCAGAAAGCAGGACTACCAGCAGGTGGTAATTGCCGCGGTCAAGGAGGTGGGCGGGCCCAGCTTCTTTGCCCTGCTGGTCATCGCCGTTGCTTTTATACCGGTCTTTACCCTAGAAGCCCAGGAGGGCCGGCTCTTCAAACCCCTGGCCTACACCAAGAACTTCTCGATGATCATCGCCGCCTTCCTGGCCATCACTCTCGACCCGGCCATGCGCCTGCTCTTCACCCATGCCAGGCAGTTCAGTTTCTCGCCGCGCTGGCTGTGCTGGGCGGCCAATGCCGTGCTGGTGGGCAAGATTCGCCGGGAGGAGGACCACCCCATCAGCCGTTTTCTCTTTCGGATTTACACCCCGGCGGTGGAGTTCGTGCTGCGCCACCGCTGGCCCACCATCTTCGCCGCCTTTGCCCTGGTGCTGCTGACCATCCCGGCCTACACCCGGCTGGGCTCGGAATTCATGCCGCCCCTGTACGAGGGTTCCCTGCTGTACATGCCCACCACCCTGCCTGGCCTCTCGGTCACCGAAGCCACCCGCCTGCTCCAAGCCCAGGACCAGGTGCTGAAAAGTTTCCCCGAGGTGGAGCGGGTTTTCGGCAAGGCTGGCCGCGCCGAAACCGCCACCGACCCGGCGCCCTTCTCGATGATGGAGACCACCGTGCTGCTCAAGCCCGAGGAGCAGTGGCGGCCGGTGGCGCGCTGGTATTCCTCCTGGGCCCCTGGCTGGCTCAAGGGCATCCTGCGCCGCGGCTGGTCCGACCACCTCAGCCCCGAGGAATTAATCGCCGAGATGGACCGTGCCATGTCTTTCCCCGGAGTGAGCAACGCCTGGACCATGCCTATCAAGGCCCGCATCGACATGCTCTCCACCGGGATGCGCACCCCGGTGGGCATCAAGATCCTGGGCGGCGACCTGAACGAAATCCAGAAATTGGGGGAACAACTAGAGCCCCTGCTCAGGGAGGTGCCCGGCACCCGCAGCGTCTTCGCCGAACGAACCGCCGGCGGCTACTTCCTCGATTTCGACCTGAAGCGGGAGGAGTTGGCCCGGTACGGCCTTTCGATCGACGAGGTGCAGTCCCACATCCTCTCGGCAGTGGGTGGCGAACAGGTGAGCACCACCGTTGAGGGCCGCGAGCGCTACCCGGTAAACGTGCGTTATCTGAGAGATTTCCGCAGCGGAGTGGACGAATTGGGCCAGGTGCTGGTGGCCACCCCTGGCGGCGCCCAGATACCCATGGCCCAGTTGGCCGATATTCACCTCACTAGCGGGCCGGCGATGATCCGCGACGAAAACGGGCTCTTAAGTGGGTATGTCTACGTGGACGTGGCGGGCCGGGATCTGGGCAGCTACGTGGAGGAAGCCCGGCGCGTGGTCGCCCAGAGCCTGGCCCTGCCTCCCGGCTATACCCTGATGTGGAGCGGTCAGTACGAACACATGCAGCGGGTAAAGGAAAAGTTGACGGTGGTGGTGCCGGCCACCCTCTTCCTGGTCTTCCTGCTCATCTACCTCAACACCAATTCTGCGGTGAAGACCACCATCATCCTGCTGGCCCTGCCCTTCTCGGCGGTGGGGGCCATCTGGCTGCTTTACGCGCTGGGCTACAACATGAGCATCGGGGTGTGGGTAGGGCTCATTGCCCTGATGGGGGTGGACGCCGAAACCGCCGTCTTCATGCTGCTTTACCTGGACCTGGCCTACGAGGAGCGCAAATCCCAGGGCCGGATGCAAAACCTGGACGATCTGCGCCAGGCCATTGTCCACGGGGCAGTCAAACGCGTCCGGCCCAAGGTGATGACCGTGGCGGTGATGCTGATGGGCCTGCTGCCCATCATGTGGTCCACCGGGGCCGGGGCCGACGTGATGAAACGCATCGCCGCCCCCCTGATCGGCGGCATCCTCACCTCTTTCATCATGGAACTGCTGGTCTATCCGGCCATCTACGAAGTCTGGAAAGGGCGCTCGTTGCGCCGCAGTATTTCAACCACCTAACCAAAGGAGTTTCGCCATGAAAACAACCTTTGCCATTTTCACCCTCGCCACCCTGTTGTGGGCCAGCACCACCCTGGCCGGCCAGCCCAATCCCCCGCCCCCTCAGGTGATAGAAGGCAACCTGGTGGACCTGGGCTGTTATGTGATGGATATGAGTGGAACCAAGCACGCCAAGTGCGGCATGCAGTGCGCTCTGAAGGGATTGCCAGTGGGGCTGATAGAGGAAAAGACCGGGAAGGTCTATACCGTGCTCCTGCCTTCGCCCGGCCTGGCACTCTATATGGAGAAGGGGGTGCGAATCACCGGCACGGTGAGCAAGGAACATCTGCTCTCCCCGGAGAAGATGGAGGTGCAAGAGGGTGAGGCGTGGAAGACCGTGGAACTGCCCTCGGCGATGTAAGCGATACGGGAAGTGCCCTGAAGGCGTTTACTGGGGGAGTGGCAGGGGGGTAAGGTCCGCCGGGCAGGGCGGAGGGGTAGCTGAGCCAGAGCGAGCGAGGGGGCAGGACCGGGCATCGGGAAACGCCGAAAGGGCGCTCCCCGACGCCCCCACTACTAGAACGGCTTCATGATCACCAGCCAGACAATCAACACCATCAGGACGCCGGGGACCAGGTTGAGCTTCTTGTAGAACCCCTCGCTCTTGGTGTTCTGGCCCTTGTCAAAATCCTTGCGAAATTTCGACAACATTCCATGTACCCCTCCCATCAGCAGCACCAGCAGCAGCTTGGTATGCAGCCAGCCCTGCTGCATGTACACCGGCATGGCCACGATCAACAAGATCCCGGTGACAAAGGCCACGATCATCGCCGGATTCAGGAGCGCCGCCATCAACCCGCGCTCCATCTCCTTAAACTTGCCATCCGCCTCCGAGCCGGGCTGCACCTGGGCGTGGTACAAAAAGATGCGCGGCAGGTAGAGCATGCCCACCATCCACAAGATCAGGGCGATCAGGTGGAGCGTGACCAGATAGGGGATATTCTCGATCAAGGCCGTCCTCCTCAGTTTTTAGGTTGCCATTGCAAAAGTAAAGGTTCTCCCCGGAAAAATCCCCAGGGGCTTTCGGTTAGCGCTCACTTCGGGCTAGCTCAATCTTCGTCTTCGCGCTCGCTGAGCAACTCGCCCCGCTGCAGCCTTTCGGCGTTCTCGGTGGACCACAGAATGTTCTTCATCACCTTCTGCGCCGCGATGTAGCGGGTGGCCGCCAGCATATGCATGCGCTTCTCTTCGGGGTCACTCGACAGGTCGTAGTGACGGAAAGCCGCCTCCAGCACCTGAAACATGTGTAACTCCGCATCCTCGCGCAGGGTGATATGGGCCAGGACGTGGCGCAGCTTGAGCAGGTCGCGCCCCTCCTCTAGGTACTGGTTGACCAGCACCTCGGCCTCGAAGACCTTTTGGAAGTCGGCGAATTCCTGCAGCTGGGTCAGCAGGGCCTCGTCCGAGGCAAACGCCTCGCCCAGGCGCTGCCCCGGCCTGGGCAGGCGGGCCGCCGGCATATTGAGCCAGCGCAGATAGGTCGTAAAGACCACCCCATGGAAGAGGCCGCGCAGCAACTCCACGCTGGGGGCCAGTTGAAAAGCGCGGTAGAGCGCGTGGGCATAGGAGTAGATATTAGCCACGTCGTGCCAGTCCCCCTCGTTCTTGAGGTGGAAACGGGCGGTGCGCACCGCCCCGGCATAGGTCATGGCCCGGCACAGATCCGTGGGTTTCACTCCGGCGCGCAGCTTCTTCTCCACCTCGGCGACGATGAGGACAAAATCATCCCCCAGCATGATCTGCGCGAAGGCCGAGATGTCGAGGGTAGCCTGGTTTTTCTGGTTGTCCTCCCAGATGCTGTCCAGCCGGGTGAAAACGTCCTCCAGCACTGGCACACTGTCGGCCCAGCGCGAGGTCTCCTCGTGGCGGGTGCGGTTGATCAGGTCGATGACGATGGGCCTCAAGATTTCGTGCGCCCCCTTCCACTCGACGTAGTCCAGGGCTTCGAAGAGTTTGTTGGCAAAATCGAGGGCGTGGCCGTCCCCGGTGAAGTAGAAATCCGTGGCCGCCGTGAAGACAAAGCCGGCGATCACCGCCGGGGAATGGCCGCGGTCGTTCAGGGTGGCCAGGATGCGTTCGGCAGTCCCGTGGTCGCGCTGATCCACCGCCCGGCGGAACCAGCGTCTGAGGGTCTCCAGGTCTGGATCGCGGCTGGCTTTGGGGAAGGGGAAGATGCGCCGCCGCGAGCTGCCCGAACGGCGCGAGATCTGGGTCAGACCGTGGACCAGAAAGAGATTATGGTCCGCCGGGTCCACGTCTTCCCACATATTGGCGGCAATGGTCAGAATGGCCAGCCCGGAGGAAAAACCCTCGTTGCCCTTGTACGAGCCGTAGTAGATGCCCTGCTGGATGATATCCCGGGGCGAGGCGCCGGCCTGGCGCAGCGAGGTGACTGCCTTGGCGATGAGGAAGGTACTCCGGTCTTTCAGGCCCTGCTCCAGGGCCCGCTTGCCCCGGTCGATCAGCCGGCGGCGGGAAGCTTCTTTCTCGTCGCGGGCCAGGCCCACGTACAGCTCTCCATCCGGCCGCAACTCCACCGGGAAGGCCTTCACATCGTCACCCCCTGCCAGAAAACAGCCGCCGGTTTTCAGATCGAACTCCCAGTGGTGCCAGTGGCAGATCAGCACCCCGTCGCGGATGCTGCCCTTGGACAAGGGATACCCCATGTGGGGGCAGCGGTTGTCCACCGCGTGATATTCGCCCTGGTAGCAAAAGACCGCCAGATGGGCACCCTCCACGGTAAAGGCCTTGCTCTCGCCTTCGGCCACGGCTTTTGCCGGACAGAGCCGGTGAAAGACCAGTGCGTCCGTCTCGGACGGTGCAGCGGCGTGGTCGCCGTTGGCGGCCAGTTCTCGTTGCGGGCGTGCTGTGGTGGGGGGCTGGGTGGAGACACTCATGCGGCACCTCCTGGGGTAGAAGATGAGTACAATGGCTATAATCTACACTTTGTCGCCGGCAAGCGCATCCTGAAAAGGAGCGGTTTTCCCCTGGCCAAAAGGACAGGAGGCCGGTGCCTTGACAGGCTAGGGTCCTGGCCGCAGATTGGGGCTCCCTGAGGAGGGCTCTGCCCATGTCCAGAATACGCCTGGGTCTGATCGGCTGCGGCGGCATGTCCCAGACCCATTTGCGCCGTTTCCACGTCCTGGCCCACCGCCTCGAACTGAAGGCCGCGGTGGACACCGACCTGGCCAAGGCCCAGGCCGTGGCCCAGCACTTCCCCGGCTTGTTGACCGCCACTGACTATCACCAGGTCCTCGACCAGGTGGACGCTGTCTTATTGGTCCTCCCCCACCATCTCCATCACTCGGTGGGCATGGCCGTCCTGCAGGCGGGCAAACACCTGCTTCTAGAAAAACCCATGGCCAACAGCGAGCGGGAATGCCTCGACCTCATCGCCGCCGCCAAAACCGCCGACCGCACCCTGATGATCGCCTACTGCATGCGCTTCCACCCGCTGGTGGTCCGCCTGAAGGAACTGCTCGATCAGCGGGCCTACGGCGACTGTTTTCAGCTCTCCATCTGGACCGAGCAGCACACCCAATACCCCGCCGACCACTGGGCGTCGCAGGCCGCCACCTTGGGGGGTGGGCAGTTCTTCAGCCACGGCTGCCACTACATCGACATCCTCCTGTGGTACCTGGGCCGGCCCCTGCGCGGCACCCATCTGGGCACCAATACCGGCACCCCCTGGATGGAGCGCGAGGGCACCAGCAACGTGAGTTTGGAGTTCGAGGGCGGCCGCCTGGGGTATCACTTTGGCACCTGGGGAGCGCGCGGCACCCGCCTGGGCTACTCCTTCCACGCCCACTGCACCGGGGGCATGATCGAGGCGGCGATCAGCGAAAAAAAACTCGTCGTCCACGCCGGGGGGAAGGCCGAAGTACTGCTGGAGGCTGATTCCGGCAAACACACCGAAAACGAGATGGCCCATTTCCTCGACTGCATCGAGCAGAAAAAACAGCCCCTCACCGACGGCCTCGGCAGCCTGCAAGGCCTGCGGGTGATCTGGCGGCTCTACGAGGCCGAACGCGAAAACCGCGTGGCTGACCTGCGCGGATTGGGGCTGGACGAAACTACCGCAATATAGAGGGATGACCCCATGCTCAAAATCGGCGTCGCCCAGACCGACATCACCCCACAGCGCTCCGTGTGGCTCACCGGGTACGGCAACCGCGACCACCGCTCCCAAGGCGTATACCAGGCCCTCCGGGCTGGCGCCCTCTTCCTGCAGGGCGATCAGGACGCCGCCCTCATCCTCACTGCTGACCTGATCGGCTACAGCTCGGCCTTTGCCGCCGCCGCCAGACAGGAGATTGCCCTGGCCACCGGCCTACACCCCGGCCAGATCGTGCTCACCGCCACCCATACCCACTGCGCCCCCTTCTTCACCCCCTGGATCATGCCCGGCCAGCTCGAACCCGAGTACGCCGCCCTGGTCCAGGATCAACTGGTCTCCCTGGCGACCCAGGCCTATGCGGGTGTCGTCCCAGGCAGCCTGCTTTTTGCGCGCGGACACTCGGCCTTTGGGGTCAACCGCCGCTTGCCAGACGGCCAGGGCGGCGTGCGTTTCGCCCCCAACCCCGAGGGCGCCATCGACCGCGACCTGGACACCCTGTGGTGCGCCGATTCGGCAGGCCGCCTGCTGGCCAGCCTCACCTTTTATGGCTGCCACCCCACCAGCCGAGGCGGATACCTGATCGGCGGCGACTACCCCGGGTACCTGTGCCGAGCCCTGGAGGAAGAGACCAGCGCCCCCGCCTTCTTCGCCACTGGCTGCGCCGGCGACGTGCGCCCCTGGTTCAAGAGCCCCGAGGGCGGCTTTGCCACCCCTGACCTGGCCCAGCTCGAGGCTGCCGGCCACACCATCGCCGAAGAGGTCCTGTGCGCCCGGCCCCAGGCAGTACCGGTCGAAGCGGCCAAGCTGCGCCTCGCCGGCGCCACCCACCTGCTTCCCTACACCGACCTTCCCAGCCGGGAAAGATTAACGGCCATTGCCGGCGACCCAGCCAATCCGCTGCACCAGCAGTGGGCCAGGACCATGCTGGCGTTGGCAGCCCATGGCCCCCTGCCCACCGCCTGCCCCCAAGAGGTGCAGGTCCTGCAACTCAACCCAGACCTGCGCCTAATCTTCCTGGGCGGCGAAGTCCTCTCCGCCATCGGCCTGCACCTCAAGGCCGCCCTACAACCCTCCACCACCGTGGTCGCCGCCTACAGCAACGGCCTGATCGGATACGTGCCCAGCCAGGACACCTACGACCTGGGGGGCTATGAGGTCAACGGCTCCCACTATTATTTCCTCCGCCCCGCCCCCTTTGCCAAGGACGTGGAAGCCCTGATCGCCGCGCAGACCACGGCCCTGATCCGCACCCTCGTGCTGACCTGATCTTCTCCTAGAGGGAGTGCCCATGACCGCCAAAAATTTCACCATCACCAAAATCGAGCGTATCCTGCTCGACGTCCCTTTCCATCCCCGCTGCGCCCGGACCATGGAAATCCAGGGCCCCGGCTGGTCCCTGCCCGAACTGGTCCTGGTAGAGACCGCCGGCGGCGTGCGCGGCGTGGGCGAAACCATCACCGGCTATACCTGGGGCCGCTCGGGCGAGGCGCAATGCCAGCGGGTGCTGGGCCACAACCTCTTCGATTTCCTCTGGGATGACAGCCTGGGCGCCGGCCTGCAGATGGCCCTCTTCGACGCGGCCGGCAAATTGTTGGAAGTGCCCTGCCACCGACTCATGGCTCCCCTGTACCGGGAAGCCTGCCCGGTTTCGTGGTGGGCGCAGACCATGAAGCCCGAGGAATGGGCTGCCGAAGCGCGCGAGGCCGAGCGCAACGGGTACACCACCATGAAGGTCAAGGCCCGGCCCTGGTACGACGTGGACCGCCAGCTCGAAGCGGTCGCCGCAGCCACCTCCCCTCATTTCAAACTGGACGCCGACTTCAACGCCCTACTCCTAGGGGTAGACCTGGCCGCTCCGCTGATCAGCCGGCTAGAGACTCGCTACCCCTGCCTGGCCATTGTCGAATCCCCCATCCCCCAGGAAGACGTGGCCGGCAACGCCTTGCTGCGGCGAAAAATCAAGAGTCCGATCTCGATGCACTTCGGGGTACCACCCATCATGACTGCCCTGCGCCAGGAGGTGTGCGACGGCTTTGTGATCGGCGGCGGCGCCCGCCAGGTGATGAACGAGGGCATTCTGGCCGAGAAGGCACAAATGCCCTTCTGGCTGCAGCTGGTGGGCACTGGCCTGACCACCTTCTTCGCGGTACACCTGGGCGCGGTGCTCTCCCAGGCCCGCTGGCCGGCCATCCCCTGCACCAATATCTATTCCCATCCGCTGATCAAAGACTTCAAGGTAGAGGGTGGACACCTGCGCGTACCCCAGTCCCCCGGGCTGGGGGTGGAACTGGATTGGGATGCCGTCGAGAAATTCCGCGTGGCCCCCGACTACCAGAAACCCACCCGACGACAGATCCACACCATCCACTGGCCCGAGGGCCGGCAGACCCACTACCCCGACGGCCGCTACCGCAACGACTTCCTCACCGGCAAGCTCATCGGCTTTTTGCCTGGGATTTCTCTTGACTGCAAGTTGGACGACGGCTCGGGGGAATTCGATAGGGAGTATCGGGCGTTGTTCGGCTGACCTCAGTTCACCATCTGCATCAGGCGCTGGGTCATCGAACCTTCCTGGGTGAGGGCATAGATGATGATATTCACTGCCATTTGCAGCTGACGGGCATTTTCGGCGGGGTAGTGGAAGTTTTCCCAGCCCCAGCCCTGCTTGGGGCTGAGCCCCACCAGGCGTCCCTTGAGGAAATAACCGGTCAACACATGGGGGGTTTCCCATTTGTTCACGGTATGGGGAGAGGACCCGGCGGGGACCCCGCCCCGGATGTCGAAGAAGGAACTGAAAACCAGGTGATCTTCGGGAACGCGGGCCTCCCAGAAATCCCGGCCACGCACCAGGCCGCCGTACTTCTCCAACCCTTCCTGCATCTCGGCGGTGAGCGGCCCGAGGATGAAGCCCCCCTGCAAGAGGTATTGCGTCAGATTTTTGATCTCTGCTTCGTTGGGCGTGGTGTTCCGGCTGGCAAGCCTTTCGTCCACGAAGATGATGGGCACCTCGAGGATGCGCTCGTCGTCGTAGGTGAGGTCGCCCACGAACTGGGCTTGCAGCCCGGTGAAGGTGCTGAGCACATCGCGCAGCACGTCGATGAGCTGCAAGTCCATGGCGCCATTCTGGCTGTTCTTGACGTGTACTGACACCACATTGGCCAGCTTGACGAACCCCTTGAGGTTCTGCCGATCTTGCGCATCCTGCACCACCATCGCCCGGTACCGCCCCGTGTCCATGCTGTTGATGTCGAGCATCTCCAGCGCCATATCGATCTTGCTCTCCCCCGTCCGCGACCCACCCAAGGCCTGCGCCTTCAGCCCCGGCTCCATGTCCAAATTCACGTGGGTATCGCGGTCCAACTGCCTGGGCGGACCAAAGACGTTCACCCCGCTGCCCTGCCCGGCGATCAGGCTGCGGGTGTCGAAAGCGGCGATGGTCCGCACCTGATCCATGCGGGGGGCGGTGGTCTGTAACTGGCGCTGGACCAGCTGGCGCATGGGTTGGGGAATTTTGCGGAGCTCAAGCGGCTTGCTCAGGGTGGGGTCGCGGCGGGTGAAGAACTTGACCTTGGCGGGTTCGGGAACTGGGTTCCCGTTGGGGGCGGATACGGTGACGAGGATCAGAACGAGGATCAGGTGTACCGCCAACGCCAGGCATAACGAATACCAGTAGAGCCGGCGCAACCGGTGGAAGGCGCGTTCGATCGGCGTCGCTGGTTTCATAGGCGAGGCTCCTCCGGCGGCCCCGTTTAACCGTCCGCAGGCCCAGTAATGCCGCGCGGTGATCAGTTGGCAGGCATCTGCCCCCGCAGCTCGAGGGGCTGCCGCAGGTGGGTCATCAACCCCGGTGAGGCGTTGGCCAGGAACAGCTCCGAATACATCTTCTCGGGCAGGCGCGCCTTCAGAAAGTCCACTTGGGCAGGAGTGCGGGCGTGAGCCGCGAAGCCCATGAAGATCACCCGCCGCCGGTACCCGCCCTTGAGCGAGTTGTGCAGGGTATTGAGGTTGAAGATAGTCACGTCGCCAGGCCGGTTGTCAAAGGAGGCGCAGGGCACCTCGTCCTCGGCGATCCCCCACAGCGCCCGGGTATCCAGATTCCCCTCCCAGCCCTGCAGATGCGATCCGGGGACGACCCGCAGGGAGCCGGTCGCCGGTGTCAGCGGGTCGAGGTACATGCCGAGTTTGGCGAAAGGCAGCTCTTGGTAGATGCCGTCGGGATGCCACATTCCGTCCCCCACATACAGCTCCCCGGCGCTGCCCAGGTAGTTGTAGTCCTCGCCCAGGATAGCGGTCAACACCGCGTCCAGACGCGGATTGGCACCAGGGAACAGAGGCGGGCACTCGATTCCACCAGGTAGCCACAGCCGGTCCGCTTGGTGCCGTCGTGGGTGATCCCCTTCTCCAGATAAACTCTTCGAACTCCTGCGAGATCCAGTCGCTCTCCGCGGCGAAGAGCCCGGGAAGCCGGACGAACCCGAAATCCTGGTAGAAGCGCTGCCAGTGTTGCTGCTGGGGGGTGAGGGGCATGGCGTTCAGGTCTCCTTACTCCAGATTGGCCCGGTCTCGGTCTCTCGCCAGAGCCGGTCAAAATCCGCGATGGTGGCGGTGTCGACGAAATCGCTGGTGATCGGATTCGCGTACCCCGGCGCGTACCCCGGCACCCGATGGTGGTGCAGCCTGGACAGGAAACGGAGTGCATCAGCATGACCCGGCTGATCGGGGTCGTGCCGCGCTAGTATAATCGGACCGCCGGCATACCGCAGCCGCACCAGGAAGCGCCCCGGATCGTGGGGCGTCCCCGCACGGTAGCGCTCTAACTTCTCCCAATCCAGGGACACCCCCAGCCCCGGTCCCTCAGGCACCGCCACACAGCCGCCCACCACCTCCATGCGCTCCACCGTCACATCGTCCTGCCAGAGGTGACAGAGGTCCACGTGGTCGAGGGTGGCCTTGCGAATCACTGCCGCCTCGTGGGCCAGAAAAGCCTGGTTGATGGTGCCACCGCATTGCTGGTACATCACTGGTTTGTTGGCCGCCTCGGCGATGGCCCCCACCTTCATCGCCAAACCCACCGGCGCATGTCCGGCCATGTACGCGTCGCACATGCCCTTGAACATCACCTCGGGAGGACCGTGGTGGATGATCACCGGCAATTCGCATTTGGCGCGCAACTGCCGGTACCCCTCTTCGTCGCTGACGGGCAAGAGGTCCTCGAAACGGCCGGCCACCCCAAACCGCTCCAGTTCCTTAAGCAGCGCCAGCATGGTGTACACGTCGGTGTTGGCGTTGAAGTCGAAGTGGACTTTAAAACCACGGGGCGCCACCGCTTGCATGGCCTCGGTCTGGTCCACGGTATTCTGGACCTCGTCCACATGGTACTTGAGCCAGTGATATCCCTTCTGGGCAGCCTGACGCACCTCCTCGGCCATGCCCTCAGGGGGCTGCGACACAGTCCAGGCCGCCACCGGCACCCAGGCCCGCACCTTGGGCCCCATCAGCTTCCAGGCCGGTGCTCCGAGGTATTTGCCCATTAAGTCGTAGAGGGCCATGTTCATAGCCAGGTCGGCCTCGGCGTTGAGCCAGTCAAAGGGGTCCGTGCCCAGGTACTTGTCGCGCAGCGGGCCGGCCGCCAATGCGCCCCACGACTCCCCGTACCCCTCCAGGCCGCTGTCGGTGCGCACCACCAGAATGGTGCGGCCCTGGATGGCCCGCCCGTGATAACGGGCCAGCACCTGGGCGTTGAACTCCTGGTACGGAATAAAAATCGGATAGTCTTCGATCTCGATTATACGCATGGCGTTCAGGAAGCCAGCCGCTCCAGCAGCTGCTGGCGTATCCCCTCCAATACCTCGTAGTTGACGATCTTCTGCCCGCGCCCATCCACCACGTAGAAGGCGTCGGTGGCCCGGTCGGCCACGGTGTTGATCAGCGCGGTGTGAATGTCCAACTCCTGCTCGCCCAGAACCTGGGTGATTTTATAGAGCAAGCCGACCCGGTTATGGGCGTCCACCTCGACCACGGTGTACTTGTCCGAGACCTGGTTTTCAAACTTCAGCTCCGGCGGCCGGACATGATCGCCCTCCTTGCGGGCCCGCCAGTTCCAGTTGGCCCGGTACTGGCCGAAAAGCTGATCTTCTCCCAGGGTCCCGCCGATCACCTGGCCCAACTGCTCCCGCACCCGCTGCTGCTTGCGTTCGGGCAACACTACCGCGCCGTCCACATCGGTCACCTGAAAGATATCCAGCACCACGCCGTCAGCCCGAGTGTTCACCTCGGCGCGCAGGATGTCGATGTCGTTGACGGCCAGCACCGCGCAGATCTTGGCCAGCAACTGCCGCTGGTCACGGGCGCAAATAGCCAACTCGGTGTAGGCCGGTCGCTCGGCGAACTCCAGTGCCAGTGGCTGGTCCGCCACCTCCTCGATCAGGCCCAGATGGGCCTCGATTTGGTCGCGGTTATAGGCCATCAGGTACCGGGAAGGCAGCTGCTGTACGTGGGCCTGGAAGGCGGCGACCTTGTGCGCCGGCCAGGTGCCGGTGATGAAACGCAGGTGCATCTCGAGCAACTGGCGGACGTGGTGCTGTTCCTCCAGGGTTTTCAGCCCGGACTCGATCTGCTCCCGGGTCTTGTGGTACAAATCCCACAGCAGCGCCCCCTGCCATTCGGTCCATGCGTCGCGGGCCACTGCCGACAGGTCGGCGTAGGAGACCAGGTACAGGGCTTCCAGCCAACCTAGGTTGGCGAAGAGCCCAGCGAACTCGGCGATCATCCGGTAGTCGTCCAGGTCGCGGCGCTGGGAGATGATCACCATATCCTGATGGTGCTCGACCAAAAAAAGAACAAAACGCCGGTCCTCGCGGGGCAGATTCAGGCGCTCGAGCAATTCGCCGGCCATCTCCAGCCCGCAGACGATGTGGTCTTCTCGCCTGGATTTGCCAATGTCGTGTAAGAGCACACTCAGGTAGAGCAGGTCGCGGCGCGGATAGTCGGCGAAGAGGCGGTTGAGCGGGCGTTGCTCGCCGGTGCGGCCCAGGGACTCGAGGTTGTCCACCGCCACCAGCACGTGTTCGTCCACCGTGTAGAGATGGTAGATATCGTACTGCACCAGACAGGTCAAGGCGCCGAATTCGGGCAGGTACGCGCCCAACACCCCCTGCTGATGCATGGCTCGCAGGGTGCGGGAGGCACACTGCCGGCGTTTGAGGATGGCCATAAAAGCGTCGCGGGCCTCGGGCGAACACCGCACCTGGTCGTCGATCAGGTGCAGGGAGGCGCGGACGGCGCGCTGGGCCTGGTCGCTGAGGCGCAACCTGCGGGTCTGCAAGAGCGAGAAGAGCCGCAGCAGCCGCAGAGGATCAGCGGCGAAATAGGCCTCCCCCTCCCCCACCTCGATCTTCTCGTCCACCACCTCCACCCCGTCCTCCAGCAGCAGCCGCCGGCCTTCGCGCTCCCGCCGGGTCAACTGCTCGAAGGCCCGGTCCACCAGGGTGTACACCGCTCGGGCGTGCAGGTAGTAGTGGTGCATGAACTGCTCCACCGCCAGTTCTTTGCCCCGGTCCTCGTAGCCGAAATGGCGGGCGATCTGCGGTTTGAGGGCGTGTTCCAGCACGTCGTGCCGCCGGCCCACCTCAAAGTGCAAATCGTGGCGCACCCGCCAGAGGAACTCGCGGCCCCGGACCAGCGCAGCATCTTCTTCGGTGTCCAGCAGGCGCCGCCGCCACGACTCCACCTCGGGTCCGCCGGCTTTGGCCTTGAGCGCCCACTGCAACACTTGTAAATCGCGCAGGCCACCAGGACTCTCCTTGAGATTGGGCTCGAGCAGTTGCACCGAACCGCCGGCCTGGCTGCGGGCCTGGTGCCACTGGCGCAGGCCGGCCACTGTCTGGAGGGGCAACTTGGCGAAGAGCTTCTGCTGGAACTGGGCGAAGAGTTCCGGGTCTCCGGCCAGGAGTCGTCCATCCATCATCGCGGTGCGGGCGTCCAGTTCCTGGCGCGACATCTCCACCACCTCGGCCAGGGTGCGGCTGCTGTGGCCCACCTCAAAACCCAGATCCCACAGTGGGCGCAGCACCCCGGAGATGAAGCCGGCCTTTTTATCCTTTTCCTTTGGAAAAAGAAAAAGCAGATCGACATCCGAGTACGGGCTCATCTCCTGGCGCCCGTAGCCCCCCAGAGCCACCAGGGCATGAATCACATCGAGAGGTGGGGCCTTGGCGTAAATTTCCAGCACCAGGGCGTCCATCAGTTCGGCCAGGGCCCGGGCCGTCTGCATGCCGGCAGCCCCGGCCTGGTGCGCCTCCCTGAGCCGCTCCAACTGATCCTTCCAGAAAACCCGTCTCACCTCTGCTAGGGGCCTGCCTTCCCCGGCAGCCAGCGCAGCGCGCAGCTCTTCTCTGACCCTCATCGGCGGGACCTGGTCTTGCCCTTGGCCCTGGGCTTGGCTTTGGGTTTGGCCTTGCCCGCCGCTTTTTTTTGCGGGGCGAGCTGGAGCCCATTAGAGCCCTTGCCCTTCAGTAAAGCCAGCTCCAGCACCTGGTCGAAGCGCTCCACCAGCTCGAAGCGCATCTGGGCCCGAATCGGGGGGGGGATCTCTTCCAGATCGTTGGCGTTTCTGGCCGGCAGGATCACCCGGCGAATACCCGCCCGCTGAGCGGCCAACACCTTGTCGCGGATGCCACCCACTGGCAGCACCCGCCCCCGCAGGGTGATCTCGCCGGTCATGGCCAGGTCGCTGCGCACGGCCCGGCCAGTGAAGAGGGAGACCAGCGCCAGGGTCAGGGCAACCCCTGCCGAAGGCCCTTCCTTGGGAATGGCCCCGGCGGGCACATGGATGTGGATGTCGGCCTCGCTCAGCGCCTTCGCCTCCACCCCCCAGTCTGCGGCCCGGGTCCGCAAATAACTGAGCGCCGTCCTGGCCGATTCCCGCATCACCTCCCCCAGTTGGCCGGTCAAGATCAGCTGCTCCTTGCCCTGCATGCGGGTGGCCTCGATGAAGAGGATCTCCCCGCCCACCGCCGTGGCGGCCAGGCCGGTGACCACCCCCACTTCGCTCTTGCCGGCAGCAACCTCGGCGAAGAAATGGGCGGGGCCTAGGTATTCATCCAACTCGCCGGCTTTGAGATTAAAGCGCCGTCGTTTTCCTTCGACGATGCGCCGGGCCGCCTTGCGGCAGAGGGTGCCCAACTGCCGCTCCAGTTGGCGCAGACCGGCCTCACGGGTATACTCGCCGATCAGCCGGGCCAGCGCCTCATCTGCCAGGTGCAACTGGCCTGGGCGCAGGCCGTGCCCCTCCACCTGCCGGGGCAGCAGGTGCCGGCGGGCGATCTGCAACTTTTCGTCGGGGGTATACCCAGGGATGGCGATTTCCTCCATGCGGTCCCGCAGGGCCGGCGGCACCGGGCCCAAGAGATTGGCGGTGGCGATGAAGAGCACCTTGGACAAGTCAAAAGGCAGATCGAGATAATGGTCCACAAAAGTGTTGTTCTGCTCCGGGTCCAACACCTCGAGCAGGGCCGAAGCCGGATCGCCGCGAAAGTCGGCCCCTACCTTGTCGATCTCGTCGAGCATAAAGACCGGGTTGTTGGCCCCGGCCTTGCGCAGCCCGTGGATGATGCGGCCGGGCAGGGAGCCAATATAGGTGCGGCGGTGACCGCGGATCTCGGCCTCATCGTGTACGCCCCCCAGGGAGATGCGCAGAAACTTACGGCCCATCGCCCGGGCGATGGAGCGTCCCAGCGAAGTCTTGCCCACCCCTGGCGGTCCGACAAAACAGAGGATGGGGCCTTTGGTCTCCGAACGCAGCCGGCGCACCGCCATAAACTCCAGGATGCGATCCTTTACCTTTTCCAGGCCGTAGTGGTCCTCGGCCAATACCCGCGCGGCAGCGATCAGGTCAAGGTCGTCCTGGGTGGAAATCGCCCAGGGCAAGGCCAGCAACCAGTCGAGGTAGGTGCGCGACATCGAGTACTCGGGGGCGGCGCTGTTCATCTGCTCCAGCCGGTGTAATTCGCGCTCGGCCGCCTCCCGGGCCTCGGAGGAGAGCTGCGCCGCCTCCACCCTGGCCCGCAACTCCTCCCCCTCGGCCAACTGCGGATCATCGCCCGACAGCTCCTTCTGAATGTGCTTGAGCTGCTCGCGCAGGTAGTAGTCGCGCTGCGACTTGCCCAACTTCTCCTGGACCTGGGCCTGGATTTTGAGGCCCACCTCGAGGATCTCCTGCTCGCGGGCCAGCAGTCCGGTGAGGTATTCGAGCCGCTGGCCGATGTCGAGTAATTCGAGCAGCTTCTGCTTTTCCTCCAGCGCCAGGTCGAGGTTGGAGACGACAAAATCGGCCAGCCGCCCCGGATGGTCGATATTGGTGGCGATGATCTGCAG
>SICG01000023.1 GCA_009691525.1 Candidatus Latescibacterota bacterium | reverse complement strand
AGGAACAACTGGCCGGCCTGCAGGCAGCGGGCATGCAGGTGATCTGTGAGCAGAACGCGGTGGGGCTCAACCATCTCGAAGATCCCACCATCATCGCCTGGATGCACGGGGACGAGCCGGACAACGCCCAGCCGGTTGCCGGCGGAGGCTGGGGCCCGGCCATCCCCCCGGCCAAGATCATCGCCGACTATCAGCAACTCGCGGCCAAGGACCCCAGCCGGCCGGTGTGGCTCAACCTGGGCCAGGCCGTGGCCAACGAGGAGTGGGTGGGGCGGGGTGCCCCCTGGGAGGACTATCCGGAGTATTGCAAGGGCGCCGACGTGCTTTCCTTTGACGTGTACCCAGTGGCCGGCATCCAGAAGCCCGACGGCGAGAACTATCTGTGGTACGTGGCCAAGGGAGTGGACCGGCTGCGCCAGTGGTCAGCGGGCAAAACCGTCTGGAACGTGATCGAGACCACCCGCATCCAGAGCGAGCGGAAGGCCACCCCCTCCCAGGTCCGCGCCGAAGTGTGGATGTCGCTGATCCACGGCTCGCGGGGGATTATCTACTTTGTTCACGAGTGGGAACCGGTTTTCGTTGAGGCCCGGCTGCTGCAAGATCCCGAGATGCTGGCGGCGGTCACCGCCATCAACCAGCAGATCAGCGAACTGGCCCCAGTGCTCAACCGCCCCATCGCCGAGCGAGCGCAAGTGACCTCCAGCGCCGTGCCCATCGACCTGATGGCCAAGGAATACGGGGGCGACCTCTATGTCTTCGCCGCCGCCATGCACCCCGGATCGACGGCCGGGACCTTCCAGCTCAGCGGCGTCAAAGGCAGGAAAAGTGTGGAGGTGCTGGGCGAGGATCGGCACCTTGAAGTAAAAGACGGCAGCTTCGCCGACGAGTTCGGCGAGTACGCAGTACACCTGTACCGGATCGAAGGGGCCGGCCTGAGATGACCAGCGACGAAAAACGGACATTCTTCCAGACCTTCGGCTTTCTGCTAGAGCGGCAACTCTTCAGTCCCGATGAAATGGCCGCCATCAGCTGCGAGTTCGACGAGCGGCTCAACCGCGAGCGCCAGGGCCAGCCCTTTCCCGGCCAGAGCCGCCAGTCCCTTTACGGCATCGTCGAGCAATCTCCCTCGTTCACTCGCCTAGCCGAGGGCGATCGCATCTACCAGACCGTGGAGAATCTGCTGGGCCCCGGCTTTGCCTGGCTCTGCTCCGAGGGCAACCTGTACGTGGGCGACACCAATTGGCATCCCGACGGCACCCGCCTCGACTATCCGCCCATGAAGGTCTCGCTCTACCTCGATCCCCTCACCCGCGACACCGGCTGCCTGCGCGTGCTGCCCGGCTCCCACTTACTGCCCTACCACCAGCAGCTCAAACCCGTGGCCAAGCTCGGGGTGGCCGGCCAGGACCTGCCCGCCCTGCCCTGCGAGACCCAGCCAGGGGACGTGCTCTTCGCCAACATGAACCTCTGGCACGCTTCCTTTGGTGGCCCCCCGGGCCGACGCCACCTGGCCCTCAACTTCGCCCCGCCACCCACCACTGCCGCTGACCTGGCCCGCCTGCGCGAGAACCACTCGGGCACCCTGGGCCTGGGCGAGAAACTGCAATACCGCCGACCAAGCCGGCTCTTCACCGACCAATTTCTCCACCACCCCAGTCTACGCCTGCGGTCCATGTGCGCCCCCTGGGTGGAAATGGGGTTGAAGTAGAATCGCACCCCCTCAGCGGCCCAGCATCTCGATGGCCCGCGCCAGTTGGTCGCGGTGCGCTTCGAGGGGCGCCGGATCGTCGGTGAAGCGGGTCAGGTTCGCGCTCACCGCCTCGGGCACCTGCAGCAGCGCCTCGTACTGGCGGCGCTCCTCCACCCCCAAGGTGGCGCCCCGCTCGGCCAGCAGCCTCTTGAGCATAACAAAATACTCGTAGTCCTCGATCCCGTCGCGCAGCATTTCCCAGCGCATGCTGTCCACTGGTCCACTCAGCACCGGCTCATGCGCCTGGCCGCTGGCCGCTGCTTCGGGGGGATAGAGAAAGCGGCCGTCCCCGTTGCCCCAGGGCAGCTTGTTGCCTTTTTCGGTGCTGTACCCACTTACCCAGCTCATCGGATCGGCATAGGGGTTTTGTGGGCGATCAGGGTACGCCGCGTCGCTGGTCCAGTAATTGGTTTGCCACACCAGCACCCCCTGCAAGTGGTGCTGCCAGGTCTGCCACAGCCAGACCCGCATTTCGGTCGCCGGGTGATCGATGAAGAGCCCGGCATAGGGCGCTTTGGGAGAGGTACACACGTACCACCAAAACGAATCCCCGCCCTGCTGGCGCTGCGCCACCGCAGTGGAATCGTACTCCGGGGTGAGGGCGCACCAGATATTCGGGCCGCCTATCAGCGCGGGCTCCACCTGCTCGGTGAGCATGCGGCGGATGCGGGGGGCGTGCGCCTTCAACTTGGCAAACCCTCCCATCACAAAGGGGTAGTCCTTGGGCTCTGGTTCGTCGAACCAGTACACGTACGCCTCGTCCAGCCAGCCCTTTTTCGTCAGATGCTGCTCCAGGGCCCCCAGGTAGGCGCGCAGGCCCTCCCGGTACTGCGGACTCTTTTCCCCGAAACCCTGCAACTTGGGCTCGGTCCGATTCTGATAGGTGCCGCTGCCCAGGCCCAGCACCGGCAGGCGAAAGGAGTTGAAGCCGAGCGTGTCGATGGCCCGGCTCATGGCCCGGTCCCAGTCCTGCCACAAGAAACTGGGCTTCACCGTGGGCGACCATTTCACCTCAAAGTGATCGAGGGGCACCGGGTCATAGGGCGAGATCCGGTGGGCGCTGAAATTCTCCGTGTACAAATCTAACACGGCCCGTTTGTCCTGCGGGTCGGAGAGCTTCTGGTAGCGAAAGACCTCTTCGGGCGAGAAGCCAAAAGCAGTGGTACAAGTCATGCGCCGGGGCAACTCAAAATCGTAGACCTCCACTTGCAGAGGCACCTGGGCGCTGAACCCTTCGGCCTGCAGTTCGATGACGCCGGTGTATCGACCGGCCGGCGTCCCTGGGGGCACGTGGACCCGCACCCACAGGGGTTGATTGATCCCGGCGGGCATGTCGATGGGCCGGTCCAGCGGCGGCAGGGGATCGGGCCAGAGCGCAGCCGCGCCGCTGTAGTCGGAAGGCTGGGCCACCGGCACATAGGCCACGCGCAGAATCTCAATCTGCCCGGCCGCGATGTGATGCCCTTCTGGTCCGACCAATTCCTGTGGCTTCGCCCACAGACCGCGCAATGCCTGGACGGACCGCACCACCAGTTGGGCAGCCTCGCGTTCGTCGCCGGCAGCGCGGATGCGCAGGGCCTGCCCTTTGGCCTGAGGCAGGGGCCGCTGCCGGCTCACCTTATACCCGGAGGAAGCCCACCACAGGCCCACAGCTTCACTCGACCCGGGCAACTGTTCCCCGTACCTGGTGGCATAGAGCGACGCCAGGTAAACCCCGGCCCCGGCGCGGAATTCGCCTAAGGAATACTCAACCCAAAAGCTGCCATCGCCGGGGAGTTCGTAGGGTGGATAGAGCACCCTGAGACCAGGGGGGAGTTCGGCATCACTCGCCCGGACGAACACCGTCGTCTCTCCATCCTTCACCACCCGCACCTGTTGAGGCAGGGAAAGGGTCTCCCCGGTGGTGTTTTCCACCTGCACCGCGATGCGGTTGTCCCCCCCCGGCACCTGTTCACCCAGACCCCTGACCTGCACCTTCAACCGGGGATCAGTGCCCTGGATCACGACAAACTGGGTATGCCCCTGAAGGCGCAGTGACGCGTCTTCTACTATCGAGCCATAGGTATAGCTGTGGACCTGGAAGGACCCCGGGGCCGAGTCCAGCCCCAACGCTGCTTTGGCCCGGGCACGCAGCCGGATCCAGATTGCCGACGCCGGCAGCAACTCGCCGGGCAGGGCCAGACTGCGGCTGCCCGCTTTGCCCAGCGCGCCCAACTCGCGCCATCGCTCGCCATCGGCGCTGGCCTCCACCACCAACTCCCCGGCCTGGTAGTACCCGATGGTCACGGCCACCTTGGCACCGCGCTGTGGACGACCAGCCAGCTCGTGGCGGTAGATCACGTAGCTGCCGGCGCCAAAGATCCAGCGGTTGGTGTTGAAGTCGCAGCGCTGAGCCGCCAGAGGCCGGCTGTGATTGCGCGAGGAGCTGTGAAAAGGGGCCGCGAAGGTGTAGCGCCGGCCGTCGATCTCTTCGCCCTCGCCCAACAATACCTCACCCTGGCGAGTGTACACCGGTTGGGCCTCGGCCAGCGACACGGCATCGAAGGCTACCCTACCCTTGAGGTGCCACTGGCCAAAACGCAGCCAGGCCCGCTCCGCGTCCAGGGAATCGGGCGCCTGGAACACCGAGGTCTGCTCGCTCCACTGCCTGCCCAGGTCGCCCAGATCGCGGTTGCAGAAGACCGGCCCGCTGGTGGGCGTGCCGCCACCACCTTCCAGGCTGCGGGCCATGAAGCGAAGCAGGTACAACCCGCCCGGCTTCATAGATAGCAGCCCCGAGCGCCAGAAGCTGGTGCTCTCCCCATCGCCCCTCACTGCCAGCGCCCGCTCACCCTCGGCGCCGCCTTCGATCCACTGCCCCTCTCCCTCCAGCAACCATCCCGCCGGCTGCCCCTGCCCCACCTCAAAAGAAGGATTGGGCACCTGCACCTGCTGGGCCTCTGCAACCAGGACCAGGCAGAACAACAGCGGTAACGCCAGCCACCCGGCGGCGGGGAAATGACCCTGGAGGCCTTTCCCGGGGAGTGGTCGGGCAGGGAAGGTCCGAGGGGTTGGGAGGTGGGGTAGCGGAGCCAGAGCGAGCAGGGGAAAAGGACCGCGCCTGGGGAAAGGTCCGGAATGGGTCATTCCCCGACGCCCCCTCAGCAGCCTCATGGTAACCATCATCATCCCTCTCCCCTCACACAGTACAGATACCCATCGCTGCAAGGCGCCAGAATCTCGGCCAACCCGTCGCCGTCCACATCGGCAAAGAGGATCAAGGGCACGAAGGTAGAACTGGCTCCCCGTTGACTCGGCGACCTTGACCAACTGACCCGAGCCGTCCACATCGAGGTAGCCGGCCAATCCGTACTGGCGCGACACCGCCTCCATCTCCCCGGTGGGCAACACCAGCCGCCCCCCATTGCCCGGCCCGATGCTGATCCAGTCCTCGCGACAGCCGGCGAAATGTTTCCAGTCGATCCGAGGCCGCGAGATCCGTCCGGCCACTCCAGCCCGTCCGGTGCGCTGCTTGTCGCCCCGCCACTGCGTCCATTCGCCGCTCATGCCTTGCTCCTCCTATGGCGCAACCCGCTGCCCTTGTTTACTGTACCCTGTAAGTTGCGCAAACAATCGATCGTCAACCAGCGCCGAAAAATGGAGAGCAGCGATATCCGCCAGGTCCTGGCCGCCTACGAGGTTGGTAAATACTTGGCGTTGGAGCCGGGCGGCGGCACGGCGGGCCGCACCTGGAGGGTTATTTCTACCCAGGGCGAGTATTTCCTGCGCCGCCGGGGCGCCCGCACCTCGGGCGAGGCACGCTTGGCCTTTGACCATGGATTGCGCGCCCACCTGGTCGCCCGGGGCATGCCCACGGTCTGCGCCCTAAAAACGACCTCTGGCCAGCTCTGGCTGCGCCGGCCAGAGGGAGTGTACGAACTCTACCCTTTTGTCACTGGCCGATCCTTCGACCCACAGCAGCAGGGCGAACTGCTCAGCGCGGCCCAGTCCCTGGCCCGCTTCCACCAGGCCGCAGCGCAGTACCAGCCCGCCGGCCCGCCCGAGCCCATCGCCCAATACACCACCCTGGGCTTTTCCGGTGCGACGAGCAGCCGCATGGATGACCCGCAACTACAGCGCGAAAATCTGGCAGCCGTCCGAAAACTGACAATCAATTCCGAGGAGGAGGCGCTGGTGGACCGCTTCCTGGCCAGGGCGGCCGAACAGGAGCGCACCTACGCGGGGACTGCGTATGCCCCTCTGGAAGGCTGGGTGATACACGGGGACTACACCCCGGCCAACCTGCTCTTCTCCGGCCAGGGGCAGGTGGTGGGTATTTTCGATCTGGACTGGGCCGTGCCGGGCACCCGCTGCCGCGATGTGGCCGATGGGTTGTATTTTTTTGCCACCCTGCCCCGCCGCATCGACGCGGGGGATATCTGGTCGCTCACCGACGCGGCCCAGTTCGACCCCGACCGCTGCGCCGCCTTCCTGCGGGCCTACCAGGAGGTCTCGCCTCTTGCCCCGGCCGAGTTGGACGCCCTCCCCCGCGCCTTTGCCGGCCGCTGGATCTCCATGCGCCTGGAGGGCATGGCCAAGGTCGCCCCGGATCAGCGCTTCCGCTTCTTTTCGCGCCAGGCCGAGGAACCGCTGCGCTGGCTCGACGAGCACTGGCTGCCGCTGCGGCAGCAACTCAGCTGAGGATCGCCATGGAACAGACGCCTGACTTCACCCACACCCTGCTGGGTAGCACCGGCATGCCCGTATGCCGGCTGGGCCTGTCAGCCACCTACCGCCCCGGCAAAAAAACCATCCACCAGGCCCTGGACGAGGGGCTCAACTACTTCTTTGCCTACGGCATCGATGGGCAGATGGTGCGCACCCTGCGCGAGGTCTTCGCCAGCCGGCGCGAGCACTGCGTGTTGGCCACTGGCGCATACAACCTGGGCTTCGGCCACCCGAACCTGCGCCGCACCTTGGAGAAACGGCTGCGCCAGTTCCGCACCGACTATATCGACGTGTTCCTGTTTTTGGGGGTCATGAAGGAGGAGCACTTCTCCCCGCGCACCCGCGAAGAATTGTGCCGGCTGCGCGAGGAAGGCAAGGTGCGGGCCGTGGGTTTGTCCTGCCACGACCGCCGTTTTGCCGGCCGCCTGGCCGCCGAGGGGGCCCTCGACGTGTTCATGATTCGTTACAATGCCGCGCACCGGGGCGCCGAGCAGGAAATCTTTCCCCACTTGGCCGCCCACCACCCAGGGCTAGTCAGCTACACCGCCACCCGCTGGCGCGCCCTGCTGCGCCGGCCCAAAGGCTGGGAGGGCCCGGTGCCCACCGCGGCCCAGTGTTATCGCTTCGTGCTCTCCAACCCCCAAGTCCACGTGTGTATGAGCGCCCCTTCCAATCCGGCGCAGCTGTCCGAGAACCTGGCCGCCCTGCGCCAGGGCCCGCTCTCCTTGGAAGAAATGGAGTTCATGCGCAACTTCGGGGATGCCGTGCACCAGGAGCAGCACTGGTTCATGTGAGGAGCCTTCCTCATTCGGCGAAAACTGGCTCCAGACTGCCGGCCCGCTCCTGGGCCCAGCTGTCTAACAAGAGCTGCCAGTACCCCATCGCTACCCCCGCTTGCGGTACCACTCCTCAAAGGTGTCCTTGGCCTTCCACTTGAGCAGCCGCTCGGCCTTGTCGGCGCGGAACTTGCCGTGGGGCAGGTCGGCGCAGATGAAAAAGACCTCGTGGGGCGAGGGCATTGGGGGGGCGCGCAACCCACAGAGGAAGGATTCGCCGGTGTCCTCCCAGGAAGTGGCAAAGGGATGGATGCCCCGGCCCCGGTCCTCGGGTGCTAGCTGGCGGGGCTGGAAGTTGCAGAACAGATAGGTCAGTACCTCCAGCCCGCGCTGCCGAGCAAAGGTATCCGTGATCTGCAGCCCCAGGTACTTGGTCAGCGCGTACAGGTCGTCCCCCGGATGTAGGGGCACCTCGGGGGCGACCTGAAAATCGTTCCAGTAATCCGCCTCGTGGCCCATGGCGGTGTGGTACGGCCCGGTATGGATCAGGCGTTTCAGTTTGCACTCGGCCGCTGCCTTGGCCAGGTTGAAGGCACCCACCATACTGACCCTAAAGGCCAACACTGGATGGGGCCGCACCACCGTCAGGTTGATCGCCGCATCCATGCCCTTGCAGGCTTCCAGCACCTGCTCGTACTGGGTGATATCCACCACCCGGTTTTCGTGAGGCGCGCCCAATAACTCGGGCACCGGGGCCTGCGGGCCCTGGGGCGAGGGGGCCGCGGCAATCTCGGCCATGGGCTTGAGATCTGTCACCCGCAACGTATAATGATCCTTGAGGACCTGGATGGCCGCCGCGCCCACCGGGCCGCCGGCGCCAAAAATCACCACTTTGCCTTTTTTTACCGCCGCCATTTCAGTTGCCCTCCGTGCGCGTCGCAAAGCGGCCTGCCGAGGCCACGTGATGCACCATCCAATGATATTCCCTCTCCTTCCGCTCGTAGACCAGGGCCGCTTCCACCGCTTTGAGCGCATCAGCGCCGCTGGTCCCCTCGGGAGCGTCCAGCGCCCCCAGCCGCAGACAGATCACCTCCAACTTGCCGAGGCGGGCGATCTCGCGGCAGGTCAACTCAGCCATGTAGGGCGCCAGGGCCAGCCCCTCGGGCCGGGGCCGGGGCTCCCAATCGGGTCCCACCTCGTATTCGGCCGGATAGGCCTCCAGCAACGAGAGCTGGCTGATCAGCACTATCCGGCCAATGCCCGCCTTACACGCGGCCTGTGCTATCACGTAGGTGCTGCGAGCCACCAGGTCCAGCACTTCGCCCTCAGCCTCGATGCCGCGGCCCATGGGTGGATCGTAGGGCAAGGTGTGTACGAGGGCCTGCGCCCCTTTGAGCAGCGCGGCCACTTCTTCGGGGGAACGCAGGTCTACACCAGCTCCTGCGGGCACCACCTCGCGCCCCTGGGCCAATCCACGGCACAAGAGCGCACCCAGAGGCCGGTCAGCGCCGGTCACGACAAGTTTCATAGTTGGTTCCGACTTTCTACCAAGAGAGCTTGGAGGAGAGGTTGTGGAAGAAGTAATCCGAGTGAAAGTAAATCAACCGGGCACTCTGCTCGGACCGGCAGATGTGCACCTCCTGCCTGGGGCTCATGGGACCCAGCTGCCGGCCGTCCACCGTCAGGTACACGTAAGGGTCCCGGGTCTGGGGGCTGATATGGAGGCGGATGCGCGATTCGGGGGTTAGAATCAGGGAGCGGGAGGTGAAGTTGTACTCGTTGATGCCGTCCAGGATGATGCAGCGCACGTCGGGCATGACGATGGGCGCCCCGGCGGCCAGCAGAAAGGCGGTGCTGCCGGTGGGGGTGCCCACCACCACCCCGTCGCCCTGGATGGTGCGGATCTTGGTATCGTCGACGTAGACATCGGTGAAGATCAGGCGGTTGCTGGTGCGCACGATCACTTCGTTGATCGCCCGCGCCTCACCCCCCGGGTAGCGGCAGTGTAACACCAGCCGCTCGCTGATGAAGAAGCGCCCCTCCAGTAGGAAGGTGATGATCTGCTCCAGGTCGCGGCGGTCGCCGGCGGTGAGGAAGCCGACGGTGCCGAAGTTGATGGCCAGCACCGGGCAGCCGGGAAAGAGGTCGAGGGCCTTGAGCACGGTGCCGTCGCCGCCCATGGCCATTACCAGATCTAGGTCGCTGGGAGACTGGCCCCCAGCGTCGAGGCGCTGCGCCTCGATCTGGCGCTGCGCGAAAAGGTCCTGTGCCTCCTGCACCGCCTGGGGTTGGACCTCGTCGCGGGGCAGGATGCCGACCTTGCGGAAATTCACCGGCGCCTTTCCCCTTTAGCTCTTGCGGGCCTGCGTGCCGGCCTGCTGCTCGTAGACCTTGATCAGCGCCTGGGTGCCTTCCTCAGCGCCGCCAGCCCGCTCGACGATGTTGAAGTACTGGTGGGCCAGGCTCACCCCGGGCAGGGCCAGCTTGATGTCGTTGGCCGCACCCAAGACCAACTTCAGATCTTTCTGTTGCAACCGCACCATGAAACCAGGGGCAAAGTCCCCGTTGAGGATGCGCGGTCCCAGATTGCTCAACTGCCAGGAACCGGCGGCCCCGCCGCTGATGGCGTTGAGCACCTTCTCCACGTCCAGGCCCGAGGCGGCGGCCAGCATCAGGGCCTCGGACATGGCCAGGTTATTCACCGAAACGGCGATCTGATTGCACAGCTTGGTAGTCTGGCCAGCCCCGTGTCCACCGATGAGAGTGATCTTCTTGCCCATGGCCTCAAAGACCGGCAGGCACTGGTCGAAGACCGCCTGGTCTCCACCCACCATAATCGACAGGGTCCCATTCTGAGCGCCCACATCCCCGCCGCTGACCGGAGCGTCTAACATCTCGACGCCCTTCTTCTCCAGCTCGGCGGCCACCTGCTGGGTAGCGCGGGGGGAAACGGTGCTCATGTCGATGACCACCGCCCCACGCGCCGCCCCCTGCACCACCCCGTCCTGGCCCAGGATCACCGCCTCCATATCGGGGGTGTCGGTGACCATAATGATGATGATGTCGCTGGCGGCGGCCACTTCCCGGGGCGACTTGCACAACACCGCGCCGGCCTCCGCCACCTGGCGGACTCGGGGACGGTCGCTGCGGTTGTAGGCCTTCAATTGGTACCCTGCCTTGAGCAGGTTGAGGGCCATGGGCGCACCCATGATTCCCAGGCCGATGAGACCGACCCGCGTCTTGCCTGGCTGTGCTGGCATCTGCGCTCTACTCCTCTCAGAAGGTGAAGCCAAAACGAGGGCGGTTGTCCTCGATCTGGGCGTTGGCGTAGAGCCGGTCGAACCAGATTTGTAAGGCTTCGCCCTGACGCTGGCGCAGCAGCTGATCGGCCAGTTGTTTGGAGGTGGCCTGGAAATTGGTCTCGTCCGCTGGGATTTTCTCCACCAGTCTGATCAGATAGGCCCCGCGCGGCAGGGTGACCACCTCGCTCAATTGGCCCGGCTGCAAGTGGAAGGCCGCCTTCACAAAGGCGTTGCTGCGGCCGATGCCGGGCACCTGGTCGGCCCGGGCAAAGGGCTCGGTGGTGTGCGCCTCCAGACCCAGAGCAGTGGCCGCCTGAGTCAGGCCGCCAGCTGCCTGTGCCCGCAGAGCCTGCAGGGTCTGGCCGGCCCGCTCGGCCTTCTTCTGGTTGAGCACCGCCCGCTCTACCTGTTGACGCACATCGTCCAGACTGGCGGTGCCCTTGGTGCGGCTGCCCTTGGACTGAGCCACCCAGAAGGCCTGCTCGTTGCCGCCCTGGGCCACTTCCCCAGTGGGGTTCTGCACAAAGTGATTGACCAGCCAGGCCGAACCATCACCTAACCCCGGCACCGGCATGCCCTTGCCGACGAAACCACTGTCGCGCACCTCCAGCCCGGCCGCTTGGGCGGCGGCCTCCAGACCCTGCTTCTCGGCGGCGGCCTTGAGGGTGTCGATCCGGGTGCGCAGCTCATCCTCGGTCTCGGCCGAAGGGGAGAATTTGAGCAGGAGATGGCGGGCATGCACCTGTGCTTCGCCGTTGGTGGTCAGATGTTCTTCGTTCTTGATCAGGTGCCAGCCAAATTGCGTGAGCAAGGGCTCGGAAACCTCGCCCGGCTTGAGGGCAAAGGCCACATCCTCGAAGGATTTTACCATACGCCCGCGGCCAAAAGTCCCCAGGTCGCCGCCATTGGGGGCCGACCCTGGGTCTTCGGAAAGGCTCTTGGCCAGCTCGGCGAAGTCGGCGCCCTGCACGATTTCTTGCCGCAGCTGGGCGATATCCTGGCCCACCCGCAGCGAATCGCGGGCGCTGGGCAGGCGGGGCAGGACCACATAGGACAAACGCGCCTGGTCGCCGTGCTGGTATTCGCTGAGGTGTTCCTGGTAATAAGCGTCCAGCTCGGCGGGCGAGACACTCACTTCGCTGTCCTTGACCTTGTTGCCGGGGCCAAAAACATATTCGACCCGGACCTTTTCTTGGTGATCAGTGAAGAACTGGCGCACTTCGGCAGGGCTGATCTGTACCGCTTCGGTGACCATGCGCTGCAACTTGTAGTTGAGCAGCTGGTTCTTGGTAAGATTCTCGACCTGTACGACAAAGGACTTGTTGGCCGGATCGGTATAGGTCCTGGGGTCGTTGAGGAACTGGTTGTACTTGCCCAGATCGAATTTGCCCTCGGTCTGGAAGGCGGCGAAGCCCTGTACCTCCCTGGGGGGCTGGGTGCGGGTGTAGTAGGCCAACTCCTTGTCGGTGACCTGGACGCCCAGCCGCTCGATCTCGTGGGAGGTTAACAGGTCTTTGACCAGCGCGTCCCAGACCTCACCCACCAGCTGCCCATCTTGGGCCTTGCGGCCCTGGCTTTGTTCCATACGGGCGGCGTTGCGCAGCGCCTCGCGGAACTGCTCTACCCCGATGGTGCGGCCGTTGATCGTGCCCACGGTCTCGTTGGCGCTTTGCATCGAGGTCCCGGAAAAATCAGCGCCCCATTGGATCACAATTAGACCAATAAAAGAAAAAATAACGACCCATAGGACTATGGCCGTGTGCTGCCGCAAGCTCGTCATCATAGCTTTCTATTCTCCTGCCGTGTAGAATGATCTTGGTTTTGCCCTTCTTCCTCCGGAATACCCAGCCGGCGCTTGACCGCCGCCGGATAACGCAACAGACAAGCCACCTGGTGACCGCCCTCCAGTTCCTCCAGGGAGGGGACCTGGCGGCTGCAGATATCCTGGCGCTCGGGGCAGCGGGGGTGGAAGGGACAGCCCGGCGGGATGGCCGCCGGATTGGGCACATCTCCCTGCAGGATCTGGCGCTGGCGTTGCGCTCCCGGAGTGGGCGAAGGCACCGCCGAGAGCAGGGCGCGGGTGTAGGGATGAGAGGGGGCAGCGTAGAGCTGGTCGCGATCGGCCAACTCGACGATGCGCCCCAGGTACATCACCGCCACCCGGTCCGAGATGTGCTGCACTACACTCAGGTCGTGGCCGATGAACATGTAGGTCAACCCCAAGTCGCGCTGCAGGTCCTGCATCAAATTGACGATCTGGGCCTGCACCGACACGTCGAGCGCCGAGACCGGTTCGTCAGCCACGATGAAGCGCGGCTCTACCGCCAGGGCGCGGGCAATGCCGATGCGCTGGCGCTGGCCGCCGCTAAATTCGTGCGGATAACGCCGCGCCGCGTTGGCAGGCAGGCCCACCATGTCCAACAATTGCCCCACCCGGCGTTCCAGCTCTTCGCCCTGGGCCAGGTGATGGATCTTCAGCCCCTCGCCGATGATGCCGCCCACGGTCAACCTTGGATTCAGGGAGCTATAGGGGTCCTGAAAAATGATCTGCAACTGCCGGCGGCGCGCCCGCATCTGGGCCGGCGGCAGCTGCAACAGATCGGTGCCCTCAAAAAGAACCTCGCCGGCGGTAGCCTCGACCAGGCGCAGGATGAGCCGCCCCAGGGTAGTTTTGCCGCAGCCGCTTTCGCCCACCACGCCCAAGGTCTCGCCCGGCCAGAGTTGCAGGGACACCCCGTCCACCGCCTTGACCCAGCCGCGCGCCCGGCCCCACACCCCCCGGCGCACCGGAAAATGCTTCTGTAAATTCCTCAGTTCCAAGAGCGGCACCTTCATCTCAGCCCGTTCCCGCCTTCCAGCAACTCACCTGATGCTCTGGCTCCAGCATCTCCAGCACCGGCGCCTGCTGCCGACAGCGCTCCTCGGCCAGGGGACAGCGGGGAGCGAAGCGACACCCTGACGGGAAATGCCGCGCATCCGGCACCATGCCCGGGATGATGGCCAGCCGTTCCCGCCGCTGGCCCAGGCGCGGGATGGACTGCAACAACCCCCGGGTATAGGGGTGCAGGGGCCGGGCGAAAATCGCCGCCGGGCTGGCGTATTCGACAATCTGGCCGGCGTACATCACCGCCACCTGGTCGGCCACCTCGGCCACCACTCCAAAATCGTGGGTGATCAGCAGCACGGCCATACGCAGCTCTTCGCGCAGGCGCGCCAGCAGTTCGAGGATCTGTGCCTGGATGGTCACGTCCAGGGCGGTGGTGGGTTCGTCGGCGATCAACACCGCCGGGTTGCAGGACAGGGCCATGGCGATCATCACCCGCTGCCGCATACCGCCGCTGAGCTGATGGGGGTACTCGTCGACCCGCTGCTCCGGGGCTGGGATGCCCACCCGCTTGAGCATCTCGATGGCCCGCGCCCGCGCCTCCTCCCTGGAGACCTGCTGGTGGAGGATCACCGCCTCGGCGATCTGGTATCCACAAGAAAGCACCGGATTGAGGCTGGTCATCGGCTCCTGAAAGATCATCGCCAGATCGGCGCCCCGCACCTGGCACATCTGGTCTCCGGTCAACTGCAACAGATCGCGGCCCTCCAGCAGCACCTCGCCCGACTCGATGCGCCCAGGGGGAGAAGGCACCAAGCGCATCAGCGAAAGAGCGGTCATGCTCTTGCCGCAGCCGCTCTCGCCTACCAGCCCCAAGGTCTGCCCCCGCTGCAGGTCGAAGGAGACGCCGTCCACCGCGCGGCCCACCCCGCTGTCGGTGTGGAAGTAGGTCCGCAGCTGGCGGACCTGGAGGATGGGCTGGCAATCCGTCATGGCTCAGCAGTGGACCGCCCCGGTCCAGACCGGGTTGCCGTACTGGGTTTGCATCAATTCCACTGCCCGCCCTGCTTCTGCGGGGCTCAACACCCCCGGCTGCATCTCCACCCCTAGGTAGTCGGCAAAACCCTCGGCCAAACACCCGGCCAGCCGCTCCACATCCACCGACGCATCAATCCACTCCTGCAGGCAGGTGCTGCCCTCCTCCAGGCGGCTGGCAACGCCCCCCCCCTCGGCCCCGCCAGCGGGCAGGAGTTCGAGTAGATGCCGGTGCTGCGGCCCGATGAGCAGGGCGCCGTGTTGTAAGATCGCCCCCCGCACCCGGCGCTGAGCGCTGCCGATCAGCTTGCGCCCGCCGCATTTGACCTCCCAACGGGCCAGGCTGGCAAAACAAGGCTCACTCACGCCCGTCTCCCGCGGACGCCGGGCCCGAGGCCGCGCCCGTTCCAATACCGCTTCCACCCCAAATCGTCTCAGTCCATGCACCAGGGCTTCACCGATGCAGCGATAGGTATGGCTGATAGGGCCGCCGCACTGGGGATCGTCGTCCCGACAAATCACACTGTAGGTCAACTCCTCCCAATGAAGCACCGCCCGCCCCCCGGTGAGCCGCCGCACCACCTCGATGCCCGCCGCGCGGCATTTGTCCAGGTCCACTTCCCGCCAGGGCTGCTGGCCATAGCCGAAGGAGATTGCCGCCGGCTCCCAGCCGTAGACCCGCAATACCGGCTCGCCGCTCCCCAGCCCTTCGAGCAGAGCCTCGTCCACCGCCATATTGAAGGCACCGCTGCCCGGGCCGGTGTTGAGGAAACGCCAGACATTCACAGCGCCCCCAGGTGCTGCAGAGCATCCTTGGCCGCCATCTGCTGGGCTTCCTTCTTGCTGAAGCCGCGCCCCTGCCCCACCAGCCGGCCGGTGACGATCACCTCGACGCTGAACACCTTGCAGTGTTCGGGGCCTTCTTCGGAGCTGACCTGGTATTTGGGGTGGCCGGCGCCCAGGCCCTGGGTGTGCTCCAGCAACTTGCTCTTGAAATTGGTGTGCTCCTCCTCGGCAATCACCTCGCCCAACCCCTGTAGCACCACCCGCTCGATGAAACGCCGGCTGGGCTCCAGGCCCCCATCGAGATACAGAGCCCCGATCACCGCCTCGAAGGCATCGCTGAGGATCGAGGGTTGCCGGCCCCCGCTGGACTGCCGCTCCTCGTGGCTGAGCAGCACAAACTCCTCCAGGCCCAACTGGCTGGCCTTGCGGGCCAGCACCACGCGGCTCACCGCCACTGACTTCATCTGGGTCAGATCCCCTTCGCGTTGGTCGGGAAAGCGGCGGAACAAGGACTCTGCCACCACCAAGTCGAGCACCGCGTCGCCCAGAAACTCGAGGCGTTCGTTGGACTCCAGACCGCGGCCCTGGTTGGCGTACACAAAAGAGCGGTGCTTCAGGGCGTGAATCAGCAGCTCCGGGTTGCGAAAGTGATAACCGAGGCGTTCTTCCAGGGCCCGCAGCCGCGCTGCCGGCAGGACCCCCGGAGCCCGGAAACAGCGGTAAAAAAAAGCAATCAGCCAGCCCATGTCCCCCCTGCCTCAACAATCCATCATTGCCGTCTCCGGGTTCATTCGTCAAAACGCCCGAAGACTAGGGCCGCATTGTGGCCCCCGAAACCGAAGGAATTGTTGAGCGCGTAGCGCACCTGGAGCGAACGGGCCTGGTTGGGGACATAGTCCAGGTCGCACTCTGGATCGGGATTTTCGTAGTTGATGGTCGGAGGCACCACCCCGCGCTTGAGGGCCATGATGCAGGCGATGCTCTCGATGGCACCCGCCGCGCCCAACAGGTGTCCGGTCATCGACTTGGTGGAACTGACCGGGCAGCGCCTTGCGTGGGCGCCAAAGACCGCCTTGATCGCCGCAGTTTCCTGGCTGTCGCCCAAGGTGGTGGAAGTGCCGTGGGCATTGATGTAACCGATGTCCTCGGGCGCCAGACCGGCGTCCTTGAGGGCGATACGCACCGCTCTCACCCCGCCCTCGCCCCCGGGGGCCATAGAGGTCTGATGATAGGCGTCGGCAGTGAACCCCAGGCCCAGAAACTCGCCCCAGATCTCGGCCCCGCGCCGGCGGGCGTGCTCCAGTTCCTCCAGCACCAGGGCCCCGCCGCCCTCGCCCATCACGAAGCCGTTGCGCTGGGCGTCGAAGGGCCGGCTGGCCCGCTCCGGCTCGTCGTTGCGGGTGGACAGGGTCTTGGCCGAGGCAAAGCCGGCGATGGCAATGGGGCTGACCGCCGCCTCCGAGCCGCCGGTGATCATCACTTCGGCCTCGCCGTACTGAATCTTGCGGGCCGCCTCGCCGATAGCGTGGGCTGCCGAGGCGCAGGCCGAGACCGTGGCGTAGTTGGGGCCCTTGGCGCCCAGCTTCATGGAGATCATGCCCGGGGCCATGTCGCTGATCATCATCGGCACATAGAAGGGGCTGATCCGATCCGGCCCCTTCTCCATGAGCACGGTGTGCTGGGCCTCGTGGGTCTGGATGCCCCCGATCCCCGAGCCAAAGATCACCCCCACCCGCTCCGGGTCGGTCTTATCCATATCGAGCCCGGTGTGGGCAAAGGCCTGGGCCGCCACGTACACCGCGTAATGGGTGAAGGGGTCGTTGCGCCGGACCTCCTTGCGGTCGAGGGCCGCCTCGGGGTCAAAACCCTTGACCTCGCCGGCGATCTTCACCTCGTGCCTGGAGGTGTCGAAGCGGGTGATGGGCCCGATCCCGGAGCGACCAGATAACAAAGCCGCCCAGAAGGACTCCAGATCATTACCATTGGGGGCCAAGGCCCCCATACCGGTGACTACTACCCTGCGTCTGGACACTGCCGATCTCCTGGCTGGGTCTCTTAGGTCTTGCTGTGCTCCTCCAGATACTTGATGGCGTCGGAGACGGTGGCCATCTTCTCCGCGTCCTCGTCGGGGATATCGAGGCCGAACTCCTCCTCGAAGGCCATGACCAGCTCGACGGTGTCGAGCGAATCTGCCCCCAGATCATCGACAAAGGAAGCCTGCGGCGTCACCTGATCCTGGCTCACGCCCAATTGTTCGACGACCAGCTCCTTGACCCGCTGTTCGATAGAAGCCATTTAGAACATCCTCCGTGGAGAAAGAGTGGATTTAGTGGTGCGATACGATATTTTGCGCCGGCGCGGCCCTACATAACCATGCCCCCGTCTACGCACAGCACTTGGCCGGTAATGTAGGCTGCCTGGTCCGAGGCCAGGAAGGCCACCGCATGGGCCACGTCTTCGGGAAGGCCCGGCCGCCCCAGGGGAATCTGTGCCATCAATTTTTCCAGCGCCTTATCACCCAACTCGCCGGTCATGCCGGTCTCTGGGACCAGGCCGGGGGCCACCACATTGGCGGTGATATTGCGGGAGGCCAGCTCACGGGCCAGGCTCTTGGTGAAGCCGCACAGGCCCGCCTTGGAAGCGGCGTAGTTGGCCTGCCCGGCGTTGCCCATCAGCCCCACCACCGAAGATATGTTGATGATGCGGCCGCTGCGCACCCTGACCATGAAGCGGCCCGCCGCCTTGCAGCAGTTGAAGGCCCCCTTGAGGTTGGTATCCATCACCGCGTCCCAATCCTCCTCGCTCATGCGCAGGAGCAGGTTGTCGCGGGTGATGCCGGCGTTGTTGACCAGGATATCGAGCCGGCCCCATTCGGCCAGCACCGCCTCGATCAGGGCACCGGCCTGAGCGGTCTGGGACACATCCGCCGGGCGGGCCAGAGCCCGCACCCCCAGGGCCTGCAACTCCCCGACCACAGCCTGGGCCGCTTCCACCTGGCGGGCGCAGACCGCTACGTCTGCCCCTGCTGCGGCCAGGCGCAAAGCAATGGCCCGGCCGATGCCGCGCGACCCTCCAGTCACCAGGGCAGTCTTGCCCTTCAACGTTCCCATCTCAGCCATCTTTTTGTCCCCCGCCCAGCGCGGCGATTTCCTCGGCAGTGCCGGCCCCCGCCACCTTCACCTGAGGGGCGGCGCGGCGGGCCAGCCCCCGCAACACACTGCCCGGCCCTACTTCGAGAGCGCTCTCCACCCCCAAGCCAGCCAAACACTGCATGATGGCAGTCCAGCGCACCGGACTGGTCATCTGATCAATTAGTTGTTGCTGCAGCTGGCGCGGATCGCTCACCGGTACGGCGGCCACGTTGGTGAGCACCGGCACCGGCGGCGTCCTGAACTCCATGCCCTGCAGCAGGCCGGCCAGCTCGCGGGCTGCCGGCGCCATCAAGGGCGAGTGGAAGGCCCCACTGACCGGCAGTTGCACCACCCGCTTGGCCCCTGCCGCTTCGGCCAGTTTTCCCGCCCGGAGCACCGCCTCCACCTCGCCGGAAATGACCACCTGCCCCGGGGTGTTGAAGTTGGCCGCCACCACCCCGGGCACCTGAGCGCACAAATCGATCACCTGCTGATCCTCGAGACCCAGCACTGCGGCCATGCTGCCCTGTCGCTGTTCCTGCATCAGTTGCCCGCGCCGCCGCACCAGTTGGAGGCCAGCGGCAAAGTCGAAGACCCCGGCGGCCACCAGGGCCGAGTATTCTCCCAGGCTGTGCCCAGCCACCCAGGAAGGCTCAATCCCCCAATCCTGTAAGAGCCGGCAGACCGCTAGGCTGTGCACAAAAAGGGCCGGCTGGGTCACCGAGGTCTGGCGCAACTCCTCCTCAGGCCCCTCGAAGCAGCACTGGCTCAGGCGAAAGCCCAACAACTCATCGGCCTGGGCGAAAAGTTCGGCGGCAGCGGGAAACCGGGCGCACAGGTCGCGGCCCATGCCCACCGCCTGCGAACCTTGCCCCGGAAAAAGAAAAACCAGGCCGCTCATTTCAGATCGCCCACCGGAACAGGGCGCTGCCCCAGGTCATGCCCCCACCCACCGCCGTCATCAACAACAGATCCCCCCGCTCCAGGCGGCCCTGATCGCAGGCTTCGGACAGGGCGATGGGGATGGTGCCGCCGGTGGTGTTGGCGTAACGGTCGATGTTGACCATCACCTTGTCGCGGGCCAGGTGCATGCGCTCGGCAGTGGCCTCGATGATGCGCAGGTTGGCCTGGTGCGGGACAAAGAGCTTGAGGTCATCTGCCTTCAGGCCGTTGCGCGCCAGCAGGCTGAGGGAGACCTCGGCCATCCTGACCACCGCGAATTTAAACACCGTCCGCCCCTCCTGGCGGATGTAGTGCAGGCGCTGGTCCACCGACTCGTGGCTGGCCGGAAAAAGGCTGCCACCCCCCTTCATATGCAGATGTTCGCACCCCGCGCCGTCGACATGCATCTCGAAGTCGATCATGCCCATGTCCGGCTCTTCTGATCGTTCGAGCAACACCCCACCTGCCCCGTCGCCGAAGAGCACACAAGTGGAGCGATCCTGCATGTCGGTGATGGCCGACATCTTGTCGCCGCCGATGACCAGCACCCGGCGGTGAGCCCCGCTCTCGATGAACTGCGCCCCGGTGGCAAGGGCGTAGACAAAACCGGAGCAGGCCGCCGATAGGTCGAAACCCCAGGCCCGACTCGCGCCGATCCGGTCCTGGACCAGACAGGCGGTGGACGGGAAGAACATGTCCGGGGTGATGGTGGCGACGATGATCAGATCGATCTCGGCCGGGTCCAGTTGCCGGCTGGCCAGCAACCGGCGCGCCACCTCGGTAGCCATGAAGGACGTCGCCTCACCCTCCAAAATCCGGCGCTCGACGATGCCGGTGCGGTCGCGAATCCAGGAATCGGAGGTTTCGACGATCCGCTCGAGGTCGTGGTTGGTCACCACCTTATCGGGCAGATAACGCTCGACCGCCGTGATGATGGCGCGGTACCGCTTGGGTTCAGCCACTCAGCCGCCCATCCCGCCGCTCAGGTCTGGGGGGCCGCGTACTCCCGGCCGCGGTACTGTCCGCAATGGGTGCAGACCCGGTGGGGCCGGGCCGGCTGGCCGCAGTGGGCACAGGTGCTCATCGCCGGGGCCGTCATTTTCCAGTGGGTGCGCCGCTTGTCGCGGCGGGTGCGGGAGATTCGTCGTTTGGGAACAGCGACCATGCTGATGCTCCTCTCTTTGAGCAGGCTCCGCGCTTTTAGCTGCGGAGCGGGGTTTTAATTCAGGACAATTTCAAATCGCGCAACGCCGCCCAGCGCAAATCTGCCTGGCCGGTGGCACAGGTACAAGGGCCGCTGTTGAGGTTGTGGCCACACTGGGGGCACAGCCCTTTGCAATCCTCGCGGCAGTACACCCGCATGGGCAGGTCGAGCAGCACCGCCTCGCGCAGTCGCTCCTTCAGATCCACCTGTTTGGCGCCCGGGTCGAGGATTTCGACATCCTCGTCCTCGGCGACGGCCTCGCGCTCGTCGCCACTGAGTTGCTGGCGCTGGAGCAAGAGTTGCAGGTCGGCCTCCAACTCTTGTTCGACCGGCTCCAGGCAACGGCAGCATTCGGCGATCAACTGACAGCAAAGTTGGCCGCTGACCTGAAAGGTCTGGGCCGAACGGTTGAAACGGAATACCACCTGCAAGGGGCCGACCAGACGAAAATCACCCTCGCCCAAATCGAGGCCTGCGGTATCTACCTCGACCTGGCGCCGGCTGATCCCCTCCTCGATCTCGTCGAGGATCAGGGTCGTGGGCGGCACCTCGCCCCCCTCTGGCCGGCGCCTTCCCATCAGGTATTTTTCCCGAAGAAAAACTCGATTTCGTTGGCGGCGTTCTCAGCCGAATCGGAGGCGTGCACCGCATTGCACTGCACATCGGTGCCAAACTCGCGGCGGATGGTGCCGGGCGCCGCTTTGGTACTGTCGGTGGCGCCGATGAACTGCCGCAGATGGGGCACGGCGTCGACCCGCTCAAGGGCCATGGGCACCACCGCTCCCGAAGTCATGAACCCGACAAGTTCGCCAAAGAAAGACCGCTCCCGGTGCACCGCGTAAAACGCCTCGGCCTGCTCCCGGGTCAGATGGGTCATGCGCAGCTGGCGGACGACGAAGCCTTCGGCCTCCACCAGCCGCAGAATCTCGCCGATGACGTGTTTGGCGACGGCATCGGGCTTGATGATCATCAAGGTGCGATCCATGTTTCCTCTTTTCTGCACGCCGCGCGGTGCTTGCGGCTTAAGGTTCTCTTTAATTTCTAGAGTAAGTTTTTTAAGATAGGTCTTATCCCCGCACCTGTCAACCATCTCCCCCGGCGCGGTCTTACTGCTAACTGCCGATCCCAGAAAGAGTTGAACTCAATTCCCTCCGGACCCCACCCGCCTTGACAGGGTGCCGGCCCCCGCGTAAATTGCCCCATTATGGATCATCCCCTCCTGCTGGAAGAAGGCAAGGCCATCCGCGACCCGGTCTGGGGTTATATCCACTTCCCCGCCCCGCTGCTGGCCCTGGTGGACACCGAAGACTTCCAACGCCTGCGCAACATCACCCAGTTGGGCTACGTGCACCTGGTTTATCCGGGGGCGCGGCACTCTCGCTTCGAGCATTCACTGGGTGTCTTCCACCTGGCCAAACAGTTCCTGGTGCGCCTGCTGCGCTCCGATCCCCCCCTCCAGCTGGAGGACGAGGACATCCGCGTCTTCCTGGCCGCCACCCTGCTGCACGATGTGGGCCATTATCCCTTCTCCCATACGCTGGAGGAGTTGCGCTCCTTTTTCGTGGGCCACGAACGGCGGGCCCGCCTGCTGATCGAAGACCCCAAGGGCAGCCTCTACCCCGTGCTCAGGGACCAATTACAGGTGGACCCGGTGCGGGTAGCCAATGTCATCGACTACCATGCCCGGGACCGCGAAATCCCCCCCCGCGACCTGCTGCTGGCCAATATCCTCAGCGGCACCCTCGACCCCGACAAGGTCGACTACCTGCTGCGCGACTCGCTCTTCTGCGGGGTGCCTTTTGGCGAGAGTGTTAATCGCGACCGGCTCATCGCCTCCATCAAGTTCGACCCCCACAACAAACGCCTGGCCATCACCAGCAAGGGGGTTTCGGCGGTGGAAGCCCTGGTGTTCACCAACTATCTGATGTACCGCAACGTGTACTGGCACCACGCCGTGCGCTCGGCCACCGCCATGTGCAAGCGGGCCGTGCAGGATTTGCTGGTACATCCCGACTGCCAGTTGCAGATCTCCGATTTCCACCGCGTAACCGAAGGGGAGTTGGTCATGACCCTGCGCCAGGAGCAGGAGCGGTTGGGCCTCGAAGGCTCGGCCCAACTGCTGGCCGGCACCATCAGCCGCCGCCTGCACAAGGTGGGCAGCTTCATTTATCCGGGCGAGCGCAAGGAGGGATTGATGAGTTTCCTCTCCGACTTGTACCAAAACCCCGAAAAGCGGCGGGCCAAGGAGATCGAGCTGTGCCAGCTCTTCGGCCAGCTGCTCGGACGCCCCCTGCAGGGCCACGAGATCCTCATCGACATCCCTCGCTTCGACAAGAGCCCCGAGGTGGATCTCAAGGTTTTTTACGGGCAACACGTGCCCAGCGAAAAACCGGACCCGCTCAGCTTCGACGAACCCGAGGTCTCGCGGCTGCGCGAATCGCTCTTGAGCAACTTCGAAGACCAGGCCAAGATCTTCCGCATCTTTTGCAGCGACGATCCCGAATTGCGTGCCCTGTTGGAACAACAGGTGAAACGCCACCTCAACTGAGGCGTCTGCCCTTTAGCGTCTCACCTCTTGCTGGTAAAATCCCATGCCCTTGCTCATCCTGCTCCTGTTGCTGGCCCACCTCCCCGCTTGGGCAATAGAACGCCCGCAGATCGCCCTGGTTCCGGTAAAGGGCGCCCCGGGAGTGCCGGCCTACGCCCAGTCCGTGCTCGAAGCGGAGCTGAGCCGCAGCGGCCGCTTCACCATAGTTGAGCGCAGCCACGTGCAGGAGGTGATCGAGGAGATCAACTTTCAGCAATCGGGGATCACCGTCCCCGAAAAGGCCAGCGAATTGGGCCGCCACCTCAACGTGGAAAAATTATTTTTTGCTGAGGTGCTGCGCCTCGGCACCACCTACAAATTGGTGGTCAAGGTGGTCGACGTGGCCACCGCCCAGGTGGTCAAGGCGGAGGAAGAGAACCTGGGCCCCCGCCAGGAGCAGATCCAGGCCGCCGTCCGTCGCCTGGCCCGCCGCCTGATTGGCGCCGCGGCGGCGCTCTCGCCGGCCCCGATGGTGAGCCTACCGGCCGGCCAGTTCCAGATGGGCAGCGCCGAGTCTGATGCCGTCCCTTTGCACCTGATTTCCCTGAGCGACTTTGAAATCGACCGCGACGAAGTGAACCAGGCCGCGTACCAGGCCTTTGTCGAGACCAACCAGGGCACCCTGCCCCCTGCCGAATACCCCGAACAACCCGCAACCATGGTGAGCTGGACCGACGCGGCCGCCTACTGTCAGTGGCATGGCAAACGACTGCCCACCGAGGCCGAGTGGGAGTACGCCGCCCGCGGCCCCGAAGGCCGCACCTATCCCTGGGGCGAGGCCACGCCCGAGGGCCTGCGCCACCTGGCCGGCAACGCCGCCGAATGGGTGCAGGACTGGTGGGACCCCGCGTATTATGCGGCCAATCCACCCACCGATCCCCAGGGTCCGGCAGAGGGCGACTACCGGGTAGTACGGGGCGGTTCCTGGTCTTCGCCGGCCGACGAATTGCGCACCAGCGCCCGCGCCTACTCCAACCCGGACAAAGGCACTGGCGATATCGGCTTCCGCTGGGCCCGCAGCCTGCCCGGTACGCCCTGATGGCCTCGGCCCCTTTGTCCCTAGGCCAGGTCGAAGGTCCGCTCAAGATCCACAGCCGCCTCCTGGACGCCGATCTGTGGCTGGTCCCCGAAGGCTACGCCGGCCCGCCCCTCGACGCACCGGTCTACACCGCCGCCGAGTGCCGGCTGCTGGTGGCCCTGCAACCGGCAGCCGGACAACTGCAGGCCATCCACCTAGCCAAGGAATTACTCGCCGGGGAAATGGTGGCAGACGAAACGCAGACTGCCGAGTTGCTGGCCAGGTATCGCCAGCTCGAATTGGACCTGGCCGCCGGCCAGGGCAGCGAAGCCGAACTCCTCGGCCTGGCCCGACGCCTGGGGCAAACCCTCAATCAACCGGAACAATATACCAGATGAATTACCCCGAAGTGGTGCTCCAAAAAGGCAGCGAACGGGCCCTGCTCCAGGGGCACCCCTGGGTGTACAGCGGCGCGGTCGCCCACCACGCCGCCGACCTCGAGCCCGGCGCCCTGGTCGCGGTGCGCTCCCACCGCGGCCAGTTCGTGGCCAGCGGCTACTACAACCCCCAATCCAGCCTCCGTGTCCGCCTGCTCAGCCGCACCGAGGGCCTGCCCATCGACGCGGCCTTTTTCCGCGCCGCCATCGAAAGGGCCTACGATCTGCGCCGGCACAGTGGCCTGCTGGCCCACACCGACGCCTTCCGCCTGGTCCATGGCGAGAGCGACGGCCTGCCCGGTCTGATCGCCGATTGGTACGCCGGCTTCCTGGTGGTGCAGTTCCACACCCTGGGCATGGAACACCTGCGGCCGGCGGTGATAGATGCCCTGTGGGCCGTGGCCAAACCCCGGGGGATCTACGAACGCAGCGATGTGGGCACCCGCCGCGCCGACGGCCTGAGCGACCGGCCCAGCGGTCCCCTGCGCGGAGAGGAGCCGCCCGACAACATCGCCATTGCCGAACACGGGGTGCAACTCTTTGTGGACGTGCGGCGCGGCCAGAAGACCGGCTTCTTCCTCGACCAGCGCGACAACCGCTTCCTGCTGCAGCAGCTGGCCAAGGACCAGGACCTGATCAACTGCTTCGCCTATACGGGCGGCTTTTCGGCCCACGCCCTCAAGGGCGGAGCGCGCCGCACCCTCGACGTGGACATCTCCCCCCAACTGGCACCCTCGGCCCAGCAAAACACCCAGGCCAACTGCCCGCCGGGCAGCACCAGCCAGTACCTGGCCGCCGATCTTTTTCCTTTTCTCGACGAACTGGCCGAGCGAGGCCCCCGCTTCGACATTGTGGTGCTCGACCCGCCGGCCCTGCTGCGCAAGAGTGCCGGCCTGGAACAGGCTATGGGGGTGTACACCAAACTCAACCGCAACGCCCTCCGCCTGGTGCGCGACGGCGGGCTGCTGGTCACCGCTTCCTGCTCGGCGCGGGTCTCGTCCGAGGATTTCTTTCAGGTGGTGCGCCGCGCCGCCCAGGGGGCCCGCGTCACCCTGCGCCTGGTGGCCTTCAACCAGCATCCCCCCGACCACCCCGTGGACCCAGCCTTCCCCGAAGGACGCTATCTCAAATGCGCCTTCGCCCGCGTGTACCGCGGCTGAGGCCCGCTATCGCTTGATGGCGCGCCCTCCCGGTGGTAAATTGGGCCTCTTATGGACCCATAGCCCCGGGGGGAAGCATGGCCGACACCGACACCCGTCCCATCCACAAGGTCCCCAACCCGCTGCCCCTCACCCTCGCCGGGATGATCGCCGCGGTCGGGCCGCAGGCCATCAACTTCGGCATCTCCATCGGCGGGGGCGAGGCCTACTTCCTGCCCAACATCGCCGGCCGGGGTGCCTTTGGCTTCCACTGGCTGATCCTCGTCTCGCTGATCCTGGAAACCGCGCTGGTCTACGAGTGTATCAAGTACAGCTGTTGCACCGGGCGCTCCTTCTTCGCCGCCACCTACGAGCTGGCCCCGCGCGGTTTCTGGCCCTGGTTCTGGGCCGTGGCCGCCATCCTGACCTTCGGCTGGCCGGCCTGGATGGCCGGGGCAGTGATCGCCGCCGCCAAGTTCAGCGGCCTCACCACCCAGACCCTCTTTCCCGGCTCGACCCTGCCGCCCCAGTACCTCTGGTCGGTCATCGCTCTGGTCATGGTGCTGGTGGTTTTCTATTTTTCCAACCGGACCTATGCCTTCCTCTCGAAGTTCTTCGAGATCATCATGGCGGCCAACATCCTGCTGGTGCTGGCCATCACCCTGCTGGTCGCCAAACCCTCCGACTATCTGGCCGTGCTAACCGCCTACCTCGGGGTGAACTTCTTCACCGAGGGGAGCAGCGGCCTCACCGTCCTCGACATCACTGCCCTCTACAACCAGCCGGGGGGAAGTCTCATGTGGGTGAGCTTCTGGGTGGTCGCCGCCGGCTGGGGCATGGGCCGGTACGCCGGCCAGGTGACCGGCGCGCTGGCCCCCCCCGAGCAGATCACCGCCCAGGAGTTGCGCTGGGACAGCCGCGACCCGGGGGAAATCGCCAAGATGAAGCAGTGGGTGAAAGTGGGCGGCTGGAGCCTCATTCTCTGGTGGGCGCTCATCGGCGGACTGCTGATGACCTACCTGTATTCGGTGGCCGGGTACGCGTACCTGCATGACGAGTTCCTGCGCAGCGGCAACATCCCCAAAGGGGTGGAGATCCCGCTGCAGATGGCCACCATCGCCCAAGGGGTGCTCGGTCCCACAGCCGGCTGGCTCATGCTGCTGGTGGTGATGGTCACCCTCTACGACGCCCAGTTCCCCTTCTACGACACCTTCATCGGCCGCACCACCACCGACGCCATTGCCGTCACCACTGACTGGGGAAAGAAGCGGCCCTACCGCTTTTACTACTTCATCGTCGTCACCCTGGCGGTGGCTGCCGGCTTTTACCTGGTACTGCTGAAGGAGCCGTTGGTCGTCTGGATGCTGGTGGCCACCGCAGCCGTCGCCTACCGCTCCATCGGTTCGCTGCAGATCATGCTGATCAACAAGCGGCGGCTGCCGCCCGAATTCCAGGTGAGCCGGCTCAACCGGGGCCTGTTGTGGTTCAGCTTTGTCACCGGGCTGGGAGCGGTCGGTTACTGGGTCCTCACCGAGTTGCCCAAACGGCTGGCGGGCGGATGAGCGCCGCCCCCATGCAGACCCAACGGCCCTCTGCTGTTGTTGCCCTCGCCGTGCTCGCTGCGGCCCTGGGCTTCTTCGTCGACGCCTACGACCTGCTGCTCTACAGCATCGTCCGCAACCAGAGCCTGGCGGGGATAGGCGTGGCCGGCGACCAATTGCTGGCCACCGGCATCGATCTGCTCAACGCCCAGTTGTTGGGCATGTTGCTGGGCGGGGTGGGCTGGGGGGTGCTGGGCGACCGCTATGGCCGGCGCTCGGTGCTCTTCGGCTCCATCGTCCTCTACTCGGCGGCCACCTTCGCCAATGGCTTCGTCGACAGCGTCGGGACCTACGCGGCCTGCCGTTTCATCGCCGGCCTGGGCCTGGCCGGGGAACTGGGGGCCGGGGTCACCCTGGTGGCCGAACTGATGACGCCCCAGCATCGCGGGTACGGGACCATGATTGTGGCGGCGGTCGGGGTGTTGGGCGTGGTGACCGCTTCGCTGGTCGGCGACCTCTTCCCCTGGCGCACCGCCTACTTCATCGGCGGTGGACTGGGTTTCCTGCTGCTCTTGCTGCGCCTGGGGGTAAGCGAGTCCCTGCTCTTCGACCGCAGCCGGAACGCGGCGGTGTCGCGCGGCAATTTCTTCGCCCTCTTCACCGATAGGGGCAGGTTGCGCAGATACACTTGCCTGATCCTGGTGGCCATGCCCATCTGGTACGCCATCGGCATCCTCATCACCTTTGCCCCTGAACTGGGCAGCGCCCTGGGCCTGGCGGAGGCCCCCAAGGCGGGCACGGCGATCCTGCTCTACTATCTGGCCCTGACCTGCGGCGACCTGACCAACGGCTACTTGAGCCAAAAACTCAAGACCCGCAAGCGGATCATCGCCGCTTTCATGTTGCTCACCGCCGCCAGCTGCGGGGCCTACTTCGCACTGGGCGGCCGTTCGCTGGCGGTATTCTACACCATCTGTTTCCTGCTCGGCTGGTCCTCGGGCTACTGGGCGATCTTCATCACCGTGGCGGCCGAACAGTTCGGCACCAACCTGCGGGCCACCGCCGCGGTGACCGCCCCCAACTTCGTGCGCGGCCTCACTGCCCTGCTCACCCTGGCCTTCAAGAACCTCAAACCCGCACTCGGCACTGTATCCAGCGCCGCCCTGATCGGCGCGCTCATCATCTTGGTCGCCTTCGCCGCCCTCTTTCAACTCGAAGAGACCTACGGCAAGGATCTGGACTATCTCGAGGAAACTTGATGGCCACACCCGAAAAACACCTGCCCCTACCCGGTGAGGTCTTCGGCATCGCCGGATGCACCGCCTTCCTCATTGCCCCACCCCAGGCCAGCCGCCCCAGACCCTGGGTCTGGTACGCACCGGCCCTCAATGGGCTGCCTGGTCCCGAGGAGAGCTGGATGTTCGCCCAGTTCCTGGAGGCGGGCATCGCCATCGCCGGCATCGACGTGGGTGAATCCTACGGCAGCCCCCGGGGCCGCCGCCTCTTTTCGACCTTTCACACCGCCCTGACCCGGCGGGGCTACTCAAATAAACCTTCCCTGCTGGCACGCAGCCGGGGTGGGCTGATGCACTACAACTGGACCGCTGAGAATCCAACCCTGGTGGCCGGCATCGCCGGTATCTATCCAGTCTGCAACCTGTCCAGCTACCCCGGCCTCAAGACCGCCTGCGGGGCCTACGGCCTGAGCGAACCAACGCTGGCCGCCCGCCTCGCCGAACACAACCCCGTCGAACGCCTTGCCCCGCTGGCCAGGGCCAAGGTCCCCCTCTTCCACACCCACGGGGATGAAGACACCGTGGTGCCCTTCGAGGCCAATTCGGCCCTGGTGGCCCGCCGCTACCGGAAGCTGGGCGGCCCGATGACCCTACGCGTGCTGGAGGGCCAGGGCCACAACTGGTGGCCCGGCTGGTTCCAGTGTCAGGAGTTGGTGGACTTCGTCATCGCCCGCGCTTGCCACCAGCCGTGACCACCCCCCAGCCGTGGAACGCCCGCGACTACGCGCAGCACTCCTCCGCCCAACTGCAATGGGATGAGGAACTCATTCCCACGCTGGGCTTGCAGGGCCACGAGTCCCTCCTAGACCTGGGCTGCAGGGACGGCAGGATCACCGCGCTGATCGCCGCCCGGCTCGACCGGGGCAGCGCCCTGGGCATCGATCTGTCCGCTGACATGAACCAACTGGCCAACGCCCAATTTCCCCCAGCCACCTATGCCAACCTCTCCTTTTTGCAGATGGACGTCAGCCGCATCGAGCTGGAGCAGCGTTTCGACATCGCCTTCTCCAACGCGGCCCTGCACTGGGTGGCCGACCACCGGGCTGTACTGCGGGGCGTGCGGGCCTGCTTGCACTCCGAGAGCAGAGTCCTTTTCCAGATGGGAGGCGTCGAAGCCCATGCCTGCTGAACCTGCCGGACTGTTGCTCTTGCTGGACGAAGCCGTGGTCGCCGGGGTGCGCGACTGCCGGCAGACCTTCCACGCCCCGGTCAAGGACCCCTCCAACCCGATCATCACCGCCACCGAGCCCTGGGAGAGCCGGGGGCCCTACACCTGGGGCACCCGCCTGTTGTGGAACCCCGAGCGGCAGCAGCACGATCTCTATTACGTCGCCTTTTGCGTCGAGGACAACCACTACCGCTGGGGCCTGGCCGAATCGGCGGATGGCCTCACCTGGACCAAACCCGAACTCTTCATCGAGTCCTTTGCCGACGTCCCAGCGCGCAATATGCTCACTGGCGGGCCACACCCGGACAAGGCGGTGCGTTCAGTGGTGCGCGATCCGCGCCCCGACTGCCCCCCAGACCAGCGCTACAAGGCCATCCGCTTCACCTATGAGGGTGAGTACGTTTCCTACTCGCCCGACGGCCGGCACTGGACCGAGGACCTGGGCAACCCGGTATGGCGCGTGCCCTCGGACATCATCCACGCCCTGTGGGACCCGGGGTACGGCCGCTTTGTCGCCTACTTCAAACTCTGGGAACTGAGCGGCCAGACCCCCGACCCCTCCTCCCCCTCGGACTGGCGCCCGGTGCGCAAGTACCTGCCCTTCTTCGGCCACCGGCCAGGGCCCGATGGCCTGGCCGAATTTTACGAGGGCATCGAGGTGCTCTTTGACCCCGAGGCCGGCGCCCGCACCCAGCCGGTGGAGGGCCTGCTCCTGCGCGCCGACAACCAGGGCATGGACGACGGCGGTGGCGCCCCGCTCACCGGAGCCTGGCACGCGCGCCGGGTGATCGCCCGGGCCGAGAGCGACGACTTTTGCCACTGGCACCGCGAGGAAATCGTGTTGGCCGTCGACGAGCGCGACCGGCCCGACGCCAACATCCAGTACTTCTTTGTCCTCCCCTATGGAGGATATTATCTCGGCTTCGCCACCGTCCACGATGAGCGTGGACATTTCGAGCAGCAGTTGGCCTTCAGCCGCGATGGCCGCCGCTGGTCGCGGCCCTGGCGCGGCAACTTCATCGGCCTGGGCCCGCCGGGCGCCTTCGACAGCGGCATGGTGCTGGCCCCCACCGACCCCATCCTCACCGACACCCAGTTGATCTTCTACTACGGCGGCTTCGACATCCAGCACTGGCAACCCATGAGCGATCCCTGGTCCTCGGCCATTGGCCGGGCTTTCCTGCGCCGCGACGGCTTCGCCTCCTGGGACAACCTGCCGGGCCGCACCGGTATTGTTGAAATTCAACCGCTGGCAGTGGCCGGCGGGGATCTGTGGCTCAACGCCGACGCCCAGGCCGGTTGCATCCGGGTGGAGGTGTGGGACGAGGGCGGGCAGGTTGTCCCCGGCTTCGAGGAAAGCAACTGCACCCCGCTGACCGAAGACACCGCCAGGTATGCGCAGTGTCTGGCTCCGGTGCGCTGGACCGGGAAGAGCCTGGGTGCGCTGGCCGACTGCCGAGTGCGCCTGCGTTTTTCGCTGGAGGACGCCTCCCTCTTTGCCCTGCGCCTGGGCGAAGAGTTGACGCTCTAGCGGTCCCGCACTAAGATCGACCTGCCCTGCAGCGCGAACGCGCTGCCGACCTCGACCTGATGGTGCGTCACCTGCGGGCGACCTACCAATAGGGGCCGCGTCGGAGCACAGCCCCTTTGCGGATGCCTACTGCCCCCATCACCACCAGCACCCCTGCCATGAAAGGACCCGGCGATGTTGCACCCCGTCAACGAACTCACGTACACCATCCTGCTGTGCGACGATCTGGAGGTCATGAAGCGGTTCTATTGCGAGTTATTTCCGGTCGAGATCCGTGAGGTCGTGGAGGCCGCGGTCGTCCTGGGCCTCGGGTCCACCCAGTTCGTCCTGCGCAAGCGAACCCGCGCCTATGACGGCCGTGGTCCCCGTCCCGGTGTTCCGGGGGTCCAGCTCTGCTTCCGCGTCGGCCCCGAAGAGGTTGAGCATTGCTACCAGGAACTCGTGGCGCGAGGCGTTGCCATCGCCGAGCCGCTTACTGATCAGCCCCGAGGCCACCGGACGGTATACTTCTTTGATCCGGAGGGCAATCTGTTGGAGGTGTACGCCGAAATCTAGTTTGGGGGAGCAAACACCCACCCCGCCAGATGGATCGCTCCTCAATGCGACAACCCATGGCCCCACTTCGCCACTTTGTCTAGATTTTAACCCAGCCCCACCGCAGCCAGCATCCCCCTGGCCGCCGCCATCCGGAGAGTTCCCATGCGACCGACCGAAGACTCCTCCAACGCCAAACTCCAGGCCGACCCCGCCGCTGTCCAGGTGTACCGTGATGCGCGCTTCGGCCTCTTTGTCCACTGGGGGGTGTACACCCTCATCGGCCATGGCGAATGGGTGATGCACACCGAGAAGATCCCCGTGCCCGAATACGAGAAGCTGCCGCCCCGTTTCAACCCGGCCCAGTTCTCCGCCGACGAATGGGCGCAGCTGATGGTGGACTCAGGCCAGAAATACATGGTCATCACCAGCAAGCACCACGACGGTTTCTGCATGTTCGACAGCGCCCTCACCGACTACAAGATCACCCGCACCCCCTTTGGCCGCGACCCCATCGCCGAGCTGGCCACCGCTCTGGGCAAACGCGGCCTGAAGTTGGGCTTCTACCATTCCCTGCTCGACTGGCACCACCCCGCCTACACCAGCGACTGGCCGGCGTACGTCAAATACTATCAAGGCCAGGTGCGCGAACTGTGTACCCGCTACGGGGAGATCGCCCTGATTTGGTTCGACGGGTACTGGCCTGGCCACGAGCCTCCCGCTCCGCACTTCGTCGAGCGCGGTTCCTGGGACCTGGCCGGCACCTACGACCTGATCCACCAGTTGCAGCCCAAAGCCCTGGTGGGCAACAACCACCACGTCTCCCCGCTCAAGGGCGAGGACTTCCAGATGTTCGAGCAGGACCTGCCCGGCGAGAACAGCGCCGGCTTCAACTCCAGCACCATGGGCAAACTGCCCCTCGAGTCCTGCCTGACCCTCAACAAGAACTGGGGCTACAACCCCGACGATCACGCCCACAAATCCGAGGCCGAGGTAATTCGCTTCCTCGCCGAGTGTATCGGCCGCGACAGCAATCTGCTGCTCAATGTCGGGCCCACTCCGCTGGGGATCATCCAGCCCGAGCACGCCCAGCGCCTGCGCGGCGTGGGCCAATGGCTGCGGCCCAACGGCGAATCTATCTACGGCACCCGCCCCCTGTCCAAGGCCCGTTACGACTGGGGCTATGCCGTGCACAATCCCACCACCGGCAAGGCATACCTCCATATCCTCAACTGGCCCGGCACCTCATTGAGCGCAGCGGTCCCCAAAGTCACCGCCGCCGCCCTGCTGACCAGCAGCCAATCCCTGCCGGCCCGCCGCGAAGGCGAGAACCTGACCCTCACCCTGCCCGCCACTGCCCCTGATCCGGCGGACACTGTCGTGGTGCTGAGCTGATATGGCTGCTGAAGAAGAACTCTCCGGTTTTGTGCGCGAGGCCCTGGCCAAGGGACTGCCCCGGGCCCAGATTGAGGAAGTGCTACTCAAAGCCGGCTGGGAACCCGAACAGGTGCGCGGAGCCCTGGCCGCTTTTGCCGGCCTCGACTTCCCCATCCCCGTGCCCAGACCCAAGCCCTATCTCCCGGCGCGCGAGGCCTTTCTGTACCTGGTGCTCTTCACCACCCTGTACCTGAGCGCCTACCACCTGGGCAGCCTGCTCTTCCAATTTGTCGAACGCGCCCTGCCCGACCCGGTCGACCTTGGCCTGCACTTCCCCGAAGCCACCCGCTGGTCGGTCTCCTTTCTGATCATCGCCTTTCCCGTCTTTCTCTACACCGCCCGCACCCTGGCCAAGGCCGCCGCGCACGCCCCTGGAAAACGCGGTTCCAAGGTGCGCAAATGGCTCACCTACCTGACCCTCTTTCTGGCCGCCGGCACCCTGGTGGGCGACTGCACCGCCCTGGTCTTCAATCTCCTGAGCGGCGAGTTGACCCTGCGCTTTATCCTCAAGGCCGCGATCGTCGGCATGCTCGCCGGAGGAATCTTCAGCCATTACCTGCGCGACCTGCGCCGCGAGGAGCAGGAGGGCCACCCCAGCCCACCGACCGGCGGGCGGCTCTTCATCTGGGTTGGCAGCGGGGCCGTAGCCCTCTCCCTGATCGGCAGCCTGCTGCTGCTCGACTCGCCCTCCCAGGAACGGGTGCACCGACTGGATGCCCGACGGGTGGAAGACCTGCGTCTGCTGGCCGGGGCTGTGGACCTGCACTGGTCGCGGGGCAATGCCCTGCCGCTTTCGCTGGATGACCTGACCCTGGAACCGGGGTACCCGCCCCTGCCGGCTGATCCCGAAACCGGCAGCCCCTATGAATACCGCGCCCTGGCCGGGGACCGCTACGAGTTGTGCGCTGGCTTTGCGTGCGGCACCGACGCCGAGCCCCTCGAAACACGCCGCGACTTTTGGGCCCACGGGACGGGGCGGCAGTGCTTCCAGCTAGAAGCGAAGAAACCAACGCGCTGATGCGGCGGGTCCTCGCTGGTCTGGTGCTGCTCGTGCTGGCCCTGCATCTGGCGGCCAATACCCTGGGCAACTACGGATACTTCCGCGACGAGTTGTACTATATCGCCTGCAGCGAGCACCTGGACTGGGGGTACGTGGACCACCCCTCCCTCTCCATCCTGCTCTTGCGCCTGAGCCGTCTGTTGCTGGGAGATTCCCTCTTTGCCCTGCGCCTGTTACCCGCAATAGCCGGCGCTGGACTCGTCTGGCTGACCGCCCTGCTGGCACGCGAATTGGGCGGCAGGGAGCGGGCCCAGGCCTTGGCCGGCCTGGGGGTGCTCGTCGCCCCGATCTGCCTGAGCCTGGGCGATTTCTATTCCATGAATGCCTTCGAGTCCCTGTACTGGATGGGCTGCGCCCTCCTGCTCCTGCGCCTGCTGCGCGGGGGCGATCCCAGACTCTGGCTCTGGCTGGGGGCCCTGACCGGCCTGGGCCTGCAGAACAAACACAGCCTGGCCTTCTTCGCCGCAGCGCTGGTCCTGGGCCTGCTGCTCACCCCGCAGCGCCGGCTGCTCTTCACCCGCTGGTGCTGGCTGGGGGGTGGCCTGGCCCTCTTGCTCATCCTGCCCAACCTGCTCTGGCAGCAGGCCCACCACAAGCCCACCCTCGAATTTTTGCGCAACGCCCAGGCGCAGAAGAACTACCTGCTCTCGCCCCTGGAGTACCTCTCGGCGCAGCTACTCTACCAGCACCCTTTGGCGCTCCCGCTGTGGGCAGGCGGAGCACTGGGCCTCCTCTTCCATCCGCGTTTAAAGCAGTGCCGCTGTTTCGGCATCGCCTTTGTCGCGCTCTTGGCCTTCTTGGTGATCCAGCGGGGCAAACCCTATTACCTGTCGCCGATCTTTCCGCTGCTGCTGGCCGCCGGCGCAGTACTCGGCGAGTACCACCTGTCCCGACGCTGGTTTGCCACCTACGGCCTGCTGCTGGCCCTAGGTGGCGCCCTCGTCCTGCCCCTTGCCCTGCCCCTGCTGTCTCCCGCGACCCTCATCCGCTGCACTGCCGCCCTGGGCATGGGCGAGGTGAAGACCGAGCGACACGAAGCCGCTGCCCTGCCCCAGCACCTGGCCGACCGCTGCGGCTGGCCCGAGCTGACCGTGCAGGTGGCCCGGGTGTACCGCACCCTGTCCTCCGCCGAACAGACCCAGGCATCGCTCTATGCCCAGAACTACGGCGAGGCCGGCGCCCTCGACTTCTTCGGCCCCCAATACGGCCTGCCTCCGGCCCTGTGCGGCCACAACAACTACTGGCTCTGGGGCACCCACGGGCAAAGCGGCCAGGTGCTCCTCGCCGTGGGCGGTCACCCTGACGACTACCTGCCCTTCTACGAATCCGTGGCCCAAGTCGCAGTCCACACCCATGAGTACGCAATGCCCTACGAGCGGGACCTGCCGATCTTTGTGTGCCGGGGACCCAAAGTACCGCTGGCCCAGATCTGGCCGGCAGCGAAGCGGTATATCTGACAAAACCAATACTCCTCCCTGAACATGCATCCGTCTTGGGGTATCTCTGGAATGCTCCCTCCCAAAATCGACTTCGACATGATATAAGCCGATGGCCAACAAGATCCGCACCTATTTCGCCGCCGAGGTCGATGCGCTCCTGCCCCTGCTGCACGAGACCTACCGCTGCATCGGCGCGTACCAGAAAAAGCGCTCGGACCGCAACGAGGCCCGCCTGCTCGACCAGTTGATCCAGGCCGGCCAAGCCCTGCAGTTCTTCAAGCAGGTGGTTCAGCCCAGGAAGCAGCCCTACTTCGATGCCCTGCTCGACGAACAACTGCCCATCTCCGACCGCATCATCGCCCTCGACACTGCCGTGGGGGTCATGCACATCGAGTTCGCTGTGGAGCGGGCTTACGTCCACCGCGAAATTGAGCAACTGCGCCGCGTCTTCGAAGAGAGCCGGCACGATCCCGAAGACGAAACGCTAACCCCTACCTCGGCAATTCAGGACGAGGCCCTGCTGGTCCGCGGCCTGCCCGCCTCACCGGGCCGGACCTCGGGCAAGGCGGTAGTCATCGCCAGGAACTCGGACTACCGCCTGGTCCACACCGGCTGCATCCTGGTGGCCCCCATGACCCGCCCGGAGCTGGCCTCCCACTTCGACCGGGTGGCCGGCATCGGCACCGATATCGGCGGCACCCTCTGCCACGCCGCCATCATCGCCCGCGAGCGCGGCATCCCCTGCGTGGTAGATACGGGCGAGGCCACCCGCCGCATCCGGCCCCGGATGTTGGTGGAAGTGGACGGCACCGAAGGCACTGTCCGCAAACTGCGCTGATCTGACCGGACAAAAAAAGGGGCAGCCCGCTATTGCAGGCCGCCCCTTGTGTTGCGTGTCGCCGTCTACTTCAGCAGCAGCAACTTGCGCGTCTGGGTGAATTCCCCAGCCTGCAGCCGGTAGAAGTACATCCCACCGGCAAGCGCGCTGCCTCCATCATCCCGGCCATCCCACATTGCACTGTGGTACCCTGCCGGCTCCACCTGCTGCACCAGCGTCCGCACCTTCTGGCCCAGCACGTCGTAGATCTCCAGATACACCTGGGCTGCACCCGGAAGCTGGTAGCCGATGGTCGTCTCCGGGTTGAAGGGATTGGGATAGTTGGCATCCAGCGCAAAATTCTGCGGAATGCTGACTCCCGTTACCTTCCCTGCACTTGCCGGCGGTGGCGTCTTGTCACCAGCCGGAGGAGGCGTCGTCCCGCCAGCTGGGGGCGGTGTTGTACCACCCGCTGGAGGAGGTGTGGGCCCACCATAGGGTGGGGGAGTCGTACCGCCCGGCGGTGGCGTATTGTCACCAGCCGGAGGAGGCGTCGTCCCGCCAGCTGGGGGCGGTGTTGTACCACCCGCTGGAGGAGGTGTGGCCCCACCCGAGGGTGGGGGAGTCGTACCGCCCGGCGGTGGATTGCCTCCGCCGCTGTTTGACGATATCACTAGATCGTAATCCTTGTGATCTACTACCCCGTCCTCATTCAGATCAACGGCCTGAGGACTCTTCGACCACTCCTCGAAAC
>SICG01000180.1 GCA_009691525.1 Candidatus Latescibacterota bacterium | reverse complement strand
GGTGATAGTGCTCCTTGAGGCGGCGGTCGATGCCGGGATTGGCCAGGTAGTCGAGAGGCACCCGGTCGGGCACCTGGCGGGCAAAAGCGGTGAGGGCGCGTTCCTTGGCGTTCATGGTCTGCACCTCCCTTGTTTTTGTTGTGTATCGGTCAACTGTCAGACAGTCTCTTACTGCGGTCCGCGCTCCTGGCGCAGGCGCGCCACTTCGGCCTCCATCTCGTCGCTGCGCACGGCAGTTTTGTACCAATGGTCGATGGCGCTCTCTCCCGGCTGATCGCTCACCACCACGGTGGCATCGGCCCGCTCCCGCACCGCCGGCTTCAGGCGCGTGCCGATGCCCGGGCGCTGCGGCGCGTGCAGGAAACCATCGCGGATATCGAGGTTGGGATCGACAAAGTCGCCATACCAGCCCTTGTAGAAACCGGGCTGGTGTTCCTGGATCATGGTGTTGGGCGAACTGACGCAGACCTGGGCGCAGGCGAAGATATTGACCGGCCCAGTGCAGTCGTGCGGGGCGATGGGCACCTGGTGGGCCGAGGCCAGGATGGCCACCTTGTGGGTCTCTGAGATGCCTCCGGTCCAGATCAGGTCCGGCATGACAATGCGCGCCGAGCCGTTCTCGATGAACTGACGCAACTGCCAGCGACTGAGCAGGCGCTCGGAGATGCAGACCGGCGCTTTGGTGGCCTCCTGGAGCCGCTGCAGGGCTGCGGGGTTGAGCAGGGGCATCAGATCCTCCTGCCACATCATTTCGTAGGGCTCCATGGCCTGGGCGATACGAATGGCCACTGGCAGGGTCCATTTGCCATGGCCGTCGTTGGCGATCTGCATGTCCATGCCCACGGCCTCGCGGATCTCGCGGATGGGTTTCAAGGCCCGGTCCAGGTCTTTGGGAGAGAGGAACTGCCCGTCGCTGGCAATAGCCTGGGGGATGGTCGGGCCGCCCTTCATGGCGGTGATGCCTTCGCCGAGCAGTTTCTTGGCCACTTCGCCGGCCCCCTCATAGGGCATGCCGGTGGCGTACACCCGCACCCGCTTGCGCACCACCCCGCCGAGCAATTCGTAAATCGGCAACTCGACTGCCTGTCCCTTGATATCCCACAGCGCCATGTCGAGCGCCGACAGGGCCCGCATCTCAGCCCCGCCGTACCCGGCGTGGTCCGAGAGCCTGAACATCGCCTCCCAGTGGCGCTCGATCTCAAAGGGGTTGCGGCCGATGAGCAGGGGACCGAAGAAATCGTGTACCGCTGCCTGCACCACCGTGGGCGCATAATAGGTTTCTCCCAGACCGATGAGGCCCGTGTCTGTATAGACCTGCACCCAGATATTGTGCGGCTGCTCTTTGACCCTGATGGTCTCTAGCTGCGTGATCTTCATCCTGACCTTCTCCTGTGAAAGATCTGCTGCTCAAGTATGGACCAGTCCGCCGTCGGGCCGCAACGGGATCCAGGGTTTGCGCGGCGGGGCGCCGGTCCGCCACCACGGCATCGACGAATACTCGGTGTTTCCCGAAAGCAGGCTGTCCACGTAGGTAGTATCTACAAGATTGCTGATCTCCTTCACCACCTGGACTGCCAATTCCGCGGTGCGCCGCTCCACCCGATAGGTCTTGAAGCGCGGTCCATGGTAAGCTGTCCACTTCAATGACGCCGAGGCGGTCCTGGAGTCGAACACGGGTTCCAGCAACATCACTGCCGGCAGGCTCAAGGGCCGTGCGCGCTGCTTTTCTGAGGGGGCCGCGAACCCGCCGGTGTTCACTGTGGACACCCAGTACTCATAGTCCGTGTCCAGGGCCAACGAGGTGTCCACAAAGGAGGTCTGTTCCACAGCGGTGCGGTGCTCCAGGGTGTCCACCCGGGTGAGTCCTATCTGGTTGCGCAGCACCCGGTATTCGCGGAAGGGCTGCTGGCCTTGATAGGGGGTCCAGGTGAGGGTGGCGGTGCCGGCGGTGTCGTCCAGGGCCACACTCAATTCCACGGCTGGGGTGAGGGCTGGGTCAAAGGGGTTAGTGCGCGGGGCGTCGTGGCAGGAGGCAAGGAGCAGGCCGAGGCAGCACAGGAACCGCAAGAGTCGGGACATGGACCGTCCTCATCGTCGGGACAACGGGACCCCGCTTGGGGCAACGGTGCAGAGGGGGGACAGGTCAAATATTATCAAAACCGCCGCCCCCCCACAACCGATACAGGCGACGGTTGCGGTTGGCCGCGTGGCCGGTCACCACCGGGGAGAGACGACTACTCCCGGTCACCGGCCTACCGGTGATCCCCCTGGTCCTCATCCTCCACGGTATAGCCGGCGGGTTCCACTGCGACCCGGCCGGCCAGGTTCTCGGTGACCTGCTACCCGCCGGCAGCCGGCCGCACCTCCTGCTACGCCACTGCCGGCCCCGGTTCACCGGCCCCGCTGCCAAGCTATGCCTTGAACCGGATGCCAGCAGTCGAGGGCCGGCGGGAAACCGCCGCGCCTGCACCCCAGCTGTCGGCCCGGGCGCGCTGGTGCTACTGCCGGCCCTGCAGCAACCGGCAGGCGGAGGCCGGCGGAAGGCAGCGGCCGGCAGCCCGGGGTAGCACAGGAGGAATCTGGGGAGCCTATGCAGCAAAAAGCTTCGGAGAAATTCCGGTCATAAACGAAGTGGGTTATAGCTATACGCGGGCGGCGACCCCCGCCCGGCAGAAAAGAGGGGTATGGAGGGGTCGGCATTCCCCGGCCCGGCCCCAGCGGCGGCCGGCCGCACTGCCGGTAGTCGGCCGCCGGGAGCCGCAACGCCTGGCCGGCCAGGGCGTCGGACGGCGGCGGCGGCCCTACGGTCGGCCTGCACCGGCCGGCTGTGGCGGCTGCCGGTCATCCGCCGGCCAGCCCGACGGTTTTCTGTACCCGGCCACCCCATTGCGGCCGTCGCCTTCTCGGCCCCTGAAAAACCGTGCCTCACGCTACCACTACCCTGTTCCGCCGGCCAGCACTTCGCCTACCGGGCTTTCGCCCGGCTCCGACGCTCCGGGTCGGCCTTCGGCCAACCCTCCGCTCTGGAATACACGGGCGTGGATGATCTTCTCATGCAGGGCCGGCTCCCTTTGGGAGAAGAAACCTAACTACTATGTGGAAGGCTTCTTCAAGCAGCAGCACTTCGCCGGACCCTTTCCCGATCCAGGCAAGCCACCCGGTAGGTGTTGCATCGGCCAAAAGTGGTGTAGTTCCTAGTCCGAACCATATACCCTTGATCCTCCAGCTGAGGCAGGATCTTGCCATACTTCCAGCTGTAGCTCTTCAGCGTGCGGCTAGGGATCTCAATCTCCAGGTTGGCCCCGTCTGCCCAGGAGTTTGTGGACCGGCACTTCCAGCGCCTTGCCGGCGGCATCCAGCACGGCCTGCTGCAGACCGTCGTCCAGCGAGTCGCCATTCAGATACTCGAACAGGTTCCTACCCACCATGGACGCGACCTCCTCGGGGCTGGGCTGCGCTTGCCCGGTGTCGGCGTCCCCCCAACCCACGATGCGGGCGTCGGTCTCCAGTTTCCAGAGGATGACCCGCTCGCCGTGGGTCAGCGCCCGATGCATGTTATATCGCTGGCGCTCATACGAAAAGGGAAGATTGAGTGTGTAGCGTTCGACTTTGCTGATCGTGAGCTTCATGCTGACCTCCTTGGTTCCGCGGCGCGTCGATCGCGCCCACGGCCTGCGTCTGCCAACGATCTACAGTTTGGGACAGGGTCACTGGCCACCGGTGGCTGCCTGCACGGCATCGCCCGGCGGGCAGGCAAAAGCGGTCATACCCACTTCCCGGCGCCGGATCCAGGAAGCCGGCGTCAGTTCAGCCCTCCCAGATCCCAGCCATCTGCCAGGCCTGCAGCGACGTCAGCCGTGCCGCGCCGCCCTCGGCAAAGACCGCCACGCCGAGGCTGTCCTCGCGCGTCGGGTACAGGCGCCGCGTGAGGCATAGACGGCCGTTGGCGAACACCTCGACGATGGTGCGGTCCACAAACACCCGCAGGCAAAGCAGCCCACCCTCCGGCAAAGGGAGCGGCCCGGTCTCGGGGTTGAGGTTGCGGACGTGGGGGCTGAGGCTGGCTCTGGAGATGTCCACCGTCAGCGCGGAGTCCCTGCAGTCATACCGGATGAGGGTCTCCTCTTCACCCCCTGGCGAGCGGCAGATCTTGAGGCCGCAGGCCAGGGCTGCACCAGGGTCGAGCGTCACGGCCAGTTCCAGGCAGTTGCCGCGGACCTCGGGCAGCACCAGATCGGTGTTGGCATCGAGGGAGGCCGGTGCGGCCCGCACCGAGTCCCGCCGGAGGCCCTCGATCTCGCGGAGCGGCTCGATGAGGAGGGTGTCGGCGGCGGCGAGCGCGATCTCCCAGGGCAGCCCCATGATCCCGGACCAGCCGCTGCCGGCATAGTACTCCTGGGCCGTGCCTTCGGCGACGCGGCCGATCAGGAGGCAGCGGCCATCAGGAGCAGTGAGATGGTAGGCCTCGTTGTAGGTGCCCATGCGCCCGGAGGGAGGACCATAGGCCATGCGTCCATGGCCCTCCGGGGTGAAGCGGTGGCCCTGGTAGGTGCCGACGTAATACTGCGAGCCGCGCAGATGGCTGGCGAAGAGCAGCACGTGGCGGTTTCCCAGCGGGAAAAAGTCGGGGACCGCGCAGTCCTCGCCCACGTCCGAGAAGCGGGTCGGTTCGTAGAAGGGGTACAGGTACTCCCAGTGCTGGAGGTTCTGCGAGCGGAAGAGGAAGGCGGTGTCCCGGTCCCCGGAAGTGCGGCCGCCGGAGAGCACGTAGTAGGTGTCGCCCTCCTTCCACATGCAAGGGTCGTAGACCACGTACTCCTGGCCCTCGTGGCGCGGGATCACCGGGTTGCTGGGGTGCTTCTCCCAGGTGGTGAGCAGCTCGTCGCTGCTGGTGGCAATGCAGATGCCGTGGGGGTTGCCGAAATAGCACATCCGTACGTGGTCGCCGTCCACCAGGGCGGTGCCGCTGAAGACCCCTTTCACATCGGGGCCGTCCGGGTCGGGCTCCAGGGCGATGGGAAGGTGCTGCCAGTGGACGAGGTCCTCGCTCACGGCATGGCCCCAGTGCATGTCGCCCCAGATGGCGGCGCCGGGATTGTGCTGGTAGAAGAGGTGGTAGCGCCCCTTCCAGAACACCGGGCCGTTGGGGTCGTTCATCCAGTGCGCCGGCGGAACGAAGTGGAACCGCGGTCGCCACGGGTCAGCGGCCACCTTCGCCAGCAGTTCGGGGGTGGTGAGGGTGTGTTTCACGGGAGGCCTCCGGGCGGAAGGGATGGGCGATACCTGAGTACGCCGCTGGGGATAGGTTTGCAGGGCCTATCCCCGGGCAACATTATATCGCGGGGGTGGAACGGAAGTCAACTCGCGTGCCGGCCGATGACGTATCCGGGGTACGACACCGATTCCTTCATTTTAGTGCCATAGCAGTGTGGCCGTGGAAGTGCAAGGCGAGCCCCAGCAGGCCTGGCAGCACCATCCCCCCGAGGTGGTGCGCCGCTGGTGCGCGGCCAACGACATCCACGTCCTGGACCTGCTGCCTTTCTTCGGGGGCGAGGTACGCCGGGTGCAGGCCTTGCAGCGCCGCTTCGAGGGGCCGGGCCCGGATGCCTGTGCGGCGATAGTGGACTTCGCCGAAGGCGGGCTGGGGCGGGCGGTGGTGGAGTGGACCGCGCCGGGTAAGGGGCATCGCGTCGAGGCGCGGGGGCCGGGGGCGACCCTGGCGGCCGAGTGGGGCATGGAGCAGGTGCGTCTCTGGCGCCGCGGGCAGGAAGCGCAGGTCCTGGAACTGGACGAGGAGGACCGCCGCTTCAACCCGGGTTTCTGGCGCCAGGACCAGTGTTTCGTCGACTGTGTGCGCCATGACCGGCCCCTGCCCTTTCCGGCCTGCAACCTGGAGGATGCCCTGCACACCATGGAGTTGGTGGATCAAATCTCGGGGACGGTCTGAGACTCAGCCCCCCAGTCACCGGACCTCCTCGCCGGTCTCCACCTGCTGGGCCCGCTGCTCCCCGCTCTCTAGGTCCAAAGGCATGCGCTTGAGGCGTTCGACGCACCGACGGGCCCGCCAGATGAGCCAGTCTTCATCCACCCGGTGAAGGGCCCAGTTCCGGGCATCGGCCAGGAGGGATCTCCGCGATCCCCAGCCCTGGCCCCGGCTGCCAGGCCAGGGCTTTGCTCCTGCTTTTACCCGACCCGGTACCGCTCGATGGCCTCCTCGTCGATTTCCACCCCCAGTCCCGGCGCCTGCGGAATCTCCACGCACCCGTCCTTCACCACGAAGAGGTTCCCGCCCTTGACCAGGGCCCCCAGAGGAGCCCAGGCTTCCTCGGGCCGCACGGGCGGAGCCGTGTAGACCAACTCCAGTATCCGGCAGGTCCGTATCGTGGCCCCTACCTGGAACGCGCCGATCAGGTCCATGCCGTGCGAGCCGTGGAAGATGCACTCCATCCCGAAGGATTCGGCCATGTCCGCCACGGCCTTCAGATGGCGGAAGACATTGGCGCAATGGGGCTGCACGATGTCGAAAGACCCGCCTTTGAGGTACCCGGGGTACACGGAAAAGGGCTGGTGCTCCCCACCAGTGATCGCCAGGTCAACCTCCTGCCTGAGCCGGGCCGACAGTTCCACGTCGCCCCGGGCAAAGGGCTCCTCCAGCCAGGTGGCCTCCACCTCCTCCAGGGCCCTGGCCGCCTTCAGCGCCGTGCCGTAATCCCAGGTATTTCCTGAGTACTGCCCCGTGCGGTCGAGCATCACCTCCATCCGCTCCCGGCCGCCCACCAACTGGCGGATCAGGCGCACGACCTCCACGTCCTCCATGAAATCCGGACGATGGATCTGGAGTTTGACTGCCCGGTACCCCGCCTCGGCGTACCGGCGCACTTCCTCGGCCTGCTGGCGCGGGGTAATATCCGTTCCCCGCGGCCACACACAGGTCAGGTATACAGGCATGGAGCTGCGGTACATCCCCCACAGCCGGCACAGGGGCAATCCGGCGGCCTTGCCTGCTATATCCCACAGGGCGTTCTCCGCCCCGTACCACTGGTCCAGGCCGGCTTCCAGGTGGCGCTCGATGGCAAAGGGGTCCTGCCCCACCAGAATCCGGGACACCGGCTCGATCTCCGACTGGCTGAACCCGTATCCCGTGATCCCTGTATCCGTGCGCAGGCGCGTGATTCCGGTGGAATTGTAGTACCCCGCCTTGTTCTGTTGCCCGAGCTCGAACGGAACCTCGACGCGGAAACTCTCGACGCTGGTGATCTTCATGAATACATCCCCTTTCTAGCCGAAACGGCCGGCTCCAGACTCCTGGATCGCCCTACGGTTATATTGGACAGTCTTTAGGGGTTATCTTTCCCCAGGAAAGGAGTCTGTCTGATGACGAAGAAACCCAAGAATACCGCGAGTGGCCGGTTCTCGTCGCGGCGCAAAACGGAAGCGGTGTTACGGCTTCTTC
>SICG01000179.1 GCA_009691525.1 Candidatus Latescibacterota bacterium | reverse complement strand
GCTGCCGCCCTCCTCCTCGCCTTGACTGCCGGTAGAAAAGTCCCTTTTATTTCTCAAGCGGGCCCATAGCTCAGTTGGTCAGAGCGGCGGACTCATAATCCGTTGGTCGTAGGTTCAAGTCCTACTGGGCCCACCAATTGTAAGGTGTTATAGAAGAGGCGGTTGCGAGGATCTTTCCAAGGTCTTTGCAGCCGTTTTTTTGTGTGAATTGGCCTGGGTCTCGCAAAAGTCTCCATCGATTTCGTCCGAGGCATCGAGTAGATTATCAGATAACAGGGGTCTGGTTTGAGAGTGTGCCCCAAAAAACAACGGCCCTGGCGGCTGATTCCAGCCCCTGGGAGGAGATGACCATGGACCAGAAGGCCAGAGGCGCGAATCGACTCACGGAGCAGGAACATACCTTTCTCAGCTTTGTGAATGAAGAGCCGCCCATCAACGTGAGTTACAAACAGACTGACTCGGGCGATCTCGAATCGCGCGACATCGAAGTGGCGCTCAATAGACTCTTGCCTTTCTGCTTCGGCTCGTTCTCGGCTGAGCAGCGAAAAAGGTGGAGACCATTCCTGACCCTGGACCGACACGCAGTGGATTCCGTCTCCATCTACCGCCTTTGGAAGGACCTAAGCGATCTATTGCGCGCCTGCATCGAGGCCCGTAGAGATCCACAGATCGCCAAGAGCGTCGAGGCGAGGATGAACGAGTTACTTGAGGGCAGTCGCTGGAAATACGATTTCGACTCCGGGGAAATCGTGCCAAGCACCCCCCAAGACCCCCCCACCGAAAGCACTGATCGCAGCGATTATGACCTTCGAAACCTGACAGCCCGTGCCATCGCGGTTTTTCTTCGTCGCCATGCTGGGCGACTGGGTCAGTGTGGTTACGCCGCCTGTGGAGCTTTTTTTGTTCAGACTCGCAGCACGAAGACATTGTGCGACAAACACAGCGCTGCCCGAGCACAAGCGGCATACAGGGCCAAACACAGGGATGATCTAAAAAGAAAGGCAAAGGAATACAGAAAGAAAAAGCCATCACCCGTGGTAAGACGGAAAAAAGCCGAGGACGAGTAGGAGAACCAGGCCAATCTAGGTGTTTTTTTTACGCAATATCGTGGCGATAGTTAATTTGTTGGCTTTGATAGCTTTGCTATATACGCAGTATTTACATGAAGTTAAATTGACCTATTTCGATGAGAATGCGATATTCTCAGCGAACGCAGCACTCAACCGAACCGATGGGGGCATAGCGATGGACATGGCGGACAGGACCCGGGGGAATGACGAGGCGGCCGGGTACCTGGGGTGCGCACCAGACACCCTCTGCGGGTCTGGGTTTCGAAGCGGCGGGTGCCCTTTGTCAAGGTCAACCGCCTGACCCGCTTCCTGAAGCGCGACCTCGATCTCTGGCTGGAGAGCCACAAGGTGGCAGCAAAAGAGCGCGGGACATGAATGGGACGCCTCGCGAGATCAAGGCGGAGATCAAACGATTGGACCAGGAAATCCGACCTTGCGCCAGCCTGGACAACACCCGCGACGAGTTAGAGCAGCAGTATGCCGCGCTCTTCGGGGCAAACCGATTGGCGCATGGAGGACGACGATGACAGTGGAAACTGAGAACGCGCTTTCCGAGAAAGGCCTCGCTTCCCTGGACTATGCCCAGCAACTCGACTGGCCGGTCTTCCCCTGCCACTCGATCACCGAGGGCGGTGCGTGTTCTTGTGGCAAAACAGGTTGCTCGGGTCCGGGGAAGCACCCCAGGACTGAGCATGGTCTGAAGGACGCGACCACTGACCCCACGCAGATCCGCAAATGGTGGGAACAGTACCCCGATGCGAACATCGGCATCCCCACCGGCGCGGTGTCCGGGTTCGACGTGCTGGACATCGACCCCCGGCACGGCGGTGACATCTCCCTGGAGGTTTTGGAAGCCCAGCACGGCAAGTTGCCTGAGACCTCAGAGCAGATCACCGGTGGCGGTGGCCGCCATATCCTATTCCGGCATACCCCGGGGCTGAAAAGCCGTAATGGCGTTCTCCCTGGCATCGACATCAAAGCCGATGGCGGGTATATCCTGGTTGCGCCTTCCAATCACTTCAGCGGGCGGCGGTACGCCTGGGAGGAGTCCAGCAGGCCGGAAAAATACTTCCAAGGTAGGAGTGAGGTGGCATGACCGCTGCACAGACCGAAGTGAAGCTCCTCCCTGATTGGCCGGCTTGGTTACTGGAGGTGGTTCAGCAGCCCACCACCGGCAAGCTCAAGGGACCAGCACCAGCTATTGAGGGACTGATACCAGAAGGTGGACGCAACAACACCCTTGCCAGCCTCGCCGGGACCATGAGGCGGCGAGGAATGGGTGAGGTTGCGATACTGGCGGCGCTGCGCGAAGAAAACGCCGCGAAGTGCTCCCCACCCTTATCTGATGGAGAGGTCCAGGTTATCGCCCAGAGCGTCGCCCGGTACGCGCCAGCCAAAAACGGAAAGCGGGCAGAGGAACCCGACGGAACACCCCACGAGCGCCCCACGGCGCGCCGAATGGCAGAGGTGGCGCCAGAGGAAGTGAGTGGCTGTGGCCGCGACGGATCCCCCTGCGTCACCTGACCCTGCTCGAGGGAGACCCCGGCGAAGGCAAGAGTTTCGTAACCCAGGCCATCGCCACCGCGATTTCCCTGGGAAAGGGGCTGCCCGGCATGGACCCCACCCCCCCCCGCCAATGTGCTGATTCTGGCCGCCGAGGATCATGCCGGCTGCACCATCCGCCCACGCCTTGAGGAAATGGGTGCAGATCTAGAGCGGGAGTCCACCTACCACCGGGACCAGCTGAGCGCAAAATGGTTGCAGGAAGCCTTCGGCAAGAAGCTCCTCAGTGAGATCACCCGCCGCGACGTGGAGAAATACCTTGCCCAGCGCAAGGAGGCCGGCAAAGCCCCCGCTACCCTCAATCGGGAACTGTGTTGCCTGAAGAACATGTTGCGGAAGGCTGTGGACTGGGGCTACCTGAAGACCAATTCGGCCTGGGGGGTGAAACAGCAGCGAGAGACCTTGAAGGAGTTCGAGTTCTTAACCGAAGCGGAGATGGACCAGGTCATCGAGAGTTGCGCCCCACACCTGAGGGCCATCGTCACCCTGGCCATCCACACCGGGATGAGGCGGGGCGAGGTATTCAAATTGGAATGGCGGGACCTGGACTTCAAGAACGGGTTCATCACGGTGCGGGACAGCAAGAATGGCGATACCCGCCACATCCCCATGAACAGTACTGTCCGCCAGGCAACGGAAAAGCAGACCACCCGGTTACTGGACGGGAAGATCTGCCCCCTGGTATTCTCAAGCGACGCAGGACAGATGGTAACCGATGTGAAGAAAGGATTTGCCGGTGCGCTGAAGCGGGCCGGTATCGAGCGCCATATCCGTTTCCACGACCTGCGCCATACCTTCGCCTCCCACCTGGTGATGAAGGGCATCGATCTGCGCACCGTGGCCAAATTGCTGGGGCATCGGGATATCAAAATGACCATGCGCTACTCGCATCTGGGAGCCGATCACCTACAAGCGGCAGTAGAGGTCCTGACTCAACGCACCCCGCAGCGCCCCGGAGGCGTTATTGATGACGTGCCTGAGTTTGGCGTGCTCGCCGTGGATGTCGCTGATGACGTGTACCGTGCCCTTGTGGTAGGTCAGCTCAGCCGAGAGCCGGGCAAGTTCGGCCAGGGCCGCGTCCAGCGAAGGGAAGAGCCGACTGAGGGCGCGCAGGGCCGCCGGGTCCGGAGGGGGAGCTGCATTGCTCATGGGCCGCCTCAAGGGGTTGGGAGTTGGCCCCAACTATACCGCCCACCCCCTGGGAGCGTCAAGCGGGGTCGTCTTTACAGCCCCGTTCCACCATCCTACCTTGTACCCCATCTACCCTTTTCCAGGAGTCCCGCCATGCAGTACACCATCGCCCGCACCACCAACCTCGGTTCCGCCGATGCCCGTTGGGACCGCCCCCTCTGGGCTGCCGCCCAAACCCTCGAAGTCACCAACTTCCCGTGGAAAGACTCGGGCCACCGCCCCAAGGTGCAGGCCCGCCTCCTCTACGACGACCAGGCCCTGGGCCTGATCTTTCGGGTGGAGGACCGCTATGTGCGCGCCGTGGCCAAGAAATTCCAGGACAGCGTCTGCACTGACAGTTGCTGCGAGTTCTTCGTCGCCCCGGTACCCGGTTCCAGCGCCTATCTCAACTTTGAGGTCAATTGCGGCGGCACCATGCTGGTCTTCAGATGCCCTTCTCCCGAGGAACGCCAGGCCGGCAAGGAGCAGATCGTGCTCAGCGCCGAGGACGAGGCAATGATGCCCGTATCCCACTCCCTGTCCAAAAACGTCGATCCCGAAATTGCCGACCCCACCACCTGGACCATCGAATACCACCTGCCCTTCGCCTTGTTCGCCAAATACTTCGGTATTGCCACCCCCCGGCAGGGCACCACCTGGCGGGCCAACTTCTATAAGTGCGCCGATCACACCTCCCATCCCCACTGGGGTTCCTGGGCGCCGGTCGATACCCCAACTCCCAACTTTCACGTGCCCGCCTCCTTCCAACCCCTCACCTTCGGCTGAACAGAGGACCCGATGCGCCTGACACCCCAGCAACTAGCCTACATGGATGCTTTCGGCGTTCTGATCTTTCCCGGTTTGCTCGAGGACGACATCGGGCGGATCACCGCCGAGTTCGAATCGGTCTTCGCCACCCAGGGCGGCGGCCACGGGGGCAAACCCCACGACGGCACGGCCCGGTCCTGCATCGTGCCCTTCATCGACCAGAACGAGTACCTCTCCTCCCTCATCGACGACGAACGCGTCGAGGGCATCTTCACCAGCCTGATGGGTGAGGACTTCAACTATATCGGCAGCGACGGCAACTTTTACGTGGGCAACACCAACTGGCACTCGGACACCGATTGGAGCGGCAAGATGCGCGGCAAGCCCCCGCGCCTCTTCTACAAGATGGCCCTGTACCTCGACCCCGTCACCCGCGACAGCGGTGCCCTGCGGGTGATCCCCGGCAGCCAGCACTACGGCGACCGCTACGCCGAAACCCTGCAGGAGCACCTGCGCACTGCCCCAGACGACTGGGGCATCACCGGAGCCCAGGTGCCGGCCGTGGCGCTCGAAAGTCTACCTGGAGACGTGGTCGTCTTCAACCAGAATACCAAACACAGCGCCTGGGGCGGCAGCAACCGCCGCCGCATGTTCACCATCAATACCACCGCCCGCTACAGCGATGCGGACCTGCCCTATTTGCGCCATGAGATCAGCGCCTTCGCCCGCTTCTGGGTCGACTCGATCTACGGCCCGGCCATGACCAGCACTGCCGGACCGCGCCGGATGGTCCACCTGCGCCAGGCCCTCGACAACCAGGGCCACCTGGCCGCAGAGGTGCTCAAGGCCAAGGAAGCGACGAAGGAGCCCTCACGGGGATAATCCCATGCAAAAGAAGATCCGGGTCGGGGTGGTCGGAGTGGGGCGGGGCCAGAGTTTTGCCCAGGGCGCCAGCGCCGCCGTGGGCATGGAACTGGTGGCGCTCTGCGATTTGTGGGAAGAGAAGCTGCGCGAAGTGGGCCAGCGCTACGGGGTGGCCACCTACACCGACTATGAGCGCTTTCTCGAGCACGATATGGATGCGGTGGTGCTGGCCAACTACTTCCACCAGCACGCCCCCTTCGCCATCCGCGCCCTCGGGGCCGGCAAACACGTGATGAGCGAAACCGCGTCCAACGCCACCCTGGCCGAGGGCGTGGCCCTGTGCCGGGCCGTGGAGCAGAGCGGCAAAACCTATATGCTGGCCGAGAACTATCCCTACACCGCCTTCAATCAGGAGTTCCGTCGCCTGTACCGGGCCGGCGAAATTGGCCAGGTGCTCTACGCCGAGGGCGAGTACAATCATCCCATGCCCCCGGACGACCGCCTGCGCATCTCCCCGGGCATGAAGCACTGGCGCGCCTGGTTGCCCTCCACCTATTACTGCACCCACGCCCTGGCCCCGCTGGTCTATATCACCGACACCTGGCCCACACAGGTGAACAGCCTCTCCATCGCCTGTCCCCCCCTCGAAGAGGAAACCGTGCGGGTGGCGGACCCCGGCTCGGTTATCCTCTGTCGTATGGACAACGGGGCGGTTTTCCGCATCTTCGGCCTGCTCCTGCCCGGACACAGCAACTGGTACCGCCTGCACGGCGAACGCGGCGCCATGGAATTGCTGCGCGGCCCGGGGTACTTCGGCTCGGGTCAAATCCGCGTCTGGCATGAGGATTGGAATCTAACGCCCGGACAAGAAGCCGAACGGGTCTACACCCCGGATTGGCCCGAGCACGGAGACCTGGCCCGTCAGGCCGGCCATGGCGGCGGCGACTTCTGGACCTGCTTTCATTTTGCCAACGCCATCCGCACTGGGGAACCGCCCTTCCTCGACGTGTACCGCGGGGTGGCTATGTCCTCGGTGGGTATCCTGGCCTGGAAGAGCGCGCTGGAGGAGGGCCGCGCCTTTGCAGTGCCCGACTTCCGGGACGAGCAGAGCCGCCAGCCTTACGAGGGCGATCACTGGTCCCCCTGGCCCGAGCACGCCGGGCCTGGACAGCCCCCTCCCAGCATCCGGGGGTTTGTCCAACCCAGCCCCAAAGGCCAGGCAAGGGCGCACCAAGTGTGGACCGAATTGGGTTATACCGCCGATTGAGGGATCGGCACGGACCAGCTCAATATTTCAGGTGCTCGCCGGGTATCCGGCTCCACGCAACGGGTGCAGTGGAACCGGTATAGTGCGGCACCAGCGGCTCGACGATCCTGCCGGCGTTCCCTTCCCACCAGTCGGGCGGATCGAGCGGCTTTTTGCGGGCGATGAAGGCCCGGATGGAATCGGGCAGGTTCTCGTAATCGGGGTAGTACCACAGGGTCAGCAGGGAGCGCCGCTGATTGGTCTGGTTGGCGTGAGCTGCGTGCAGGAGGCGCGCATCGCCCACCACCAGGTCGCCGGCCTTCACCGGCACGTCGATCTCCTGGGCATGGTGGGAAAAGATCGGCGAATCCAGCGGGGCCTCATAGGTCTCCTCGCTGTGGGCCGCCGGCAGCTTCTCGTGTAGATCCACCCGGCGGGTATGGGACGCGGGGATGACCCGCAGACAGCCGTTCTCCCTGGTGGTGTCGGTAAGATAGTACATCAGGAAGGCCTGGAGCAGATGGGGGTCGGCGCTGCGGGCATGGTCCCAGGCCCACCAGTCCTGATGCCAGTACAGGGGCGGCCCCAGGGGCGGTTTGCTCAGCAGGTAGCCGCTCCACCACTTGGGATCGCGGTAGCCCAAAGACGCCAGGGCCTCCAGGGTTTTTGGCCAGGCAAAGAGCTGGGCGAAAACCGGGTCCTGGTACGCCACATTGATGTTGCTGCCCTGGTAGCGGTATTTCTGGTGGCGCTCTGCCGGCTCCGCATCGAGCAAGGCGTCAGTGACCCGGATCAGCTCGCCGAGGATCTGCTGGTCGAGCACCTGGGGGAAGTGGCAAAAACCTTGGGTGAGCAGCTGCTGCTGCCGTGCCGCGTCGATCATACCCTTTTTCCTCTTTCCGTTCAGGCCGGGTCGGCGCCGAAGCTGCGCCGCTCGCCCGCCTTTAGCTGCAAGGTGATTTCTCTCACCCGCGCGAGGGCTCACCCATGGTCTGCCGGGCCTGG
>SICG01000178.1 GCA_009691525.1 Candidatus Latescibacterota bacterium | reverse complement strand
TTCAAAGAGCAATACAACACCCGGTGGATCTTGCAGCGCCATGGCTACCCAACGCCATCTCAAGTGCGGCACGACCTGAGAGAATCTCGCATCGCTGAAGCGGCCGGGTGACCACCAATCCACTGCCCATTTACCCTAGGGCTTTACAGTCATCTGAGGGACCTGGGAGGATGCAGATGGTGAGAGAGCAACTGATGACCATGCAGGAGGTGGCCGAGTACTTGCAGTGCTCGCTGTCCACGGTGCGCCGTTGGGTGGGGCGGGGCAAGGTGCCGCACTACCGGTTGGGCAAGATGATCCGCTTTCGGCGCGCCGAGTTGGACAGCTGGCTGGGCGCCTACCGGGAGGGCGACTGGCCACTGGTGGAGGCCAAAAACCTTGAGGTCGAGCCCGATCAGCTCTCCCTTTTCTCGCTGGCGGCCAACTGAGGGGGGCCTGATGCGCCTCGCCGGATCTTTGCTGGTAGCCTGCGGGCTGATCGCCTGCGGCGGACCCGAGCGCGACAACCCCCTGGACCCCAAGTTCATCGGCAGGGAGGAGCCGGGGATCCAGCTGGTCGCCGACTTTCCCGCCGACCAGGAGCTGGGACCGCTGATGTCCAGCATCCGTTTTGCGGTCAGCGCCCCCGAGTTGAGCGCCCCGGTGCAGGGGGAGATGAATCTTGTCGGTGGTCAGGCGCGCGCCGAGGTGCGGGGGATACCGGCAGGCCCCAACCGCATCTTCAGGGTCGAAGCCCTCGACGCCAATCTAATCCGCACCTTTGCGGCGACCGACACCCTGACGGTGGATGACCCGCCCCGGCAGGTCCGCCTGCAGATGGCCCGTCTGCGGGGCAGCCTGGAACTGAGTGCCCAGCTCCCTCCCGAAATAGTCGCACTCGAGGTGCGGGTCAGCGTCCAGGGCGATACCCTTGACCATACCTACGAAGTGAGCGGCTTCCACGAGGGGCGCATCGAGGACATCCCCACCGGTACCAACGTGCGCGTTGAATTGACCGGGCGCGATGGCCAGCAGCAAGTGTTGCTCCAGCGGGAGTTGGCGGCGGATGTGCGGGACGATTTGGTCGCCCACCTCTCGATTACCGCCGAGGTCGGTGCTTTGCAGATCACCGCCCGTTTTCCCGCCTATGTGCCACGGGCGGTCATCGACCGCTTCAGCGACGCGGCCGGGCTCTTCTACCGCCGTTCCGAGAATGCCAAGCTTCCCGGGCCGGACAAACCCATCGACTTCGATAGTTCGATTTGTTTGCAGCGGGGATTCGGCCCCAACAGCGAGATCATCTGGTTCTACAATTTCGACGCCAAGGGCACGGTGCCTGCGCCGGTTTATGTGCTGGTCGATCGCATCGGTCAGCCCCTCCCCGGACAACTGCCCATCTTTGACCTGCTGCCCGGCGATCCGGGGTACAGCGACCTGTGGCAGATCTACAAGGTGCGCATCCTCGAACGCGACTATCCCCCCAATTCCCTCAGTTCGTTCCAGGTGCTAAAGGACGGCGCTTACGAGATCACCGCCACCAACGAGGTGATGCACTGCGTGCTGGCCCCGGCCGGCTCCAAGGCCAGCCAGCGTTTCGACTCCTCCACGCCCAGCGCTGCCCAGCAGGGCTGGTACCGGGATCAAATCGTCGATTACCTGCTTTTCGAAAACCCCAACAGCACGGCCCAGGTCGACTTTGGCGCCGGCAAGGTGAATGCCCCGGAGATGTTTGCCTTCTTCGAAAACGACCTAGATCCCAGCGACGGTTTCGCCCTCGATCCGCTGGCCACGGGCACCCACAACGTCGCCACCCGGTTGCCCGGGCAGGAAGGCTACGCGCCGCTGTGGGTACTGACGATCTTCAAGCTCGATTTCTTCGATCAGGTGAAAAGCGTGGCCAACGCCCTGGACCAGTCCCGCGACGAAACGAGCCTGCTCACCCTCCCCGGATTGCTCTACGTGGACGCACCCATCGTCAAGGTGGAGTGAAATGACCGTGCCGCTGCCGCAGCTAGACCGCGTCGTGGTACTCGGCGCCGGGGTGATGGGCGCCCAGATCGCCGCGTTGGCCGCCAATGCCGGCCTCCAAGTCGATCTCCTCGATGTCTCGACCGCAGTGGCCGCCGCCGGGTTGGAGCGCGCCCTCAAGAGCCGGACCTTTTTTCTTCCCGAATTTGCCAGCCGGGTCCATCCAGGCAGCTTCGATCAACTCCAATGCCTGGCCGCGGCTGATTGGGTGGTGGAGGCCGTGGTCGAAAATCTGGAGATCAAACGCGCCCTGTTGGCCCGGGTCGAAACCTGGGCCAGGCCAGGGCTGGCCATCAGTACCAATACCTCAGGCCTGGGAATCGCCCAGATGGCCGAGGGCCGCACGGCGCTTTTCGCGCGGCATTTCCTGGGCATCCATTTCTTCAATCCCCCTCGCCAGATGAAGCTGGTGGAATTCATTCCAGGCCCCCAGACCGATGCGCAACTGGTGGCGGGTATGCGGCGTTTTGTCGAGGAGGTGCTGGGCAAGGGAGTGGTGGAATGCCTGGATACCCCCAATTTCATCGCCAACCGGCTGGGGATCTTTGCCGTGGTGGACCTGCTGCAGCGCATGGAGGACGGTTTCGGGGTAGAGGAGGTGGACGCCGTCAGTGGTCTCTTGCTCGGACGCCCGCGCAGCGCCACCCTGCGGCTGTGCGACCTGATCGGCCTGGACACCCTGGCCCATGTGGCGCACACGGCGCGGGAGCAGCTCCCTGAGTCTTCGTGTTTCGCGTTGCCTAACTTTGTCGAGCAGATGCTGAGGCGGGGCCTGCTGGGCGAAAAGACGCGGGCCGGTTTCTACCGCAGGGAAGGGGAGCGGCTTCAGGCGCTGAATCTGAAAACCTTTGAGTATGCGGACCTGGCCCCGGTGGATCTGGGGCCCTTGGGGCCGGTCCTGCGCCTTCCTGCCTTGGAGGCTCGCCTGCAAGTGGTGTGGCAGGCCACGGATCGACTGGGGGGCCTGGCCCGGGCACACCTGCGGGCTCTGCTTCACTACGCCGCTGACCACGCCAGCGAGATGGCCGGCGATCTAGAGGCCATTGACCAGGCCATGCGCTGGGGTTTCAACTGGGAGGCCGGTCCTTTTGAGATGTGGGACCGTTTGGGTCTTGAGGAAGAGCCAGCGCCTCCCTTGATCCGCCAGGTCAGACCCAGCGGGAAGTTCTATCTCCCGGGGCAGCACTTCTCCTTGCGCGAAGGCCGGCAGGTGCCAGACCAGCGGGAAAAGGGGGCCCTGGAAAAGGGGAAGATTTTACTAGAGACCGAAAGCGCCGCGTTAGTGGAGGTTGGGGATGGCCTGGGGGTGTTGGTCCTGCAGGGCAAGATGAATGTCATCACCACCCAGACCCTGGAGCTGGTCCACCGAGTACTGGCCCAGCCCCTGCGCGGCCTGGTGCTGTGGGGCAGCGGGGCGCTCTTCTCTGCTGGAGCTGACCTCAAGTACCTCGCAGCCTTGTGCGCCCAGGGCGATTGGCAGGGGCTGGAGGCTTTCCTGTGCGCGTTTCAACAGGCGGTCATGGCCCTGCGCTTCGCGCCTTTTCCGGTGGTGGCCGCCCCCCACGGTCTGACCTTGGGCGGGGGCTGCGAGTTTTGTCTGTCGGTGGGGGGGCGGGTGGCTGGCGCGGAATTGCGTATGGGTTTGGTGGAAGCCCGTGTGGGCCTGATCCCCGGGGCTGGCGGGTGCAAGGAGATGGTCCGCCGGCTGGGGGCGCAGCCGGCGCCGATCTTCGCCACGCTCTTGGAGGGACAGATTTCCGAGAACGCCCACCAGGCCAGACAGTGGGGATTTTTGTCCGGGCAAGATGCCATTGTGCTGGGGGAAGACCAGCTGCTGGCCCGTGCCCTGGAGCTGGCCGGCAGCCTAGCTCCTGGGTACGTGCCGCCGGCGCTGGCGCTCCTGCCCGTGGCTGGCGATTCAGGACGCGCGCAGCTCGAAGAATGGCTCGAAACACAGGCGGGGTCCCTCTCGCCCCACGACCGGGCAGTGGGCGAGGCCCTGGCGCGGGTGCTGTGTGGGGGGGAAGGTGCGCCGCGCATCGTCTGTGAGCAGGAACTCCTGGACCTGGAGCGGGAAGAGTTCCTGCGCCTGTGCCGCACCCCTGCCACCCAGGCGCGCATCGAGCACCTGCTCAAAACCGGCAAGCCGCTCAAAAATTAGGAGGACGAAGATGGGCCTGCGCACTGCAGCACAATTCAAGGCCGGCCTGCGCGATGGCCGGGTGATATATTGCAAGGGCGAGCGGGTGGAGGACGTGACCACCCACCACGATCTGGGCATCGCCGTCGAGCATGTGGCTCTCGATTTCGACCTGGCCGAAGGCCCCGAGCACCGCGAGTTGTTCAGCTGGGAGGACCCCGAAAGCGGCCAGCGTTGCTCCCGCTACTACAAGGTGCCGACCTGCGCCGACGATCTGCTCAAGCGCCGCGAAATGATCGAGCGGTCTACTCGGTTGGGGGGCAGTGTGGTGTTGCTGATCAAGGAGATTGGCACCGACGCGCTCTTCGCCCTGGATTTGGTGAGCCAGCAGGTGGACCAGCACTGCAACACCCCGTATCGCGACCGGGTGGCCGCTTATCACCGCCACTGCAAGGAACGCGACCTGACCATCGCGGTGGCTCAGACCGACGTCAAGGGGGACCGCAGCCTACTGCCCTCCCAGCAGGAGCATCCAGACTATTACGTCCACATTGTCGAGGAGCGGCCAGACGGCATCGTGGTGCGCGGGGCCAAGGCCCACACCACCTGCGCCCCGTACGTGGACGAGATCATCGTTTTGCCCACCCGGGCCTTTGGTGTGGAGGATGGGCCCTTTGCCGTGGCTTTTGCCGTGCCGGTGAATACCCCGGGCCTGAAGCTGATCGCCAGCCCATTTGGTTCACCCCCGCCCAGCCAGTTCCACCACCCCGTCAGCAGCCGGCACCGCATGGTGGATACCCTCACCATCTTCGACGACGTCTTTGTGCCCTGGGAGCGGGTTTTCCTCAAGGGGGAGACCCCGTTCGCCGGGACCCTGGCCAACACCTTTGTCGAGTTCCACCGCTTCACCGCCGTCTCGTACAAGCCACCCCTGTGTGACCTGCTCATCGGCGCGGCCGCCCTGATGGCCGAGTACAACGGCATTGAGAAGGCTAGCCACGTGCGAGAAAAGCTGATGAAGCTCATCGCCTACACCGAGACCGTGCGGGGTCTGAGCCGGGCAGCCGCGTACGACTGCCGACTGGCTGCCAATGGCACCGCGGTGCCCAACATCGTCATGACCAACCTGGCCAAATACCACTTTGCCAATAACTACCACCAGGCCGTTTGCTGGGTTCAGGATATCGCCGGCGGATTGGTGGTGACCGGGCCGGCCGAAGAGGACCTGGAAAATCCCGATACCAAGGGTTATATCGAGCGGCTGCTGGGAGGAAAAAAAGGGGTGTCGACCCGCGACCGGCTCCGGGCCTTCAATCTGGTCCGCGACCTGACCGCCTCAGATTTTGGCGGCTACAACGAACTACTGGCCATCCATGCCGAGGGCTCACTGGAAACCCAGAAGATCACCATCCTCCGCGACTTTGACCTGAAGCGCTGCAAAGCGCTGGCCAAGGAAGCCATAGGCGCGGCTTAGACGGCGGTCCAACCGCCGTCGACAAACAAGGTGTGGCCGGTGATGTAGGAGGCCGCCTCAGAAGCCAGAAAGACCACCGCCCAGGCCACCTCTTCTGGTCGGCCGAAGCGGCCCAGGGGGGTGCGTTCCTCCACCCGCTGGCGCAGGTGAGGGTGTTCGTGGATGCCGGCGGTCATCTCCGTCTCGATATAAGCCGGGGCCACGGCATTGACCCTGACGCCGGATTTGGCCCATTCTACCGCCAGGGTGCGGGTCAGTTCGTCGAGCGCCGCCTTAGTCGCGGTATAGACGCTCAGCCGCGGCAGCGCCCGCACCGCCCCCACCGAGGTGATGTTGATCACGGCTCCGCGCTTTTGCGCCGCCATGCGCCCTCCCACCTGTTGCAGTACAAAAAAGGCACCGCTGAGGTTGACGTTGATGATCTGCTCCCACTCGGCGGGGGCCACCTCTTCGATGCACTTGAAGATGGGGCTGATGGCGGCGTTGTTGACCAGGATATCCACCTCGCCCCATTCCCCGTAAAGCCTCTTGGCCAGATGCTGCACTTGAGCCGGATCTGCCAGGTCCGCGGCCAGTGCCAGGGCCTGCCCCCCCTGGGCGCGTATCTGTGCTGCGGTCTCCTCCAGTTGGGCCTGGGTGCGGCTGACCACTGCCACTTGGGCGCCGGCTTGGGCAAGGGCCAAAGCGCAGGCACGGCCGATGCCCCGACCCCCGCCGGTGACCAGTGCGCGTTTCCCCTGCAGACTGAAAAGGCTGAGATCCATGGTCCCTCCACAATGGTTAGGCGAGCGAATATAGGCTCTTCGAGTCGTCGACCCCAAGAGCCGCAAAAAAAAGTATCAAAAAGCTTGTATAATTGTTGGGGGTTACATTATATTTGATCCACTTCCCCTGCTTAACTACCGTGCGGATGCTGCTGCGAATTAATATCTGACACTCCCCCGCCTCTCGCAGCGCGTCCCTGGATGTGTGTATTTCCTGAAAAATCCCCAGACATTTTCTATTCGCGACCGCCTCGATCGCGGGCGACTGGTCTCATCTCCCCAGAGAGCGCAGTCTCCTCGCTCACTCGCTACCGGAGGGATGTGATTCCATGACCGCATTGCAAACCGATACGTTGATCGACCAGTACTTCCACGAGATCGAGAACTCCGTTGGACTCTCCGCGGAACAGGAGATCGCCATCGCCAAGCAGATCAAGCAGGGCGACGAGGATGCACTGGCCAGCCTGGTCAGCGCGAATCTGCGGTTTGTAGTCAGTGTGGCCAAGCAGTACCAGAATCTGGGGCTGCCGCTCTCAGACTTGATCAATGAGGGAAATATGGGACTCATCATCGCCGCCAAACGTTTTGACGGCTCCAAGGGGTTCAAGTTTATCTCCTATGCCGTGTGGTGGATCAGGCAGGCTATCCTTCAGGCTTTGGCCGAGCAGTCGCGCATCGTGCGCCTGCCCCTCAATCGCATCGGCGAACTGACCCGCGTCAACAAGGCCCTTACTAGGTTGGAGCAGCGCCTGGGACGCCCCCCAGAATTGAATGAGATCGCTGCCGAGCTGGAGACTGATCCTGGCGACATGGATCTGCTCCTGCGGTTGGCGCAGCGCCCCGTTTCCCTGGAAATGCCCTGCGACGACAGCGAGCAGGACCGCTGCCTGGGAGACCTGCTGCCCGACGAATCCCGGCCGGCCTGTGACGACGTGCTCTCAGAAGAGGAACTGAAGGGCGAGATCAAACACGCCATGCAGGCCCTGACCGAGGGGGAAGCCAGGGTTTTGCGCATGTACTACGGGCTTGACGGGCATGAGCCCATGACCCTGGAGGAAATCGGGGCGTACGTGGGCCGCACTCGCGAGCGGGTGCGCCAGATCAAGGAGAAGGCCCTGCAGAAGCTGCGGCATCCCACCCGCAGCGAGGTGCTGAAGGAACACTACACCGGCGGCTGAGGTGCCTTGACATAGAGGGAGCCGGCCCCTATTATTTTTACATCGTTTTTCGCCAGTGTTCCGGCGTAGCTCAGCTGGCAGAGCGGGTGGCTGTTAACCACCATGTCGTAGGTTCGAGCCCTACCGCCGGAGCCA